>NZNM01000111.1 GCA_002694885.1 Opitutaceae bacterium | reverse complement strand
ATACAATCTTGGAGCTCGATCGCGAGTTGAGCGAGATCGTGGAAGGCCTGAAGCGCGATGGATTATATGACAATACGGTGATCTTCTTTTTCTCCGATCACGGAAGCCGATTGCCTCGCAGCAAGCAATTCCTCTACGAGGGAGGAATTAAAGTGCCCTTCATTTTAGCAGGAACGGGAATTCCCTCTGGCGCTGTACGCGATGACTTGGTGAGCGGTATCGATATCAGCGCGACAACGCTAGCTTTAGCGGATATTCAAGTACCGGGCAACATGCATGGCATGAATTTTCTGGCTGAAGACTTTCACCGAGACTACGTCGTTTCCGCTCGCGATCGCTGCGATTTCACGATCGACCGAATTCGAGCTATCACTTCGAAGCGTTATAAGTATATCCGTAATTTCATGACAGAAAAACCGTATATGCAGCCGAATTACCGCAGCGATTGGGAACTACTCAAGTTTATGGAGAGCGAGTACGAAGCCGGCAACTTGAATCCCGTTCAGGCCCATTTTTTCAGCAACGAACGTCCGGCGGAAGAATTCTATGATTTGTGGACCGATCCCCATGAGACGAACAACTTGGTTCACTCGATCGATCGCGATCATCAAGTCGCTTTGGCCAATCATCGCGATATCCTTTATCGCTGGGTCTTGGAGACTGATGACAAAGGCCGTTTTCCGGAAACCGACAACGCCTTGCGGGCGGTTATCGATCGCTGGGGCGATGACGCGGTGAACAAGGAATACGAGCGTGTGAGGAAGTAGAGGGGTAGAACAGGCATCCTGCCTGTTTAGTACCGATTTGAATTAACATCGCTCTCGTTGTTCGCTAGTTGATCCGTTGTCGCAAATAGGTATCTCTTCGAGACAATAGTTTCGACTTGATTGACGTGAGCAGTAGCCTCATCTTGCTTGTACATGGGCGACGTATCCGCCGATGCCCCTACAGCAGGATCCAAAAGGAGAACGCGTTCGATTTGGTTTCATCTACACTTTTGGATCGGATGGATTGCGGCTCTGCCGATCGCCCTGATTTGCCTGACAGGGACCGTCTTGATATTCGAGGGAGATCTGTTCCGATGGGAGCATAAAGAGCATTTTCAGTTAGAAGTGACCGACTCGCCCCTATCGGTTGCTGAAGTCTTGAACCGCTACCAAACCGCGGACCCTCCGTTCCGGGTAAACCACCTGGGTATTCCGAAGTCTCCTGCACACTCCTACAGCGCCTATTGCACGGAGCTTAGATCGGAAGGGAATCGGGGAGGCTGTGTATTTCTCAATCCTTACCCGGGGAGCTGACCAGAATGGCGGATGGCTTTTCCTTTAGCCATTTGATGATCGATATTCATCGCCATCTCGCGGCAGGTCGAGTTGGCCAGCAGATAGTGGCGGGTAGTTCATTGGTTTTGGCGATCACCTGCATCATTGGATTGATATTGTGGTGGCCATTGCGTGGCCGAACCCTTGCTAGGACTCTTAAGCGAGGCCAGGCGCTCGACTGGCATAACGCGCTGGGGTTGGTGGCTATGCTTCCGCTAATAATTATGGCGATAACTGGAATCACGTTTACTTGGGGGCAGCACGTATGGCCATTGGTCGAGGGTATTCAAGGGTCGCCTACACAGCAAACGAGGCCTTTCGTTGTCGCTCCGGAGCATGTCGAGAAGCTGCCGATTGATCCGATAATGGAGAAAGCTTTGCTGCTAATGGCTGATGCCCAATGGACAGGATTTCAGCCGTCAAATCGAGATACCGCCGTTCACGCGTTCTTCTTTTCCGCAGACGGGCAGAATTTGAGGCTCTTCATCGATCCCTATACCGGTCAAGAAATTAAGCCTTCGGGTGAAGCGCCGAGCGGACCATTTTCCTGGTACCGGAGGAATTTCGGGCGTTTGCATACTTTTGGTGCCTGTGGCTTTATTGCCGAATTGATTTGGGGGCTTTTATCTGGCGCCGGAGGGATTCTCGTAATCACAGGCGCTTGGGTGTCGGTTAAGCGGTGGAGGCGAGGGAACGGTTGAGGATTGTCCTGAATCAGTACAATCTAATCTATCAACGAATCCTTGTACTCAAATAGTCCAAGTTGGGCTCCGTGTGGGTCGCGAATGATGGCGAAGCGGCCTTGGGGGGAGATCGGTAGGCTCGACGATAACAGCGCCTTCGAGGCCTTTGGCCTTCGCGATAGCGTCTTCTAGCTTGGTTACAGTAACGTAGTGTATCCAGCTGGATCCTACGGTCTCAGCAAGCGTGGGTTCGATTAGCCCTGCTACCGAAACGTTACCGCATTGGAACATGGTATAGGTTCACGTTGGCATCTCCATTTTATTGACGTCCCAATCGAACATCTGGCTATAGAAGGTTTTGCTCGCTTCGGGATCGAGCGATTGGAGTTCGTTCCAGCAAACCATTCCAGGAATGCGATGCTCTGGGTTGCCAGTATATTCTCCTTCTTCTTCGCTCATGGCTAACAGGGGGTCGCGTGGTTGAGACGATCAGTTTCAATCAAACGGGATTGATTGTCGAATGGATAAGAGCTTGGCGCTGGATATTAAGGAAAGCGGGAATTGATATGAACATCGTCCTGCTTCGCGGATCCAGCGATCCCGTAACCATGGGAGGGCGATCTTAAATATCGAATACGATCTCTTCTGCTTCTAAAACACCCGGTATTCCCGTTTGATGAAATTGTTGGCCTCGGTGAGGTTGGTTACTTTGCCCTTGGCCGAGTTCCACTTGAGTTTCTTCTCGGGGTAAAGGCCGGCGACGACTCCCAGTAGGACGCCTTCAACCATTTTTCCGGAATACTCGAAATTGGCTGCCGGCTTAGTTTTGCTACCATAGATTGCGTCTATCCATTGCCCGTAGTGGTTTACAGGCGGTCCCATGTCCGGCTTCTTCAGCTTCGAGTAGAGGCTTCTTGGCAGCAACTGGGGACCAGCGATATGGGGCAGGAGCATGCGACCTTCCTCGCCCACAAACATGGCGCCTTGTCGGGGAAGGCTTTGTCCTTGCGGCAGATCCATGTCGGGCCCTTCGGGTGGGGAATGCTCGCCATCGTACCATGTCCACTGAAAATCCTTGGTGGTCAGTGGTGTCGGCTTAAATCCGTAGCGGACAATGTTTTTGGTTGGCAGGCTGAAATTATTGGGCTCCCGGCAAGTCGCTTTCGCCCAGATGGGTGGCTCTAGGCCCAGGGAGTCAAATGGCGTATCGAATATGTGGACACCCATATCTCCGAGAGTGCCACAACCGAACTCTAGTGAACGACGCCATTGGCCAGGGTGGTACTTTTGTTCAAGAAATGGGCGTTTTGAAGCCGTTCCTAGCCAGAGATTCCAATCGAGATAGTCGGGAACCGGGTCTTCGCCGGCGTAGGGAGCTCCATCGTGTCCCCAATCTTTCCAGCACCATACGTACACTTTGGAAACTTTGCCTATGGCTCCTTCGCGAATGAGCCGCGTCGCTAAACGATATCCCTCCGTAGCTTTATTTTGAATACCCATTTGCGTGGCCAGGCCTTTTTCGCGGGCCACCTTCATGAGATGACGGGCCTCGGCGATGTTATTTGTCAGTGGCTTCTGAGTGAAGACATGCTTGCCGCGTTCCATTGCGGCCAAAGTAGCGGGGTAGTGCGTATGGTCGGGCGTGGAAATCGAAACCGCATCGATCGTGTCTCCTAACTCGCTGAGCATTTCTCGGTAATCCTGGAACTTGCGGGCATTGGGGGCGGGAATAGTAGGTCGGTCTTTCCGGATTCGAGGACCCTCCCCATTAAGATGACGCAAATCGACATCGCAGAGCCCGAGCACTTGGACCCTGGTGTCGGCGGCGAGGTTGAAGGTGTCAGTATATCCTTTGCCTGCCACGCCTATGTGGGCGGTGCAAAGCTTGCCGTTGGGCGAATTGGCGAGGAGACCGGATGGGAGTATTTGGAAACCAGCCAGGGCCGAACTAGCTTTAATAAAGGAGCGACGGGATATGTTCGAGTTCATGATGGGCGAGGGGATATCGTAGGGAGTCTCTACGGTAGCCCAAATGGGTCAAGATCTAGGTGTGGCACTTCGATGAGAGAATTCAAGAGGATCCCGTGGTTCGCGGGATCCTGTTAATTAATTTTCTGGCTAGATTCGAAGAGTCGGATACGCATTGTACCATTAGGTTGCTTCCCTATCCTCATGAAATCACTCATCCTGTTCTTTCTATCTGTCTTCAGCTTCAGCCTTGCCCACGGCTCCCATCATAAAGGCGATCGCCCTCTGAATGTGCTCATGATCGCCATCGACGATCTAAAGCCGATCGGTTCGGTATTCGCCGAGGAGCCGGGCAGTTTTCTGAAGTACGTTTATCCGGACAAGAAACTCCGGACCGAAGTGGCGAACCGCATGACGCCCAATATTCAGCGACTGGCGGATCAGGGTATTACGTTTATGAATGCCTATTGCGCCTCCCCGGCTTGCAACCCGAGTCGAGCTGCCTTGATGACGGGTATCCGTCCGCACAAGTCAGGTCTTACTACGAATGCAGGAGGAATCTTTTTCCGAGACTTCATGTACGCGGGGGCGCGTTATTTGGAGAACGCCCAGACGATACCCCAACATTTACGCAAGCATGGTTGGTACACGGCTTCCACGGGAAAGATCTTCCATAGATGGAGTGATTATCACCACTCGGATAATCCTCTCTCCTGGACGGATTGGGTTAACGTGACGAGCAATGCGGGTGAACGTGTTCCTTCAAAGTGGGAATCCCAGGGGCTAGCTTGGGGACAGGAGGGCGATGATGATGCCGAGTACACGTTGCTCGACGATTATGCTAAAGCGGATTTCATGGCGCGGACCTTGGAAACGGGATCTGCGACTTACGAAGGCGTGACGTTCAAAGTTTCAGAAGATCAGCCATTCTTTCTCGCTCTAGGGATTTTTCGACCGCACCTGCCTTTTTATGCGACCAAGGACCTTCTAGACCTATTTCCCGTGGAGGAAATGAACGTCACCTACGACATGCTGGAGATGTTCAAGAATGATGGGGACGATGTGCCCGAGTTTGCCTTCAAGTGGTCGGGGATGGAACGTGACGAAAGAGGGGATCCGATTTTGGGTAGAGACCGGTTTACTACCATGCTGAAACACGGGCTCAGCATCGACAAGAACCAGGGAGATCTCAAGGGCTGGAAGAACATGCTCATGCATTATTTCGCTAGTTGCGCGATTGCCGACCGGGCTGTTGGCCGGATTTTGGATGGCTTGGAAAACAGCTCTCACGCAGATAATACATTAGTCATTTTGTGGAGCGATCATGGATACGCATTGGGAGAAAAGCTGCACCTAACTAAATTCGCGTTGTGGGATCCAGCCAATCAAGTGAACTTCTTTATCAAAGATCCCCGAAATCCGCAATCGGCCGGAAAACGAAGCTTTCGTCCAGTTAGTCTCATTGATATCTACCCAACCGTAATGTCGATGGCAGGTCTTCATTTGCCGGACCCGCGTATTACAGGGCACGATTTAACCCCGCTTCTCGAGAATCCCAATGCGCCATGGAGTGTTCCGGCTCAGTCCACTTATGGAGATGTATCCAATAACATGATTCGAACTGAAGAGCGCAAATTGATTCAGTACGTTGATGGGACCCGCGAAGTCTACGAGATGGTCAAAGATCCAGAGGAGTTTGACAACATAGCGGGAAAGCGATCGGTAGCCAAAGCGGAAACCCAATTGAATGATCTGCTCGAGATCGCTATCGAAGAAGGCGCGTATCCGGATTGATCGGAATTGCCTGGGCACATCGCCCCGCGAGCGCGGGAATAGGGTATTTGTCTAACAGGATCCGGCTTTCGCCTTAGCAGGATGGTCCCGCTATGGCGAGACCTGCATGATGTTGAATCTAGTCCAGGTCACTACTCCGTAGGAGCGGGTTTATCCCGCGATATGATTCTGGTTGGCATTGCAAACGCGCCGGGACGTCGCATTCCACCCTGTGTCTTTTGATAATTAGGTGGAGCCCGACCTCCGGTCTGGATTAAGGGGACAGCGTTTCAAACCTTGGAGGACTCTCCCTCCTTTTTATTTGCTAGTCCATTGATGCTGCTCTTAGTTAAGGGGCGAGTTTCTCGAGGCCTAATCTAAAGCGAAGGATACCACTATGTCTGAATCGAATATCAATCGGAGAACTTTTATTGCTGCAGCCGGAGCGACAGCGGCGGTCGCCGCTTCTGGGAATCTGGCCTATGGGCAGAACGCGAATCCAGGATCGAATGTGGAATGGCGCAATCGCCAAAAAGGCATGGCTTATCGCCGATTGGGTAGGACGAACCTGATGGTTTCCGAGATCGTTTGCGGCGGGCTAGTCGTGAAAGACGAGCCGGGTGGCTGGGAGTTTCTAGAGGCGGCCATCGAAAAGGGCATCAATTACATCGATGCGGCATCCAACTATCGACGGGGCGGCAGCGAACGAGGAATCGCCAATGTGATTAACACGCATTCCAAGCGTGATCGCGTTTTTGTCACGACTAAAACCAGCCAGTTTTTGAAGACGGCTCGATCTAAGCCTTATGCCGAGATTTGGGAATCGCTCAATGCTCGCGAACAAGGTAGAGTCCGGGCGGAAATGGGGGCCCGCATACAGGATCAAGAAATATTCAAAGAGTATTACCTTTGCAACTACGGTACCTGGCAAATCACCGAAGCGGAGAAACTAATCCGCGACGATGTGCTGGAGGACTGGTATGGGGACCGCTTATCGGACGATACGCGGCGTGGAATGAAGCAAGGCCTTATCGATGAACTAGAAAAGAGCCTCAAGAATCTGGGTACGGATCACGTAGATATTCTATTTGCCGCTCACGGAGCGACTCACGCAAAGCACCTGGAATGTCCGGAAATGCTGGAGGCAGTGGACACGCTGAAACGCCAAGGCAAGATGCGTTTTCTGGGTGTATCTGCCCATAACGATCCAGCTGCCATCGCTCGAGCTGCGGCTGATTCCGAGCACTACGACATGGCGATGGTGGCCTACAATATCTCCAATGAAGAGTGGGTGGCTCCTGCCTTGGAATACGCTCACGGGAAGGATCTTGGTATCGTGGCCATGAAAGTGGCCCGGGCTCCGCATCCCGATCGGGGTGGCCAAGTCGATCCGCTACCAGGCTTAGTTGAGAAGATGCATCGTCTCGTGCCGGGCAATCGGCACATTGCCGAAAAGGCTTACCTGTGGGGTCTGCGAAATCCCCACATCGCCGCCTGTATCTCGGCTATGAGTAGCGAGGCTATGATAAATGGAAACGTCGCTGTGACGGGCCAGAGCCCTCATGCGTTTGTCGCCTAGTCTGCTCAATAAGCGGTCTCAATAGATACAGGATTCAGCCCGGGTGGCGACTCAACGGATTCGCCGATTTGACTTGGGAAAACGGTTATAGTGTCGCCGCTTTTGGCATCGTTGATCGCTTCTTGAAAGGAATCATTTTCGCTGGGGATTGGATTTTGTTTCAACAACCAAGAGCTATACCACTGGTGGTCGGTTCCTTGTCGATTGGATCGTCGAATGGCGGTCGGCATCGCGGCATCAACACTTTTTAGCCAATGGATGAGGACTGTCTCTAGCTCCGCCGCCACGGATCGATTCGTTGCGTAGAGATTCCGCGCGCCGGATTCCCCGATATTGCTGGAAAGATCGTAAAGCTCCTTCTCCGACATAAAGTATCCATCTTCTGGTTCTGGGCGATTCTTCAGGTTGTCGCCATCCTCCCAAAACCGCATGAACTTCATCCCATCTTTGATAATCGCGCTATAAGGGGCGGAATGCTTATAGTGGGGTACATGCCAGAAGATTGCTCCATCGTCAGCCTCTGTAGAGGGATCGTTTTCGCGAATAAAGTCGGAAGCGTCTCCATCGAATAGCGATACGAGGCTCACCCCATCTATTTCGTTCCGTGAGACACCGTTTCCCGAAACGCGTTCGGCTTTGGTTGCTGAAATGCCTGCTAGTTCCAATATGGTTGGGAAAAAGTCTACTCCGGTGACTGGCGTAGCGGATACGCCATTCGCCTCGATACCCGGTCCGCGGACGATAAGAGGCACTCGTGTTCCGCCTTCGTAGCCGTGGGTTTTCTCGCTTCGCAAGGGGTTGTTTGAAGTGAAGCCATTACGTTCGACGCCGCCGTTGTCCGAGTAGAAGAAGATTACCGTGTTGTCAGTCAGGCCGATGCTATCGAGACGATCCATGATTTGGCCAAGACTTTCGTCGATGCTCTTGACCATCGAGGCGTATGTGTAGCGCGTATGGAATTCTGTACTGCTTTCTGGCGGATTGATTTCGTGCCGCTCATCGCTTCCCCATCGTTGCGCAAACAGACCGGCGTGGACTTCAGGTTCGCTGGGATCGATTAGCCCATCGCCGTTGGTATCGTATCGCTTAGCTTGCATGGGGCTATGTACTCCGTAGTGAGACAGATAGAGGAAAAAGGGCTTTTCCCTTTTGTCTGCCAGCTCGATAAACTCGAGAGCCCGATGGGTGAGAGCGTCCGTTAGGTAGTCGAATTCTTTGAAGCTTCTACTGTTGTCCGACGGCCAATCAGGCGCATAATTTGCCAAAGGAGATTCAAGATTTGGGAAATACTCTGAGCTCCAGCCATCGCCCCGATAAAAGTTCCAACCAGGCCGATTCCCTCCAACTGGCTGGCCTCGGTAGCTGCCGCCGATATTGTAATCAAATCCATGATACTCTGGACCCAATTTGTCGGAACCTTGGCTATAGACGTGCCACTTGCCGATCGAGCAGCTCAAATATGGGGTCTCGTCGCTTTTTCCGGATTGTAGGGCGCGAGCGATCGTGGTTTCCTTGGCTGGGTCGAGGTTTCGGACCAGCTCTGGCTCGGTTGGCTCGGTGAAAATCATTTCCTCGACGGGAAACGGACCGCGTCCCTGGTTTTGGTCGTGGGTGTTGTTGTTGGTGAATCCTATGCGGGCGGGGTATTTGCCCGTTAGTATACTTGCCCGAGAGGGGCCGCAAAAGGGACAGGAGGCGTAGGCATTGGTGAATCGCATGCCCTCGTTTCGCAGCTTGGCGATATTGGGCGTGTAATAGTAGCGGCTATCGTGTTCGCCTCCCGGATTGTCGTATCTTTGGCCATTAGGACTTTCCCAACCGTTTATGTCAGTCCAGCCGAGATCATCTACTAGGAAGAAAACGATGTTGGGGGGCGGGTTGCTCTCTTTCGCGGTGATCGTGGCCGGATGGAGAAGATGACTGAACAGAGCAGTGAGCCCAAAAATTAGAGCTGTGAAATCCTTGATGGGAGGCCTCATGAGGATGTGGGGAAGGATGACAATTGAGAAGGCAAAGCAAAAGAACTGTTTGAATGGTAGCGGCCGATCTCCGAGCGGCCATTCTAAAATAGCATGGTAGAGCGTGGCCGCTCGGAGATCGGCCGCTACCTGTTGAGATTCGCCTAAGATTGGCTTTTTGGTACTGAAAATCCTTTCCTTGCTCCCTGAGCATGCAAGCAGTTCAATCGATGCTTATGAAAGTGATTCGCCCCATTACCTTCTTCATCCTTCATATTTCAGCCTTCATCTTTTTTTCCAGCGCGGCAGCTGACTCCAAGCCGAACATCCTGTTCATCGCGATTGACGACCTAAATGACTGGATCGGTTGCCTTGACGGCCATCCTCAGGTGAAAACGCCGCACATGGACAGCCTGGCTGAGCGGGGCGTTTTGTTCACGGAAGCCCATTGCCCGGCTCCTGTCTGCGGTCCCTCTCGCGCGGCCATCATGTCGGGAATGAGAGCGTGGAATACGGGCGTGTATTCAAATAATGCCAACTACCCTAAGCGATTGCCTGGGGTGGAGTCGATGCCCCAGTATTTGAAGCGGCACGGATATGCGACGATCGGGGCGGGCAAGCTGTTTCATGGCGACCACAGCTTCCCCAAGGGGAGTTTCGATCGCTATGCCCCGATGTCAGGTCACCCTTGGCCCAAGGAAGCCATCCTCAGTTCGCAGCAAAAACCGGTCTACGAGTGGACCTACAATGGCAAAGTCATTACCTTTCCTCGCAATGGGATGCCTGCCGACCGCATTTGGAAGGATACCCATACCTTCGATTGGGGGCCGATGGATTTGCCTGATCATGAATTCCGGGATGCCAAAGACTTGGCTTGGGCCATTAAGGAAATCGAGCGTGGTTTACAGGAGCCCTATTTCCTTGGGTTTGGGTTCCATCTACCTCACCAACCGCTTCATGCTCCGAAGCGCTTTCACGACATGTATCCACTGGATGAAGTCGAGTTGCCTCCGCATATTGAAGGCGACTTGGACGATCTCTCGAGGTCGGGTCGCGACTACGCTCTCATACCGACAACTTCAGGCGAGCACAGATCCGTGGTGAAGTACGGTCAATGGGAAAATGCCGTATCCAGCTACCTAGCGACGGTCACTTTTGTCGACGAGATGCTGGGCAAGCTCCTGCACTCTTTGGAGTCCAGCGGGCAGGCGGACAATACCTGGATCTTGCTTTGGTCGGATCATGGCTGGCATCTGGGTGAAAAAGAGCATTGGGGTAAGGCAACGGGATGGTATCGAGCGACGCGGGTTCCTCTGATTATCGTCCCTCCTGAAAACGGAGCTCCTGAGGGATTCCAGCCGGGATCAGTGTGCGACCAGCCGGTAAATCTAATCGATTTGTATCCAACGTTGATAGGCATCGGAAGTCTCCCGAAAAATGATCAACTAGATGGTCAGAGCCTAGTCCCCTTGGTAGCGAATCCGAACGCCGATTGGAGCGACCACACCGTAACGACATTCGGACGGGGAAATCATGCCATTACGGGCAAGCGCTGGCGATACATCCAGTACTTCGACGGAAGGGCTGAACTGTATGACCGAGACCGCGACCCCAATGAATGGCGGAACCTGATCGATGATCCAGAGCATGCGGATATCGTGGCCGCCATGAAAAAGAAGATGCCTGAAGAAGCGCTTTGCAAGCAGTTCATTCGCTATGGCGATTTCAAGGCCGTCATTCCCTCAGACGGCAGTCCAATGTTGCTATTCAACCATGCGCTCGAAAACAATCTCGAGGAACGATTCGACGAAGCGAAAGATTACCCAGAGGTAGTTGCCCATATCCAGGATTGGCTGACGCGCCACAATCCAACACAGAAGAATGTAGTGATTCCGGATTAACAGGAGCGTAAAGCCGTTTTTTGCCCTCGAAAAGGTATACAGGCCATTTCAAAAGGTAGTGCGGATTACGCGTCTCGCCCGTAGTCCGGTGCCTGCGCACGGGCGTCAACCTATCCACACGAATGAGCAATTCCTGCTTCGTTAATGGCTGTAGGAGCGGCTTTACGCCGCGATTAAAACCCAACCTGCTGAGTCGAAAAGTAGCACAGGCATCTTGCCTGTGATCCATTACGAAGACACAGGCAAGATGCCCGTGCTACTCTAGAGCCGATGGATCCGAGCCGATGGTTGTATCCTGCTGTGGCTGCATCAAGTACCGCAGAAGGTTTTCTCTACGACTTCGTGAGGCTGTGGTAGCGACTCGATATCCGAGAATTCCTCGGATTCGTCATACGGATTTTCTAGGGCATCGACGAGGCGATGGAATGGGGCGTAGTCTTGGCGGTAGGCAGCTTGGATGGCTTGTTCGACTCGGTGGTTGCGCGGGATGCGAATAGGGTTGGCAGTCGCCATTGCTTGAATACCGCTAGGTAAATCCGCCTGCTTTTCCCAATCCGAATGCCATTGCTTAAAAACCGTGGAGTCTTTGAAAAGGGATTCCAAAGGGGAGCGAGGTCCTCCGTCGGCGAATTGGGTTAGGCGGCGGAAGAAGAGGGTGAAGTCTGTTTCCTCTCGGGCGAGGAGCTCCAGGCTGCTTTTTATGATATCGTCAGGGGCGTGATCTGGAAGGGCGAGTTTGGCTTTGAAGTGGCCACTGTATTCCGAGCCGAAGCGATCGGGAAATTTAGCTAGAACGGATTCGGCTTTGGTTGCTGCAGTCTCTTCCTTTTCGTCGATGAGGGGAAGGAGGGTCTCGGCAAAGCGAGCTAGATTCCAGAAACCGATGTTGCCTTGGTTTCCCCAGGCGTAGCGACCATTTCGGTCGATGGAACTGAATACACATTTGGGGTAGAAGCCTTCCATGAACGCGCAGGGGCCGAAGTCGATGGTCTCTCCGGACACTGCGGTGTTGTCTGTATTCATGACTCCATGAATAAAGCCGATCGACATCCATTGGGCGATGAGGCGCGCTTGGGCCGTCACTACATGATCG
Organism: Opitutaceae bacterium; assembly: GCA_002694885.1. GTDB lineage: Bacteria > Verrucomicrobiota > Verrucomicrobiia > Opitutales > Opitutaceae > Pelagisphaera. Next base: position 16,849 of record NZNM01000111.1, on the reverse strand, counting down.
AGAAGACCGAGATAGGGGTTCTCATCGTCTGCAGCGTCTGGATAGTGTCGATCAATGGTGTAGTCCACAAGCTCGCGAAGGGCTTCAACGTCGTTGCGAGCGTGGAAGTATTGAAACGTGCCTACGCGAATGTGGCTGGAAGCGACGCGAGTAAAGACGCCGCCCGGAACTCGGCCCTCCTGCCGCCAAACCACCTCGCCGGTTTCGATCGCGGCGAGCGCTCGAGTGCTGGGGACGCCCAGCGCGTGCATCGCCTCGCTCAGAATGAATTCCCGGATCACGGGACCGAGGGCGGACTTCCCATCGCCATCGCGGGAGAACGGCGTCTGCCCCGAACCTTTCAGTTGGATGTCGTAGCGCTTGCCGTTTCGAGCGATGATTTCTCCAAGGAGAATAGCCCGACCGTCGCCTAGCTGAGGAACTAAGTGGCCGAACTGGTGGCCGGCATACGCCTGGGCGATAGGCTCAGAGCCATTGGTGATGTGGTTCCCTGATAGAGTGTCTAGAAGCTCATCGCTCTTTGACCAATCGGGTGGAATCGATAGCTCTTCGCCGAGTCGTTCGTTGAATTTGAGTAGCTTAGGACTGGGGACCGGAGCCGGCTTTTGCCTAGCAAAGAAGTGTTCGGGCAGCCGGGAGTAGGTGTTGTCGAAAGGTAAGCTCATCCCTGAAGCCTCGATGTGCATACGATAGGGGCTATTCGGTCAAGGTAAAGCCGTGCGATAAAAGGGTGGCCGATTGAATTGGATATCGCTCTGCGAAGGCAGGACAAAGGGGGGGATCGTAGCGCAGTGCTTTAGCCTGCGAAAAACCAGTCCGAAGGTGACCCAACGGATCGGATGGTCTGAATAGTAGGAAGCCTTATAAAAGCAGGCGAGCCGCCCGCGATCCCAATTGTTGCTGTGAACTTCGCGGACAGCACACTAGCCAATTTGTGTTGAGCTCTGTGTTGATTTGCTACGATCCATCAGTTCTCGAACGTCATCGCCGTCGAGTTCGTTAGATCGACGGATTGGCGTTGCAGAGACCCGTCTACATCATCGTTTCCAAGTTTCCGTATGGCTTCCCGAGCTAGGGCTTTCATGCGTCTGACAATATCGGGATGCTGATCGGAAAGGTCTGTTGTCTCCTGGAGGTCTGAGGCGAGATTGACCAACTTTGCCGGCCTTCCTTCTGCGAGAATATCGGGAGTGGTCCAATTGGGATGAGTTTGGCCAAGCTCTAGATGGTATTTCCAATCTCCCCAGCGTACCGCTTGCAGCTGGCGTCTACGATAGTAATAAAGGACTTTGTACGGCGATTGGGCGTATGATTGATCGTAGAATAGCGATTGTATATCGTGACCATCGATGGGAAGAGCGGGGCCTTCCGCTCCGGTAATGGCGCAAAAGGTGGGCAGAAAGTCCATCGTAGTGGCAAGTTCATCACAGATGCTAGCGGCGGGGATTCGCTCAGGCCATCGGGCTATCATAGGTACACGCATGCCCCCTTCCATGGTACTTCCCTTTCTGCCAGCGAGCGGGGCATTGGATCCGCCATTCCGCCCGTTTGATCCGTTGTCGGAGGTGAAAATTACCAGCGTGTTCTGATCGATGCCGAGCCTGTCTAGCGTATCCAAAATTTGGGCTGTGGACCAATCGATTTCCTCCACCGAATCGCCGTAGCGTCCATTGGCACTCTTGTCCTTGAAAGCGGGAGAGGCGAATAGCGGGAGGTGGGGAAATGTGTGAGGCAAGTAGAGGAAGAAGGGGTTTTCGCGGTTCGCTTCGATGAACTTGATCGCTTCCTGGGTGTAGCGTTGGGTGAGCGTGCTCTGGTCGGCGGGCGCTTCGAATACGGTTTCTTGACGGACCAAGGGGAGCGGAGGATCGCCTCGTTTCGCCTGCTGCATGTCATTGGAGTACGGAATGCCGTAGTGGGTGTCGAAACCGTGACGGGTGGGTAGATGATCAGGCTGATCACCCAAGTGCCATTTGCCGATACAAGCCGTCGCGTAGCCAACGGATTTGAGGGCTTCGGCTATTGTCAGTTCCTTGGGATTCAGGCCGCGGACGCTGCGCGGTATGAGAACCCAATGGCCCGTTTGATCCTCGTGCATGTCGACGCGCCTAGCATAGCAACCGGTGAGGAGGCTGGCCCGAGAGGGCGTGCACACGGGACTCGACGAGTAGAAGTCGGTAAAAACGATTCCTTCCTCGGCTAGGCCGTCGATTCGAGGCGTTCGGTTCACTTTAGAGCCATAGACGCCGAGGTCGCCGTAGCCAAGATCGTCGCAGAAAATCAGAATGATGTTCGGTCTTTCCGTTTCTTGAGAGTGAGCCAATAAAGTGAATACAAAGGCGAAAAATAGGATTATGCAGACACCGGCCGAGTGACCAGGTTTAGAAAGCGGCTTTTTTGACGTTGGGTCGTTCATGGCGTCTCGTTGAGTTAACGCCGTTGCCAAGGATCTGACTCATAGGCCTGGTCCGTCCAGGAAATCCGTTTTCCACTCAAGTGGTGATCGAAGAACTTCTCCACGAATTCATTTGCCTTAGATCCGAACCCGCGGCCGTGCCCGCCGCCTTTGACTGTGATCAATGTCGAGTCGACTTTCGCCTTTTTGAAAGCGGCATGAAGCAATTCGGATTGATTGAAGGATACGGAGGGATCGAGTGTTCCGTGAACGATGAGGAAGGGAGGGTCATCGGGGGTCACGTAGGTAATGGGATTGGCGTTAGCGACGATATCGGGATTCTCCTGGATGGGGCCTCCCACTAGCTGCGATTCGGGGGAATCTGCGGCATCGTGATCTAGGGTCGCGCTGGGGATTGCCGTTTCGTTCATGGCCAAGAAATTGGTGGGCCCGTAAAAATCGGCGACGCAGGTGACGCGACTGGAAACATCATTATGGGGCCCAATCGATCCATCCATGGAGGAAACATCGTCGCTCGTTCCTAGCATGCTCACGAGGTGCCCGCCTGCAGATGTACCCCAAACGCCGATACGATCTGGATCGAGATTGTACTTTTTCGCGTTGGCTCGGATCCATCGGATGGCCGCTTTGCAATCGTGAATTTGAGCAGGCCAAATTGATTCTCCACTAAGCCGATAATTTATGGTCGCTCCGGCATAGTTGCCGCTGGCCACGAATGGAGCCACTCGTCTACGTCCCCCTTCTTTTTGGCCGTTGCGCCAGGCTCCGCCGTGAATGAAAACGACCACTGGCAGTGGTTGGTCGCTCTGATTCAGAGGCAAGAGTAGATCCAACTTTTGTCGAGGATTGTCCGTTCCCGCATAAGGCAGGTCTGCCAGAAGCTCGATGGATTCGGGAAGCTGTTGCTGTTGTCCCCGATTGCCTTGAGCAAAGCCGGACAGTGAAACGGCGATACTGAATGCGATCAGGATTGTTCGGGTAGTTGGGGAATTCATAGGGGATTGTTTTGGATTGTCCGCACTGCGAAAATTGGGTCAAGGGATTAGGTTGAGGTTTGGGATGGATTTGGCTGAAAGAATATGGACATCGCTCGTTGCCTCGCTTTGCGGACTTGGCCTGGAAGCTCTGAAAGGAGAGCTGCCGAAGCGATTGACGTCCACACGCTTAGCCTATCGCGGTGACGAACTTGTGCTGGAAGTTCATAGGTAGGGAAAGGCGCTAGTGTTTCACGCCAGTTCGGATGATCCAGATCTAGATCGAGTTTTGGAGCCCATTCGGGACCTATTGATTCGATCATTCAATCCTGTTCAAAGCAGTCCTTTGGAGACTATCAATAGCGAGGATGCTCGACAAAGCCCCTACCTGGATTTGCTGGACGCTCACTTCAGGCTTTATCGAGATCACAAGCGGGTGGTTATCGAAGGAGTGAAATAACTGAGTAATATTCGTTCGTTTCGGGTTGAGTACCCAGGTGCTCTCGGTGGAAATTTTTTGAAGATTTTATTAGAAAGGTGGAGCTCGACCTCCGGGCGAGCTTAGTTGCCGCAATTCTGGGAGATCAGCCGAGTTAGACGAGCTTCACCGGCACGGTTGACTAGGGATAGTCAGCCCTGCTATTTGCTAAGCAAAGGAAATGTCTTCAAAAAGTGTGTCGTTAGGCTCCCCTTACTGGCACGTCTCCAAATCCGTGGACGCGATCGCAAATCAGTTTGAGAGATTCCTCGACATTCCCGCTGGCGGTTTTGAAAGCGTCGGCGTCAATAGTCAGAGGAGCGCCTAGAACGACGAGAGGGGCTCCGAATTCGGGTGTTTTAACGGCTTGTTCGATGGTTAAACCACCTACAGCTTGGACGGGTACCGGTACGGCATCTACGATGGCTTTCAGCTCATCGAGCGGCGACGGCATGCGTTCGCCGCGAGCGTCTATGCCTCGCCGTTCATCGTAGCCAATGTGGTGAATGACATAATCGCACCCTAGGTCGGCTAGCCGCTTCGCTCCATCAACCATATTTTCGCTAGCCAAGTTGTCTCCCATGATTTCGATACCGAGATCTTTACCAGCCTGTACCACGCAGCGGATAGTTTCCTCGTGGGCTTGAGACATGACCACGACTTGAGTGGCTCCCGCTTTGGCCATCAGTTCCGCTTCTAGCCAACCGCCGTCCATAGTTTTCAAATCGGCGACAATAGGCGTATCGGGAAATCGTTTACGAAGCTCTCTAACGCCGTGCATGCCTTCCGCTATGATCAGCGGCGTGCCTGCTTCCAGCCAATCGACTCCGGCTCGAAGAGCCATTTCCGCAGTCTCGAGGGCTTCAGGAATTTCGACAATGTCGAGCGATATTTGAACGATGGGTTTCATGTCGCGGAGCTGTGCGTGCGGGTTGAAAAAAAGGGTGGAATTGCGAAGAGGCAATTCCTTTTCGAAGGTGTCCCATAAGCCTATTTCAGTATTCTAAAATGGTAGGGCTGACTAGGGATAGTCAGCCGAATTTGGAGAGCTCCACTCTAGCGGCTGACTAGGGATAGTCAGCCCTGCCATCTCCAAAGCGTTCGAAATGCAATTGTTAAACGCTCTCGTAGGGAACTTGGCGTTACGGGAAAACAGAGTAAAAGGTAGATGTTAGGAGTCGATTCAAGCCATTCGGAAAATTCAATGGATATTTCGGTTTTCGGGAATTCTCTATCTCCAATCAATTTCGATGTGGACTGGACGATTTTGAATAGTTAGACAGAGAGCAGCCACTTAATGCCCCACTGCCGCTCATATTGTTGTATCGCGATCCTGGTTTGAGGTGAAGAGTTCGTTTTGTATCCGTTTTTTTATTAATGGCAAGGCTGACTGTCCCCAGTCAGCCTTGCCATCTTAATGAGGGATAGCGATTGTTCTGCAATTGGTAGAGAAACGCCAAGCGCGCGTCCAATGGTCCCGAAAGGCGCAGGGTCGCCGCTTGGCACAACCCTGCATGGAAACGCCCGGTACCATCTGCTTATTGGAAGTCCAATTGAATAGGCTTCACGGTCTCGAGAATCGATACGGCCGCTGATCCGCTACTCTCTTCTTTAGGGCTTGGCCTAACGTTCTCCCTGTTGAACCAAACAGTCAGGACGAATTGCATGATTGCGATTATGATGGCCGCGATGGCGAACGGGATGGCGATTCTTAGAATGAACCGTTTAAGTGGATGAGGATCTTCGGTTTCCTTTTCCATTTCTTGGATAGTCATTTATCGTGCTTATGATTCCGCTTCAATCTCGATGGATGGATCTTCGCCATCCGGTTTCCGACGAGCGATGATTTTAATTGGGCGGCAACACACCTCGCAGTCAGTTACCAATTCTACAGGTTCTGTGGAGGTGGTAAGATATTCGATATCAATAGACTGCCAACAGTAGGGGCAGGTGATTTTCATTCGACGGGAAATTAGGTTTTTCGATTGAGGAAAACCAATGCAGGTACTCATTCTTTGCTGTCGTTGGATTCCGAATCTTCGTTGTCCGAGACCAGCCCCATCTGACGCGCTCGATCTTCCCATCGCTTCCTAGCGAGTTCTCGCATGTCAATGTGGGAATCGGATTCATCGACTATTTCGAGCCCGAGCAAAGTTTCGATGACATCCTCCAGTGTTACCAATCCACTGGTGCCGCCAAATTCGTCGATAACGATAGCGATATGCTCATGATTGACGTGGAGCTCGTCGAATAGTTTGGATAGCGTATCGAACTCGGACACAACACTAATTGGGCGTTTCAGCTTACCAGCGATTGTGTCGGGCTCTCCTCTAGCGATTTGCTGCATCAAATCGATTCGTAGTACATACCCCGTGATATTATCCTTAGAATTCTGATACAATGGGATACGTGTAAAACGCGACAGCGACCTGTCATTGATAGCTTCTTGGCAAGTGGCGTGTTCGGAAAGGCTGCCGATGACCGTTCTCGGTGTCATGATATCCTCGACCCGAAGCTCGCGAAAGCGGATGAGACTGCGGATCATGCGAGACTCGTTTTCGGCAAGAACTCCCTCGCTGCTACCGATTTGAGCAAGGGCCACGATTTCATCCCGGCTAACCCGATTTTCGGTACCGCCCTTGGATTGAATGAATGCGGTAATCCGCTTGGTGATGGCGACAAGCGGATAAGTTCCGATTACGATGGCATGACAAGAGTAGGTCGTGAACTTCGCTAAAGATCGCCAGTATTGGGCCCCTAGAGTTTTCGGTATGATCTCCGATAGGAATAGAATGAGGAGCGTCAGGATGGCGGAGATGAGGCCAAAGTAGGCTTCGCCAAATACGGCGACGGCCTGGGAGCCGACTCCGGCAGCCCCGATCGTATGGGCGATCGTGTTCAAAGTGAGGATAGCGGCTAGGGACTGGTCGACATTCCGCTTTAAGTGTTCGAGTCGCTTGCCGTAGCGCTGACCGCTTCGCTCGACTTGCCGAACAAATGAGGGAGGCATCGAAAGCAAGGCTGCTTCGAGGATTGAGCAGAGAAAGGAGATACACAATGCTAGTAACAAGTAGAGCGTAAGCGAGATCACAACACTAATATGAGGCAGAAACTTGAGAGAGTGCGCAAAACAAAGTTAACGGGACTTTAGTCTGATTCAGAACTCTTTTTGATCGGAATTGGCCCGGTTTTTGTGATTAAAAATCGAGAGTTTCGTATCTAACATGATTTCGCTGCCCTGAAAAAAGCTGCGAGATACTACTACCCCAACCAATGAGTATTATCTCGCAATTCTCTTCTCTCCGCTGACGCTGACTTTTGGAAAGGCGAACAAGAAAGTTGTAGAAATCAGGGTGAGTAGGAAAAGTGGAATTCGAATCATTGTGGAGGTTGAGGTTGATGATTAACCTCGCCCCGTAATCGGGGACTAGATCCCTAACGGTGTCGGGGCCAGGATCATCCCACAATTGCGAGTTGGAAGGACTCTATGGGTAAGTAGTTACAAGAATTTCCTAAATTTTTCAAACATGCTCTCGCAAAGCGAGGATCGTCGCCGAGTTTGCTCGGATCTAGCGACCCCGCGAAGCGGGTGAGCGATGTTTGAGTTAACTATTCTCACTGGTCTCGCAGTTTCGCTCCAATGAGTTTGGCTTTGGAGCGAAGAGCCTTATCGAGATTTTGTGCGATATCAGGATAGCGATCGATGACGTTGTACATTTCCGAGGGATCGCGATCGACATGATAGAGTTCGGCTTCCTCGGGACTCGTTCTCAATCGGTACTTCCAGGGCCCTTGGCGGACCGCTTCGAAGAAGTCGCTTTGAGAAAAATAGTATTCGTTTCTCGGCGACGGGCTTTCCCCTTTCAAGAATGGGAGGATATCGTATCCGTCGATTTTCTTGCTTACTTTGGCTCCGGCCGCGGCCGCGATAGTGGGGAGCAAGTCTATCGTCGACGCCATTTCCGAGGATACGCGCCCTTTGGGGATGACACTAGGCCAACGGAAGATTCCAGGAACACGCAGACCGCCTTCATAGGTGCTTCCTTTCGCTCCCCTCAGAAGACCGGCATTCCCCGTATGCCATCGTTCGTTCCCGGCCTGCAACATGCGATCTGGAAGATTGTGCCATGGACCGTTGTCGCTGGTGAAGACGACCAACGTACTTTTGTCGATGCCTAGCTCGTCGAGCTCCTGCAAAATGCGTCCAGCGCTCCAGTCGATGGTTTCAATGACATCGCCATAGTGGCCACCTGCGGATCGACCCGACCTCTCATGCATAGTCATTACGGGCAAATGAGGCATGGAATAGGCTAGATAGAGAAAGAAGGGCTTTCGGTTTTTTGCGCTATTCTGGATGAAGCTGACGGCGGCTTCTGTGTAGCGAACGGTCAAGTAGTGTTGATCGTGGCCGACCTCCTCCAGCTCGGTAGTGCCTTTGTAGAGATACATGGGGCGATCGGTTTGTACCCAGGGCTTGATCATATCGTTGGAGTAAGGGAGTCCGAAAAAATCGTCGAAGCCGCGTCCGGTAGGCATGACATCGTCATTTTGATGCCCAAGATGCCATTTCCCGACCGCCATAGTTTCGTATCCGACGGGTTTCAGCAGTTGAGGAATCAATGTTTGACCTTTCGGAAGATGAACATCGGAACCGGGTCCGGTATTACGAGGCATTCCGGCATGTATGGGATAGCGTCCGGTAAGCAAGGCAGCTCTAGAAGGGCTGCATACGGGGGCTCCACAATAAAACGATGTCAGACGGACTCCTTCCGCAGCCATGCGATCGAGTTGCGGCGTGCGGGTGGTGGGATGCCCGTAGCTGCTAAGGTCACCGTAGCCCATATCGTCGGCAAATAGAACGATGAAATTCGGCTTGTCGGCCGACTGGGCGGTGAGGCCTGAGATCGCTACACATAAGATGAGGCAGATGAGGGGACGTTTTTTCATAAATGTTGATTACTAGTACAAGACCGTCTATGTATATTGCGAAGGAAAATTGCGCAGGGATGCGGAAGTTGGTCTTATCACATAAGAGCTAGGAGTTTTCGAGGTCCCGTGATGGAGTTTGAGGAATGTTGTGCATTTTGGATTGGCGCGATCGGTTAAGGGCCCTTTCGTGGAAACAGACTTAATTTTAGTCATTGTTTGCCTGCCTGCATAAAGATGCTTTGCGTGAATTCCCCATACCCCTGCCAACACATTGACCTCGGTGAGATTTCCTATGCCACAGTGGTCGGTTCAGTAGTTGATTGCTCTGAGGCAGCGATTCGATATTCGATCCGAGAAATCGTTAGATGAGCCGGCCTGAACGTATATTGGTAACCGGGGCATCGGGTCGAGTAGGGGAAGCTGTCCGACCCTATCTACGCGAGAGGTTCCACCAAGTCATTCTTACTGATATCCAAGCTATTGACGATTGCCAACAAGGGGAATCGTTCGAGCAGGGAGATATATCTGACTTCCCCTTTTTCAGCGAACTAGCAAAGCGAAGCGAAGGAATCATTCATTTGGCAGGACTCGTAGCTTCGCATTACACCTTTGAAGAGAATATCGGTCCGAACTATTTGGGTACGCACAACGTCTTCAGAGCAGCGTCGGAAAATGGAGTCAGGAGTGTGGTCTATGCCAGCAGTCATCACGCTGTAGGCTTTATGAAAAGAGGAGAGAAAATCGACCATACGACAGCTCATCGACCCGATACGGAATACGGATTGAGCAAAGCCTTTGGCGAGTCGGCAGCGGCATTTTTCGCTGACAAGTTCGGTCTCGATATTTTGTCAATAAGAATCGGATACGTGGGGCCAGACGTTCCAAACGAGCGGCGCTTGCATACATGGGTCAGCCCTCGAGATCTGACTCAGTTGATTGAGATTGGGTTGCGAACCAAAGGAATGGGGCACCAAATCGTATACGGTATCTCGGATTGCGATGAGCCGTTTTTCGATAATGGCAATGCGGAGCGACTAGGGTATAGGCCACAGGATCATTCCCGAGATGCGGTAACCAGCCCATCCGTGCTTGAATCCAAACCGGATTTGAGCAGCATCGAAGAAGGCGTGGTAGGTGGAGGTTTTGCCGCTATAGATTTTGCAGGAGACAAGGACCGGATTCTCAAGTCGTCATGAAAGTTGCCATTACAGGAACCGGGTTTATGGGTTTCGTTCACACAGAAGCCTTGAAGCGGATGAGCGGAATTGAGATAGTCGGTATCCAAGGATCAACTCCAGAGAAATCAAGGCAGGCTGCGGATCGTTTGGGTCTTGGCAAAGCCTACGACAGTTGGGAATCCCTGTTGGCTGATGATGAAGTGGAGTCTGTTCATATTACCACACCTAATAGACTGCACTTCCCGCAAACCGTTTCAGCACTTGAAGCTGGCAAGCATGTATTGTGCGAGAAGCCTTTGGCTATGACGACCGATGAATCCGCGGAGCTCGTCCGGTTAGCCAAGGCCTCCGATCGTGTCACAGGAGTGAATTACAATATACGCTTTTATCCGGTTAACCTGGAGGCCAAGGAACGGGCTCGATCGGGGAACCTCGGCGAGGTCCACAGCGTTTTCGGTAGCTACCAGCAAGATTGGTTGCTCTATGATACGGACTATAATTGGAGGGTGTTGGCGGAGGAGCAGGGCGAGCTGCGATCTGTAGCCGATATCGGTACTCACTGGGTAGACTTGGTTAAGAATATAACTGGTCAAAAGGTCGTATCCATCTTCGCCAATTTACGAACGCTGCATCCCGTGAGGAAACGACCGCAAGGTGAAGTAGAGACTTTCTCGGGGAAACTGGGAGCGGAAGTCAGCACTGAACCAGTAGACATCACCACGGATGACTTTGGCTGCTTGCTTATGCGATTTGATAATGGCTGCTGCGGCACAATGTTTGTCTCGCAGGTGACCCCTGGAAAGAAAAATGCCCTGCGCTACGAGATTGCCGGCTCGAAAGGCGCCGTAGAATTCAACAGCGAAATGCCCAACAGGCTATGGCTGGGCTATCGAGATAAGGCTAATGAAATACTAATGAAAGACCCCTCCTTGAGTGGGGAACTGGCCAGGCGGTTCACGGATTATCCAGGCGGCCATTCGGAAGGTTTTCAGGATAGTTTCAAAATGTGCTTTAGGGCTTTTTATGAATACATCGATTCGGGTGGAACAGGTATGCCAGAATTCGCCACTTTCGAAGAGGGTCACCAGGAGATAGCCTTGTGTGAAGCGGTAGCAGAAAGCGCGAGGACGCAGAGATGGGTGGATGTGTAATCGATTATTGATGATGGCTTGTTCTGAAACTCTGCAATCGACGATAAAATTGGGCGCTCGGAGATCGTCCGCTACCTTTTCGTGATGAAACCTAAACGGTAACACTATTTATGAAACTTGGATTCGTTAGCGCCATATTGGCCGATCAAACTTTAGACGAAGTGCTCGACTTCGCCGCTTCGGAAGGATTCTCCTGTGTGGAGCTTATGTGCTGGCCCTTGGGGAAGGCAGAGCGGCGATACGCTGGAGTCACCCATATCGATGTCGCGGAATTGAGTGATGGCCAGATTGAAGAAATCAATGGGCAGGTCGCAGAGCGTGGGCTTTCTATTAGCGGGCTAGGCTACTATCCGAATCCATTGTGCCCGGACCACGATGAGGCGCGGGTCTACATTGATCACTTGGCCAAGGTCATCGAGGCGTCCGCAAAGTTGGGTGTGAACGTTGTGAATACATTTATTGGCCGCGATCCTGCGAAATCGATCGACGATAATTGGCCTCGATTTCTCGAAGTCTGGAGGCCGCTTGTCAAACGGGCAGAGGACCAAGGAGTGCGTATAGGAATAGAGAACTGTCCGATGTTCTTCAGCGCCGATGAATGGCCCAGTGGCAAGAATCTAGCGATTAGTCCGGTTGTATGGCGACGCATGTTCAATGACATTTCCAGCGATTCCCTGGGTCTGAATTACGATCCTTCCCATTTGCTATGGCAGCAGATGGACTATCTCAAGCCAATCAAGGAGTTTTCTGAAAAACTGTTTCACATACATACCAAAGATGCCTGGGTAGATCGAGATGCCTTGAATGAAGTCGGTATCCTGGCGACGCCTTTGGAATATCATGCGCCAAAGCTTCCAGGTTTGGGTGATATCGATTGGGGCAGTTTCTTTAGCGTGTTAGGACAGATTGGATACACAGGTCCTGTCTGTATTGAGGTTGAGGATCGCCCCTACGAACGAACACTTGCTGGACGGCAAGGGGCATTGAGGCAAAGCGCTCGGTTTCTCCACAATTTTATGACGGAGGAACTGGCGGAATAAGACAGAGTTATGATTCAGCGCTGCTTGAGAGTTTTGGAATCTTTTGCTTTTAGCTACCTCGCGGGGGCATTTTGCGGCGCGGAGGAAAGACCCAACATCGTCTACATCATGACGGATGATCATGCCACTCAGATGATGTCGGCTTACGATACGTTAAGAGCGGCGACTCCTAATCTGGATAAAATCGGAGAAGAGGGAATCCGGTTTTGAAATAGCTTCTGTACAAATTCGCTTTGCGCTCCGGCTCGAGCTAAGCTGCTCACCGGCAAGCACAGCCACAACAACGGGCAATTGGGAAACCGTGAGATTTTCGACTGAAGTCAGCAGACCTTTCCCAAATTGCTGCAAAAGGCGGGATACCAGACCGCCATGATTGGGAAGTGGCATCTTAAGAGCGAGCCGACCGGATTCGATTATTGGAATGTTCTACCCGGGCAGGGACTCTATAGGGACCCGATACTGATCGAGATGGGTGAAGAAAAGATCCACGAAGGCTACGTAACGGACATCATCACTGATCTAGCGATTGATTGGGTCAAGGAAAGGGATCCGACAAAACCTTTCATGCTCTGCTACCATCACAAGGCTCCGCATGCTCAATTGGTTCCATCGGAAGAGCATGATGGGCTTTGGGAAGATGAAGAGATCGTGTATCCTGAGAATTACGACGACGATGATTCCAGACGGGCTCAGTCAGTCATCGATGCCACGAATCAATTGGTCCCGGATATGATTAAACGCTGGAGGGCCTTTGGAGCTAAAATGAATAAGGAGGATCCGGGTGATCGGCGCGGGAAGGAACTCAAGGACTGGCTCTACCAACAGTACGTGAAGGATTATATGCGAGTGATGGTTTCGGTGGACGTAAATGTGGGCCGATTCATGGACTTCCTCAAAGAAGAGGGGATCGATCAGGATACCTTGGTCGTATATACATCCGACAATGGGATGTTCATCGGGAATCATGGACGTTTCGATAAACGGTTGATGGATGAAGAGTCGCTAAGGATTCCCCTGGTTATCCGCTATCCGAAGGGTATTAAAGCGGGCAGCGTTACCGATCTGTTTTCCCTCAACATCGACTATGCACCGACGATCTTAGATTTCGCCGGCGTTGAGATTCCAGATGACATGGACGGTCGTAGCCTGCGTCCGATTCTGGAAGGGAAAGAGCCTAGCGATTGGAGAAGAAATTTCTATTATCACTACTATGGTCATCCCGATCTGCAATTCCAGGATGTGCCCCCGCATTACGGAATTCGAACAGATCGCTACAAGCTAATTCACTATTACCCAACAGAAGGGGTCGAGGCCTCTGGCTGGGAATTGCTGGACTTGCGAGTAGACCCTCTGGAATCGACGAATCAGTACGATAATCCTCAATACGAGTACGTAATCAAGGATTTGAAGGAAAGATTGGACTCGTGGCGAACGAGTCTGGGAGTTAATTGAGTAATGAAGCGCCCCAGGGAAAAGATTCGCGAGGTGCTAGTTTTCCGCCACCTTGATTCAGATATTCCGCGATTCGGAGTCCCTTGTTCCATTTTGCCATACGCTCAGAGCGAGCAAAGGAGCCGACTTTCAGTTGCTTGGCGCCCCACCCGATAGTGAGATCCACAATGGTGGTGTCTTCGGTTCCTCCCGAACGGGCGGAAACGATAGATTCCCAACCTGCCCTCTGAGCTGCTTCGAATGCCGCCTTCGTTTCAGTCAAGGTGCCCGCTTGGTTCGGCTTGATTAGAGCTGTGTTGCAAGCGCCGGCAGTCGACACTTCTTGAATACGGTTTGCAGATGTGCAAATGAAGTCATCGGCGACCACTTCAATGGTATCTCCAACGGCGGCCGTGAAGCGAGCCATCGCTTCGTCGTCATTTTCGCTTAGCGGATCTTCGATGGAAACGATAGGATAGGTGTCTATCCAGCGAAGAAGCATTTAGGAAAGGCCATCGGAATCGACGACCCGGTTGTCGGTGGCCAAATGGTATTGTCCATCCCGCCAGAAGTCGGTCGCCGCTATGTCCAAGGAAATGGCTGCATCGCTCCCTGGAGTTAGTCCGGCTCCCTCGATAGCTTTGACGAGAAAGTTCAATCCTTGTCCATTGGACTTGAAGGAAGGCCAGTAGCCGCCTTCATCGGCGACGCCTTGCTTCAACCCGGCATCGCTCATCAGTTTCCCAGCGGAAATTTATATTTCAGCGGTCCAGTCGAGAGCTTGAGCATAGTCGGCTGCTCCGACGGCGATGACCATGAAATCCTGGATGTCTACGCGTCGACCTGCATGGGCTCCGCCGCCGAAAATTTGGATCTCAGGTAGGGGCAAGAATAGATCATCGCGGCCTTGGGAAAGATGGCGCCACAGAGGCATGCCAGCAGCGTTGGCTGCCGCATGGGCAACTGCCATGGAGGTCGCGATCAGCGAATTGCCGCCGAGCCGGGCCTTGTTAGGCGTTCCGTCTAGATCGATGAGCGCGTTGTCTATTTCTTCCTGACGGTCAGCGTCTCTTCCTTTGAGGTGTTCCGCGATCTCTTCATTGACCGAATGGATGCTGCTTCTGACATCATAGCCAGCAAACGCAAAACCACCATCGCGCTTGTCCACCGCTTCCGAACTTCCAGTCGAAGCGCCAGCAGGAGCGATGGCTCGACCGATTGCTCCTTCATGAAGCGTCACCTCAACCTCAATAGTCGGTCGACCTCTTGAGTCCCATACGCGTCGCCCGACAATATTCGATATTTCCGTATTCATTTAGCCAATTCGTTCTCCCAGGCGGTCGCGATGTCTTTAAGTCTTTCCGGCTGATCTAATAGAAGCGAACGAGCGCACTGGCGAACTTGGTTTTTCTGAGTTTTCTCGGTCACGTATTCAACTGGCGATTTGCCATCGATTCGAGCCAGAAACAAGCCAGGCAAAAGACGGGAAGCCCTTAGTTCTAGTCCAATTGGATCTTCCCAGTCAACTTGTTGACGGTATTCCGCTGCCATCGTTCGGAAGCAAGCCATGAACGCGTCTTGAGCGTCAGGATTCCATAGGCACTTCAACAGAAAGTGATTCAGGCAAAATGCGATGTCGAATGCGGGATCGCCAATGCATGCGCATTCCGCATCAAGAAAAACGGGGCCTCTCGGACCTATAAGGATATTCTTTGGACTTACGTCCCCATGGATTAACGTGAGAGCCGTATCAGCAGTCTGCTTGCTCAGTTGAAAAAGCCGGCTTTCGAGATCCGGATGTTTGGCCGCCGTCGCTTCTAGATAGGGCTCGAGGCGAATGTCATAGAAAATGTCGGGACGCGTAAATTTGGACTTCACCGATTCGTTGTTCGCCGATTGAGAGTGAATCTTGCCAAGGATAGCACCCGCTTGAGAAGCCATTTCCCTGTCGACTCGTCCGTCGCGTAACTCTGACTTCCAGAGCTTGTACGATTTCGAATCCAGATACTCCATGGCGCAAAGCATCGCTTCTTCGTCATGACCGAGAATACGTGGAGACGATCCTGGACAGATGTCATTGGAAACTTGATACTAGGCAACTTCAAATCGATTTCGTTCAATCGGAGCAAACCAGTCAGCTTCTACTTTGAGCTTTGCCAAGGCTCGCTTAACGCAATAAGTCTGACCGTTGCCGCTAACTTTCCAAATATCAGAAGATACTCCGCCAGTTAGTGGCTCGAATACAGCTGTAGAAGGATCATCTAGTAGACCAAGACGACGGAGGCTCTGAACTATGGTCTTGTCTGGGATCGGGCTCTGGACCTCAGTCATTTCCGTAGGCTAGCTGCTATTGAGGTGAAAAACGCGTTACAGGGCCCTGCCACTCAATCTCGTTTGGGATGGTAGGTTTCAATCAATGAAATCGGTGGGGTCGAACTTGTCACCCGGCTTGACACCGCGCTTCTCGTACCAGCCTTGGTTGACTTCCAAGGCGAATAGCAAGTCAGAGCGTATTGATCGTCTGGATGTTTCGTCGCGAGGGTAGAGCGGGTAGATTTCTCGTAGGACGCCATCAGCAGTAAAGTAGCCGATATCGAGCGGGATGTGAGTGTTGCGCATCCAAAAAGACATTTGCTTAGGGCGATCAAAAACGAAGAGCATGCCCTGATTCTCAGGCAGGCTGTCTCGATACATTAGGCCTTTCGCTTGGGTAGCGGGATCGATGGCGAGTTCGACAGCCACTTCGGCATGACCGAAGCTGAGGATGGGGAACTCATCATTAGAGTTGGACGGGGGTCCGGAATCTCTATTGCAAGCAGAGGTGATCGCCAAGACGCACAGGCAAAACAGCGAGAGTCCGAGTTTGGAATCGAGATGCATAACTCTCGGTTCTCGCGCAACTCCCATGGCCTTGGCAATCACCAACTCGAGTGCTTGGCAGACCCGAAAGGCCTGTCTTTAATCACGGCTTTTAGGCGCCGGATGCCTATCGTATGTGGTGTTTCTCCTAGGTGTGAGGAAAATTCGATTTTCATGGCTTACAACGCGGCGGCGGTTCTGGCTTCGATGTGGGCAATGGCTTCGGCGGGCACCTTTTTCTTCCACGAAGCTTTTCCGTTATTCGTCAACTCGCTCGCTCGCAGCTCGAATTCCGGGAAAATGTTTTCGCCAAAAACATTGATAACTTGAAGGGTGGCTTTCGGGTCCTCTTCCGTCATATCGAAGGTCAAGGTGCCGAAGTTCATCGATTCT
>NZNM01000110.1 GCA_002694885.1 Opitutaceae bacterium | reverse complement strand
CGAATCGTATGGTTTTTTTAACCACGAAAGACACGAAATCAACGAAAGCCTCTTGTATTTGCGAAGCTTTTCGAGTTTCTTCGTGTCTTTCGTGGTTGAGAGCCTTAAATTTTTTGAAACGTTCGAGTCTATACACGCCAATCCATTCGGCAATTCCGGAGAATCTGGATTTATTCGCTTTTTAACTCAACTCAGAGAACTGACGATAACCTATGGCGAGCTAGTGCTTCTTGTACACGGGGATTCCCATGTGTTTCGCTTAGATAAACCATCGAAGCGGATTGGGACTGCTCAGGACAACATCGAAAATTCCACTCGATTAGAAGTATTTGGAGCGAGAAAGATGCATGCCGTACGAGTGGATGTGTTCCCGCAATCCTCGACGGTTTTTAGGATTAGCGAGATTCTCGTGGATAGGAATTTACGCTAAGGCTCATCTACATTTAGAAATCAATTCTTGTGGTGCTCGGCGTGGATGAGCTCTTCGAACTTGAGGTCCGTCAATTTCATGATTCCCGCATAAAGTTTCCACATGGCGACAATGGATATCGCCATGCCTGGAATGACGATCACAATATAGGACATCCAAGTCATTCGTCCCATTTGCTCGTTAAAAAGCTCTGTTCCACCAGTGCTCGTAACAATAGCTCGAGCAAGCACGAAGTTCATCACGACACTGAATACAGAAGAGACTACGAATAGGAGCGTTGCCAAGTCGAAGAGTTTTTGAAAGGCAGCCTGTTCGTTGCGCTCCGAAATGATTCCGTCGATTTTGTCGACGTCAATGACTTCTGGATTATAAAAAATAGTTCGAATGAGAGGCTTATGCGTTTTTGAGCTAGCGACTACAAGAATGCCGAAGATACCAGGTAAACTTGCCTCTTTCACAGCGACCCAGATTCCGTCAAGTTCTAGAATGCCAATAACTCCCGTTAGCCCTACATTGGCGAATCCTAGGATGGAAAATAGATTGATGTTTCGTCTTTGGATGTAGTCATAGACTCCATACGACAGGGGCATCGAAATAGCCAGAATGAGAATTTGCGTAGGCGTCAGGGCATCAGGAGCGCCGACTTTCGCGAGCAGGTCATCCAGTTTGGAGAAAGTTACGCTCGGCGCGGCTATATTGAAGATAATATTGAGAAAGAGATTTTCCCGTTTGGCGTTGGATTGCGTCATTCCGAATACTTTTGATTGTCTAGCTTATGAGAAGCGATCAGGGTTTTTCTAGCGATCGCGATGGCGACCGGAAATCTGATTAAACATGTCTAACGCAAACATTCTATTGGGCGTCAACATTGATCATGTTGCGACGCTCCGCCAAGCGCGGTATCGAGATGCCGATGCTTCCTTATCGGAATTGATCGAACCCGATCCAGTGGCGTTGGCTCTAATGGCTGAACAGGCGGGAGCCGATGGGATAACGGTGCATCCGAGGGAAGACCAAAGGCACATACAGCGTTCCGATGTCTTCCATCTTAAAAACCGGATCATCACTCGTTTAAACATGGAAATGGCGGCCACCGACGAGATGCTGGCTTTCGCGTTAGAAATCGAACCCGACTCGATATGCCTAGTTCCTGAGAATCGCGAAGAGGTTACCACAGAGGGCGGGTTGGACGTCGTGGCGAATCAGAATCGTGTGAAATCGATTGTCGATACAGCTAGGCAGGCGGGAATATTGACGAGCCTGTTCATTGATCCGGATCCGGACCAAATCGCTGCTTCAGCAAAAGCTGGAGCTAGTCACATCGAACTGCATACGGGGGCCTATGCCAACGCCTACTACACGGATAGTCGTTCGGCGCAGTTTGATCGTCTGGTTCAAGGCGCCGCGATAGGCAATGATTGCGGATTGATCGTCAATGCCGGACACGGGATCAATTATGTGAACATTTTAGAAGTGAGGGAGATCCCAAATCTGAGTGAGCTGAATATCGGACATAGCATTATAAGCCGTTCAGTGACATTTGGGTTGGAAGAGGCAGTTCGGGCCATGAAGAGCTTGATCATCGGGGATTGATCCGATCTCCTAGGATTTCATGACTCTTGATTTTGCCCTTCCTCCAGGTGGGCCTCTCATTGGAATCGGTATCGATATCGTTGAGATCGCCCGCATCAAAGACCTGCGAGAACGCCAAGGAGAGCGATTCCTGCATCGCGTATACACGGAATCGGAATTGCAATACTGCATGAAGATGAAAGCTCCCGACCAACATCTGGCGGCTAGATTCGCCGCAAAAGAGGCGATTACAAAAGCGTTCACTGTTGGTATCGGGGAATATTTCGATTGGAAGTCCGTAGGAGTGGTTGGGGGCGAGAGACGCCAGCCAGAAGTCGAGCTTGACGAGAAAGGAAAGCGATTTTTGGAGCGAGTGGGGGTGCATCGCATTTCTTTAAGTCTATCCCATTCGGAGTCAACGGCCATCGCTGTTGCCGCAATTATAGGTCATCCTCAGCCCCAAGTAAAACGATGAGTTCGATTTCCCAATCATCGACAGCGCTAAATAATTCTCATCCAATTATGAGTTGTGAAGAGGCCCAGGCTTACGAATCGGAATTACTCGACTCGGATGATAAAGTTTGGAGGGCCATGCTATCAGCTGGAAAGGCATTGGCTAGAGGAATTTTGGAAGAGTATCAGTTTAGTAGGTACGAAGCAACTGAATTGAATACGCTGGGATTGATCGGCAAAGGCCACAACGGAGGGGATGCCCTTCTCGCTATTGCAGACCTGGATCGTTTAGGGCGTGTAAACTCTGTAGTCTTGGCATTGGCGGATGCGCGAAGCGCTTTAAGGCCGAATACACTGAAAGCATTGGAGATCTTAGAGGACAATTTGGGCAGCGAAAAACTCCAGATAGTCGATTGCCAAGCGTTGCTGGAACAGTCCGATGAAACTGGTATCCGCAAGGTTTTGACAGAAAGTGCCTACGATATCTGTATCGACGGGTTGCTGGGAATGCAGTTCAAACCTCCCATGCGTTCACCCGCAAAGGAGATGGTTGCTGCGGTGAACGAGTCAAAGGGCATTCGTTTTCGAGTGGCTGTCGATATGCCTAGCGGTCTTGGAGATGAGACGGATAAAGTAGTTTTTCGGGCTGATGTGACCTTTGCCACGGGGATTTTTAAAAAGCCTATCGCGGGAGTCGCCGGAAGCTTTTCGACCGGTTCTATCCGGTATTTGGATATTGGCTTGTTCGATAAATATCGAGACAGTCCAACTCGGGTGATTACGGATTCGTCGCTCGATGGATTGAGGTCTAGAAGGCCGGCCAATGTCGAGAAGCGGACCTATGGGCATCTATTCATTGTAGCTGGCTCTAGGAAAATGCCAGGAGCGTTGATAATGAGCGTGAAATCCGCTTTGCTAAGCGGGGTCGGTTTGGTTACTGTTTGCGTTCCGGAAAGCTTAGCGGCTCACTTGGCGCCGATGGCTCCAGAAGCTATGTGGTTGCCTTGGCCCGAAACGCGGTCAGGAGGATTGGCCTCCAGGGGTTTGGATTTATTCGATCAAATCCAGGCCAAAGCCAGCGCGATTCTATTAGGCCCCGGAATGGGTGACGATGTGGATACGGTTTCCCTTCTAATCGAACTTTTGAAGCGCTGGTCGGGCTCTACGGTTATTGATGCCGATGCTTTGCAAACTAGGGTGATGTATTGGATACAGGGTCCATGCATTGTTACACCCCATTTGGGAGAATTTAAACGGATTGCTCAGTTAGGGGCAAATATTCGCGATATCGATGCGCAAGTTAAAGACTACGCGAAATCCAATTCAGTTGTGGTTGCTCTCAAAAGTTCAGTGACTCGGATTTCTGATGGTAATCATGTTTTTCTGAATACGACTGGAAACTCGATGCTGGCTCGAGGAGGTTCTGGAGACTTGCTAGCCGGCATGACGGCGGCATTGCTAGCTCAATCACCCCAAGATCCCTTGGGAATTGCCTGCAAGGCGGTGCATTGGCACGGAAGAGCGGCCGATGTATTGGCGGTTCGGAAAGGGCAAGTAGCGGTCGAAACAACGGAATTGCTTGGTTGCTACTCGGATGCGTTGACTCCTCCCCGATTCAGCGATGAATAGAAGCGATGCTTACTGGATATTGAATGGGCTCAAAGCGATCGGGCCGATTTCCTTGAATCGCTTGCTCGATGCTTTCGATGGTGATCCAGTAGCCGTCCTTTCCGCAGACAAACGCTCGCTAAGCGCAGTGCCGGGAATAACGCGAAACGCTGTGGAGTCGATTCTGGGCTGGGATGACCAATTTGATATTCAATGGGAAAAGCGAAATGCCTCTAAGCATTCCGTCGAGTTTATTGATAGAGAGAACAGTCGCTATCCCAGCGATCTAAATGAGATCCATGATCCTCCGATTGGACTCTATGCCCTGGGCAGTTATGACTTTAGCGCGACTAGCGTCGCGATCGTGGGTAGCCGAAGGACAACGATGTATGGCCAGTCCATAGCTAGAGGAATTTCACGTGAGCTTTCCCAGTCAGGGATTTGCGTCGTTAGTGGATTGGCCAGAGGAATTGACACTCATGCTCACAAGGGAGCACTAGAATACGATGAAGGACTGACGGTAGCGGTGATGGGCTGTGGAATCGATATCATCTATCCTCCTGAGAATATCGATTTGTACCGAGAAATTGGAGATAGATGCGCGGTTATATCGGAATTTCCGTTTGGTCGTAGGGCTGATAAACAGACGTTCCCAATGCGAAACCGATTGGTCAGCGGGCTATCCAAGGCGGTAGTGGTCGTGGAATCAGACCTAAGAGGGGGCTCGATGATAACCGCCAAGTTCGCTGGCGAGCAAGGGAGGCTGGTGTGCGCCGTTCCCGGCCGAATAGACCAGAAGACAAGTAGGGGTTGCAATCGCTTGATTCGGGATGGGGCGCTATTGCTATCTAGCGTAGACGATCTTCTTGACGAATTGGCTTACGAGTGCCAGCTGCCTCATCTTGATGGATTAGATACCCCCGAACGAAAAAGCGATATCGACGCTTTGAGCGATGATGAATCCAAAGTGCTGAAATTGTTTTCAGGCGGCGAGGCTCTGGATGCTGACCGAATTGGTAGGCAAATCGAGCGCCCCGCTTCGGAAGTGTCGTCTACTCTTATGCTGCTTGAATTGAAGGGCTATATAGCCAAACGGCTAGACGGTTCCTTCGAGGCAGTGTCCAATTTTCGGTGACTTATTAAAATTGGAATAGATATCGTCAACCCGGAGGCCAGGTCATTTTCCTTCCCCCAAGCAGATGAATGTGAAGGTGAGGGACGGCTTCACCTCCATCGGGGCCGTTATTGATGACAATACGGTATCCGTTATTCAACTTCAATTTATTGGCGACTTGGCTAGCGACTAGTAAAAGATGGCCAAGCAGTTTTCCAGAGAATTCAGCCGCTTCTCCAATTCGTGGTATCGCTTCCTTGGGGATTACCAATATATGGGTGGGCGCTTGAGGATCTATGTCGTGGATTGCCATACATAGGTCGTCCTCGTACTCGAAATTGCCCGGAATTTCTCGGTCAGCGATTTTCTGGAAAAGCGTTTTATCGGAACTCATGAATTTGCTTAACGGTGTCAGAAGATGATGAGAGACAATTTTGATGAAGGTCGCGATCGTTTACTGCAGAAGTCGCGAGCGAATCGGATGGCATCTTCGTAGTCTCGTTTACGTGCGGGCGACCAGCGACAGCCTTTCGGACAAACAGCCTCTTTTAGCCCGGTCAAAACGACTAGTCCGGTTTCGAATCGGCAAATCCGCTTCAGTGCAGAGAGCAGATTAGCCCGGAATTCCAGCATTGAAAACGGGGTCTGCGGCGTTTGCGCGGTTACGAGCTCGATGCCGGCAGAATTCCGATCCTCTTCTAGTTTTGAGACTAATTCTTGGGCTCTCGATATGAAAGGCTGGGGTGATACGGGAGAATTTTCGGGGAAAGAGGCTTCTATCGAAGCCTTGATTTGATGGGCGAGGTAAAGGTCGCCTTGGACTGTCTTGGGAAAGAGCGAGCAGACGACCTGTAGCTTGGAAATTTCTTCAGGATCAGTCTGGTTCATAAAATCGGCTGTTTGGATAGGGATCCGATTTCGTCCATGAATTCCTCCAGATTGCGAAAATCCTTGTAGACGCTGGCGAAGCGGATGTAGGCGATCGGATCGATATTCTTTAGATTCTCCAATACCTTCTCGCCAACTGCTGATGACGGAATTTCCATGCCAAACTCGTTTTCCAGCTCATCAATCATATCTTCCACAAGGATATTGATCTGTTCGGCGTCTACAGGACGTTTTTGGCAAGCCCTTCGCAAGCTGTTGACAATTTTGTTCTTATCGAAGTCTTCGCGTCTGCCGTCGCGCTTGAACACATAGAGATTTTCTCGGAGAATCTTTTCGATCGTCGAGTAGCGGTGACTGCAGTCGAGGCATTCGCGCCGCCGTCGGATAGTCGAACCGTCCTTGCTGATTCGAGAATCAATGACTTTATCTAGATCTGATGCGCACTTCGGGCATCTCATAATAGGCTAGACTTTAAGAAAATTTTCTAAAATAGCCATACCGTTTTCAGTAGCAATTGACTCGGGGTGAAATTGAACACCCCAAATTGGCAGTTCCTCGTGCCTGCATCCCATAATCTCGCCTTTTTCGGTGGAGGCGATTATTCTTAAGTTATTTGGCACGGTGTTAGAGTCTACTATCAGGGAGTGATACCGAGCAACCTGAAATTTTTTTGGTAGGCCTTCAAAGAGCTGGTCGCCATTGGTGTGGACTGTCGAGGTTTTCCCGTGCATCAGCTGTTCTGCTCGTATGATGCTCGCGCCGAAATGCTGAGCGATGGATTGATGACCTAAGCAAACACCCAAAATTGGAGTCCTCTCCATGAACGCTTCGATCAACGGAATGCTGATACCAGCTTCGTTGGGCGTACAAGGACCCGGGGAAATCAGAAGACGCTCGGGATTGAGCGCGAGTGCTTCCTCAGTGGTAATTTTGTCGTTCCTGTAAACGCGTTGTTCGATTCCTAGCGAGCCAAAATATTGGACGAGGTTGTAGGTGAAGGAGTCGTAGTTATCGATTACAAGCAGCATCGGAATGGGCGGTCTTTAAATAGGGCATGAGATGTTGGGTCAAGGAAGGGTTTCATGGTGATGCGGCGAACCGTAGTTCCCAAGGTTGATGGATTGAAATTGCGTGCTGGGCAGTTCTTGCTGTTTTTTGCAGCACACTTAGATGGCGAAGGATTTCATAATTATTGATACCGACGATAACAGCGCGGCGAGAAGGGGTGTTCTGTCAACGCGCCATGGTAATATCGAGACGCCTATTTTTATGCCCGTGGGAACCCAAGGGACGGTAAAAGGGATGACCCCAAAACAATTGGAAGAAATAGGTTCCCAGATCATTCTAGGTAATACCTATCATCTAAATTTGCGTCCCGGGGCGGAGTTGATACGCGACTTTGGAGGGTTGCACGACTTCATGGGTTGGAATGGACCGATCCTGACGGACAGTGGCGGTTTTCAAGCGTTCAGTTTAGCGAAATTAAGCAAAATCTCTGACGATGGCGTTTCCTTTCGTTCCCACTTGGATGGATCGAAGGTATTCCTGGGGCCGTTAGAGGTTATGAGTATTCAAGCCAATCTCGGTTCGGATATCGCTATGGTTATTGATGAGTGCCCGCCGTGGCCCTGCGAGAAGAACGAATGCGCCAAGGCAGTTGAACGTACGTCGAGATGGGCGGGTTCGTGTTTGGAAATCGCCGGAGAGTTAGGGGTACTGGAATCCGGTGGCTTGGTGTTCGCTATCGCCCAAGGATCTTCGTTTGAGGATTTGCGTCGGCAATCTGCGGAGGAATTATCGTGTATTGAATTCTCTGGATACGCGATTGGCGGAGTGAGCGTTGGCGAGCCTGAAGAAGAGATGCTCCATCAAGTTGGATCGACCGCTCCTTACTTGCCTCAAGACAAGCCGCGGTACACTATGGGCTTGGGTACGCCCCCTCAAATGTTGAAGATGATCGCGCTGGGCGTTGATATGTTTGACTGCGTTCTCCCTTCACGGGTTGCCAGAAATGGAGCGTTTTTTACCAGGCGAGGAATGAAGAATATTCGTAATGCTAGATTTGCAGATGACCCGAATCCGCTGGAAACTGAACTGGAAAATTATGCGTGCCAGCGATTCTCAAGAGCTTACCTGCGACATTTGATAGTGGCAAAAGAGATTCTAGGTTGCACGTTGCTAACGATCCACAATTTGCATTTCTATTTGGATCTTATGAGTCAGGCCCGCTCGCATATTGCTCAAGGGGATTTCCTTCAATGGAGCCAAGCTTGGATTCGCGAGTACGAAGCGGAAGAATCTTAGAATCGCGATTGGATCGCTTGTGCAGGCAATTTAACGCGTAGTTGACACTATTGGTCTTGGAATTTCGAAGGGACGCCGGAATCTCATGGTATGCGTGTGCTCATAACTGGCGGTGCGGGTTTTCTCGGGAGTCATCTAGCCGATAGGCTTACAGATCGCGGAGATGAAGTTATTTGCATGGACAACCTCTTTACGGGATCTAAGCGCAATATCGCTCACTTGCGTGAGCACCCGAATTTCGAATTTATGCGGCATGATGTGATAGACCCCTTCAAAGTTGAGGTGGACCGCATCTACAACCTGGCCTGTCCTGCATCTCCGGTCCACTACCAGTACAACGCTATCAAGACCATCAAGACCTCAGTAGTGGGAGCGATTAATTGTCTGGGACTCGCCAAACGAGTAAACGCTCGAGTATTTCAGGCTTCAACATCCGAGATTTACGGCGATCCTGATCTGCACCCGCAGCCGGAATCCTACTGGGGCAATGTAAATCCCATCGGAATTCGCTCGTGCTACGATGAAGGTAAGCGGTGCGCGGAAACCCTGTTCTTCGACTACCATCGGCAGAACGGAGTGGATATCCGCATTGCCCGCATATTTAATACCTACGGTCCGAGAATGTCGCCTGAAGATGGGCGAGTTGTATCCAATTTTATTGTACAATCATTGAAAGGTGAAGATCTTACCGTTTTTGGAGATGGAACGCAGACCCGTTCTTTTTGCTACTTTAGCGATTTGATCGACGGATTTGTCCGCCTGATGGATCAGGATGCCACCGTTGGTCCCGTAAATCTGGGGAATCCAGGCGAGTTCACCATGCTTGAGCTTGCTGAAAACGTGATCAAATTGACTGGGACGAAATCGAAGATAATATTTAAGCCTCTGCCGCAGGATGATCCCAAGCAAAGAAGACCTGATATTGAAACCGCCAAAAGCGAGCTGAATTGGGAGCCTACGGTTCCTTTGGAAGAAGGGCTTAAAGAGACTATAGGCTATTTTAGAGAGCTACTCGAATTGTAAGGCGTTTATCCGTGAGTAAGTTTGGCCGGCGCCCGATCAGTGTGAAATTGATGCTGACTTAATGAAAACTAGAATCTATTTCGGTATGATCCCAATCTAGTCAAAATGTACTGGATCCGTACGAGGACCGAATGTTTACAATCTCGCGTGATAAGGTCGGTATTGAGATAGGAGGCATAGGCGAAATCAAGCTCTTATTGGAGATGCTTTTGATTCAAAGGGGTTTACGGTGGAGCTAGTGTAACTCGCATTTTGACCACCCCAACGGACCCGCAATTTGACCCAATTTTACAATCCTCCTAGAATCTAGCTTTGAGAATCCAGAACCTTTTCGTTGCCAGACGGTCCCCTATTCGATACGCGGAAAGGCTTTTATTCAAGCGACAATGCTTTCATCATTATTCAAGAAATTCGCCGGAAGGGCTAACAAGAAATGGCTCAAATCATGCCAATCTATCGTTGATCGAATCAATGAGCTAGAGTCTGGGTATCAATCGTTGAGCGACGATGAGCTGAAGGCTCACACGTCCCAATTCAAAACTCGAGTTCAGGAAGGGGAATCTCTTGATGACTTGCTTCCCGAAGCATTCGCTACTGTCAAGAATGCGGCAAGACGCCTAGTGGGTTCGAAATTCTCGGTTATTGGTCAGGATATCGAGTGGGATATGATCCATTACGATGTGCAGCTAATAGGCGGGATGGCGTTGCATCAGGGTCGTATCGCTGAAATGGCTACTGGCGAAGGTAAGACACTTGTATCGACTTTGCCGATATATCTGAATGCGCTGAGTGGAAGAAATGTGCAGCTGGTTACGGTAAACGAATACCTAGCGCAGCGAGATTCTGAGTGGATGGGCTACTTGCTAGCCTATTTAGGTTTGTCCGTAGGTTGTATAAAAAATCAGATGCCATCGGAACAGAAGCGGGAAATGTATGGTCGCGATGT
Organism: Opitutaceae bacterium; assembly: GCA_002694885.1. Lineage (GTDB taxonomy): Bacteria > Verrucomicrobiota > Verrucomicrobiia > Opitutales > Opitutaceae > Pelagisphaera. The sequence continues at coordinate 9,824 of NZNM01000110.1, read as the reverse complement.
CACCTACGGTACTGCTTCGGAATTCGGATTCGATTATCTCCGCGATAATGGGATGGCCCACAATGCTGAAGAGCAGGTGCAGCGGGACCACTATTTTATCATCATCGACGAGGTGGACTCTATCCTCATCGATGAGGCGAGAACGCCTCTGATTATTTCGGGACCCGCTCCAATCCAAAGAGAGCAGCCTTATACGAAAATGAAGAGCGGTATCCAAAGGCTGGTTTCAAAGCAGGTAGCCTTTTGCAACAAGCTTGCTAATTCAGCTAAGGCAGAATTGGAAAAAGAAGAGGAGTCTGCCAATTCGGACGAAGCAGAAGCTGCCGATCCGTTTGCCGATTTGCTTTTGGTCAAACTAGGAGCTCCAAAGAACAAGACATTCATGAGACTCATGGAGCGTGGCGACATTCGAAGCGAATTCGATAAGTTCGAGACCGAGATGCATGGCGACTTGAATAAGGATCGCATGTATGAGCTCAAGGAGCGGCTTTTCTACACGATTGATGAAAAGCAGCGTCAGGCCGATTTGACGGAAAACGGGAGAGTTGAGCTGAGGCCGGATGATCCGGATGGGTTTATGCTGCCTGATCTGGCGACCAAATTCAGCGCGTTGGATAAGGATACCTCGCTCTCTCAGGAGGAGAAAGACGCTATCAAGCTTAAGGAGCAGGAAAAGCTAGAAGAAGTGGGTGAAGATATTCATGCGATTAGCCAACTATTGAGGGCGTATTCGCTGTATGAGAAGGATGTCGAGTATGTCGTTCAGGATGGCAAGGTGGTAATCGTGGACGAGAATACCGGCCGTGTCATGCCGGGTAGACGATGGGGAGATGGTTTGCATCAAGCGGTTGAGGCAAAAGAGAATGTCACGATCGAGCGAGAGTCGCGTACTTACGCTACAATAACGGTTCAGAACTATTTCCGCATGTACGACAAACTTGCTGGCATGACGGGAACAGCGGAGACAGAAGCGACGGAGTTCCACGACATTTACAAATTGAATGTGGCCATTATCCCAACAAATGAGCCTTGCATTCGCGTCGACGAAAATGACGTGATTTTCAAATCGCGCCGCGAGAAGTATAATGCGGCTATAGAAGACATAGAGGAGGCCCATAAGAAGGGACAGCCCGTTCTTGTGGGTACGGTCTCAGTCGAGGCTTCAGAATTGCTGAGCAGGATGCTGCGTCGCAAGAATATCCCTCATAATGTACTCAACGCCAAGTATCATCAGCAAGAAGCGGAAATCGTTGCTCGAGCTGGTATCCGCGGAGCTGTGACAATCGCTACGAATATGGCTGGACGCGGCACCGATATAAAATTGGGCGATGGCGTGAAAGACAGAGGAGGTCTATTGGTCGTAGGGACCGAAAGGCACGAGTCGCGGCGTATTGATAGGCAGTTGCGGGGCCGTTGTTCACGACAAGGCGATCCTGGGCGATCGAAATTTTTCATCTCCCTCGAAGACGATTTGATGCGATTGTTCGCCAACTCAGGTCCCATGTCGAAAATTCTCCAAAACTCAATGGAGGAAGGGGATCCGTTGGAACATCCACTGCTCAATCGTTCGATCGAGACCGCTCAGAAAAAGGTCGAGCAGCAGAACTACTCTATTCGCAAACGACTGCTGCAATACGACGATGTTCTCAATAAGCAAAGGGAGATCATCTACGGAATTCGAAATCAAGCTTTGCACAGTGAGGATCCAAGCCAAACCATATTTGAGCTTGTTGAGGAAGAGCTGGTTGAGCACATGGAATCGGAATCCGGCGAAGGCGAGAATGGCAGTTATTCGGGATTCTTAACTTGGGTGAATTCCCATTTCCCAATCGGTCTAAGAGAAGAGGATCTCGACGGATTGGAGTTGGAGGCGATTATCGATCTTGTCCTGGACAAGGTTAGGGAAGCGTATCGTATTAAGAAAACTGCTGAAAACGAGGAAGCTCTTGTTCACCTGGAAAGATTTATTCTCCTTAACTCCATTGATGGGCGTTGGCAGGAACACTTGACTGAGATGGAGGAATTGCGCCGAAGCGTCTCATTGAGAAGCTACGGGCAGAAAGACCCGCTCAACGAATACAAGAATGAAGCCTACACGTACTTCCAGGAGCTAGTTGGAATGATCCGCTCACAGCTCTGTTCGCGCTTGTTTCGGACAGCGACTAATATGGTTGCGATCGAGAACGTGAAAACGATGTTGGCTCGTCAAGCCGTGGCCCAGGGGCCAGGAGACCTTTCACCAACTGGTGGCCCTGGCGCTACACCGGGTAAAAAGGAGGTTTCTCTGCCCAAAGTGGCCACAAAGCGGGCGGCTCCCAAGGTGGGTCGAAACGATCCTTGTCCGTGCGGGAGCGGCAAAAAATTCAAGCGTTGTTGCGGTAGATGATCGTACGCGTTCTCTAGAGTGTAAATCATCCGCTTTCTGGCGTCTGCTTCCTAAGAGAGCGTAGTGGCAGCAGGCCACGGTCGGTTTCCTATGCTAGTTTTGACCAAAAAGTTGAAACCTGATGCTCGAGTTGACCGTATTATACTTGCTCGTTATTAACTACCCCTAGAACTCTTTAACCATGAAGTACACTTTTATGATATCCAGGCTCTCTGTAGCCGCATTCGCTTCCATGATTGCATTGAGTTCTTCAGCCAGAGCCCAGGAATTCTACTCCCAAATAGTGGGGGCGATTTCCATAGATCTGCCTGCAGAAAGCGATGTGATCGTGGCCTTTCCGTTTAAACAATCAGCTGAGTTTCGAGGTGTCCTAGAATCGGCGACCGAGAATGGAAACGTAACGTTAACTGTTGCTGCTGACTCTCTGACGAGTGGAGCATTTGATAGTCAGTCAGGAGTTCCTACACACTATGTGGTCATCGAAACAGGAACCCAAAAGGGTACTCATCTCGATGTGACCTCGAATTCAGCCTCCGGAATCGTGTTGAGCGGTGGAACTAGCGCGGGATTGGCCAATGGAGATGAGATCGCAATTTATCCCCATTGGACGTTAAGCTCAGCATTTCCGCTAGGTGTGGCTAATGAAGACGAGAGCGAGCCTGGAGTGAGGAAGATCGAAGTCATCGTCCCAGAGTCCGCATCCGAAGAAGGCGATATGATTCCTGAGGGCATATACTACTTTTCAGGAGGCAGCTGGCGTCAAGTCGAAGCGGGAATAGATGCTGTGGTCGACAACACGGTGCTTTATCCGGGCCGAGCGTTGGTGATTCGCAATAATGACACCGTAGGAAAAAACGCTCTGTTTTTTGGTGAAGTGATCGACGCGCCGATAGTCATTCCCCTAAGCGAATCCGATCAGTTCGCTTCCGACAATTTCATTGGATTGAACCGACCGCTAGCGATTGCCTTGAACGAACTCGGTCTCGCGCCTGGCGGCGTTTTCGAGGAGACAACGGATCCAGATAATCCAAACGATCTGCTGCTTGTGTATTCGCTGACGGAAACCGGGAAAAATAAAAAGCCGGTGGCCGAGTACTTCTACTATAACGGAGCTTGGCGTGAGGCAAGCGCCGGAGCTTCGATTGACAGGGGGACTGACACCATCCAGCCGGGTATGGGTTTGGCGGTGCGAAAAGTGAAAGTTGATGCTAATCCAGAAGATGCCAACTGGGTCAATGAATGGAGCCTGCCACAATGAAACTGAATAAATTGATATTTTCTGGGGCCCTGGCGGCTTGTCTTGCTGTAAACTCATTGGGATCGGTATTTTTCTCAATCGATCTCGGAACTCTCCAAGACGAAAATGGAGACCCGCTGGTTGGGGCAGGAATGCTCTATCTAGTAGCATCTACAGATGATGACAGCTTCTCACTGCCGTCGAATGGATCGATTGTCGATGGTGCCAGCGACGATGAGATCGTGGCTACATGGGACTTGTCGTCGGAATCCTCTCAAGGAGGAGAATATATCGTCACTTCCGGAGCAGTTCCCTTTGGGGATAATTGGGAAGCAGGCAACGATCTAGCCATCCTATGGTTTCCTAACCTGACTCCGGGTAACCAAACTCCGGGAGATGGCGAACCCTATGGGTTCTATCGGAATACTTCAGAGAATGGGGCGGGAGATGCTTGGGAAATGCCCGAGAACGGTACGCTACTGCATAGCTTAAAGTTCTTTCCAGATGTTAGTAATCCTCTCGTAGACGCTGGAGATATTCCGTCTTTTGTGGCTTCAGCAGGTTTGGGTGCTGGCCAGCCTGCGGGATCGCCGACGGCGCCTTCAAGCGTCGCGAGCAACGAAAACAACCCCGGAACAGTCAATTTCAACTGGGAGGGGGCTGATGTCCCCGGTGGTGGCTACCGAATTGAGAGAAAGTTTGTTGGGGGTTCAGACTGGACCATCTTAGGAACTGTCGATGGCGCAGCGACGTTATTCGATGATGACAGCGTAGGCCGTGGTAAAGACTACGAATACCGCCTTGTGGCAATCAATGGTTTCGACTCTGTTGTGAGCTCGAGCACGCAAATTCAATCTTTGCGTTCTAGCTTAGCGAATTTGTCGACGCGTGGTAAGATTCTTGGTGGGGACCGGACGATGATTCTGGGATTCGTTATCGCTGGTGCTGGACCTATAGATCTTCTTGCCCGAGCTCAAGGTCCTGAATTGGTAAATCAAGGTCTTTCTGATGTCGCATTGGATCCGACGATAAGTCTCTTTCCTTTCGGAGCATCGGATCCAACAGAAGTTAATGATGACTGGGGGGCGGACCAATTGGATGATATAAAAGCCCTCTTCTCGCCGAGGACGAATGCTCTTCCTACTTCTGATGAAAGTTCCAAGGACGCAGCGTTGGCGCTAAATTTAGAGGGCACTCAATTATTCACTGCGATTGCTGGCGATAATGAAAATTCTGAAGGTCTCGCCCTTGTAGAACTTTTTGATGCAACAGAGGCTGCTCCCAATGATGCTCAAAACCGACTGATTAATTTGTCAACTCGCGGGTTCGTGGGGACAGGTAATGATGTACTCATCGCAGGATTCACCGTTAAAGGACAGGTTGATTCGAAATTGTTGATTCGGGGACTTGGGCCGTCAATTGGCATAAATGGAACATTGAACGATCCTCAGATCGCTTTATTCCGTACCACTTTTACACAAAATGGTCCCGTGAATGAGGAGATCGGTAAAAATGATGATTGGGAGGATTCTCCGAATAATATAGATGAAATCATTTCAGTATCAGAGAGAGTGGGAGCCACCGTTCCGGATAGCGGCTCGAAGGACGCGACTCTTTTAGTCGATGTCGAACCAGGTCTCTACAGTTTCATTCTGTCTGGAGTGGATAGTGGAACAGGAATTGGACTGGTAGAAGTCTTCCTCGCGGATTGATAAATTTTGGAGTGGATCAGCGATCCACAAGCTCGATTGATTAATGAAAATCGATTGAGCTTTTTTGTGGCGTACGCAGTTGTGGGAATGCGTTAAATTTGTTGTGAATTTTTATAGACGAAGTGAAAAGAGTTCATATCCCCCGATCTGTTCAAAAGATGGCGGTTGAATGAAACTTTCTGTGGTTATTCCTGCCTACAACGAAGTGGATACGCTATCTTCGCTGGTTAGCGCAGTAAAAAGTAGCGGTGTTCCGGATATGCAATTGATAGTAGTTGACGATGCATCGTCGGACGGAACAGGAGAGCTGCTTAAAGGCCCGTTAGGAGCGGAAGTCGATACGGTTGTCCATCATTCGGAGAACCAAGGAAAGGGAGCTGCGTTGAGGACGGGTATCCAGGTTGCGAATGGGACGCATATCATATTCCAGGATGCAGATCTTGAATACGATCCGAAAGAGTACGGGACACTTATTGAAAATCTGAGAATGACTGGAGCGGATGCAGCTTATGGGTCCCGATTTTTAGGAAGAGGTCTGAATGAAGTAAGTCCATTTTGGCATCGGATGGTCAATGGATTCCTAACTATGGCATCCAATTTATTTACAGGATATCGGTTAACGGATATGGAAACCTGTTTTAAGCTTTTCCCCGCGAATTTTCTGAAAACGACAACGTTTGAGGAAAATCAATTTGGTATTGAACCAGAGTTGACGGCAAAGGCTTCTGAGGCTGGATTAAGCATCGTAGATGTACCGATCTCCTATAAGCAACGCAACTTTAATGAGGGAAAAAAGATAAGGCCAAAGGACGGGGTTCAAGCTTTGTATGTGGTTGTCAAATACGGAATTCGCAGCATTTTTTAGCGTGTTGCGAGTTTATTCTCAATGCCCATTTTGGGTTTGATAGCCCCGTTTTCCCCATGAGAGCTGTATCGGAATTCATATATTTTGTTTTAGATAGCCTACCGCCCGCTATAAAGGACACGGGCTTGATCTTGTGGGCCAGAAATCGATTGCGTCATAGAGAGGTATTAAGGCGAACGCGTCCTTTGGTGACCCGACCTGCTTATCGAAAGAAGATTGAGAGCCAAGAATTCAGAGTGATTTTCGTATCTCCTATCTATAAGTCTTTTCCGGTGCTGGCGGTTTCGCTCTTGGAGCAGACCTACGAAAATTGGGAACTGCTATTCATTCATGATGGACCTTCGTCAGAGCTAGGGGAACTAGAGAGAAATATTATTGCGAGCGACAATCGAATACGATTTTTTGAGACGAAGTCGCGAGCCAACGACTGGGGTCATACACCCCGGCAAAAGGGTTTTGAGCAAGTATGTGATCATATTGCGGGCGAATTCATCGTGGTCTCAAATTCTGACAACTATCATGTTCCTGGCTATATCGAGAAGATGCTGGAAGCGTTTGATGACACGACGGATGCTGTGTATTGCAATATGTCGCACGATTACTACAGTTGGAGGAACTTTGATACTCGGCTTGAGTATTCGTTTATAGATTGTGGATGTGTTATGGCCCGCAGGGAGATTGCGTTAGCCGCTGGATGGAATGACAATTCTTACGAGGGCGATTGGAAATACGTATCCGACCTAATAGACCAATGCGGGAAAGAAAGAATGCAGAAACTTGATGCGACCTTATTCGTGCACTCATAGAAAGCATATGGATACGAATCCGTCTTTGGAAAATAGGGGATTGGTCGCTAGGAATTGTCGAATGGATAGATAGTCTGCCGACGTTAATAAAATTCCAGGAAGCGAGTTGCTATCAGGCTAGAATGTATTGATTTTTCCTATTTTCCACGGAGCAGGGCTTACCAGAGTGCGTGGGATTTCATTCGCTTCTCGTATATTTTTCCGATTGTTCCTGGGGCGAATCGCTCTCGAATAGTTTGAGATGCTTCTTCGCCGATTTTTCGGGCGAAATCTGAATCGCTTACCAATTGTTGCATAAGCGCGGCGGCATGATCGATTTTGGCATTGGCCCAGTGTTGACCTTTCGAGTAGGGTCCAAAGTTCCGCTCTAGTTCCACAAGTTCGAAATCCACCGGACAACCGTTTTGGCGATTCACAAACTCCGAAGTAGCTGACCAGTTTGTGGACAGGACAGGTTTTCCTAAATACATCGATTCGGCAACGGTGAGTCCGAATCCTTCGGAGCGATGAAGTGAAATGTACGAATCGACTGAATACATCAAGGAATAAACGTCGGCTCTCGAAAGCCGGTTTTCGATGAGATAGATATTCTCGATTCCCTGAAGATGTTCTTTCAATTCCTCGAAGGCTCCTTGGTTTTGCTTGGTAGAATGAGTTTTAATTACTAGGCCTACATCTCTGCCAGCATTCCCGCCAAACGCGGATTTGAAGGCTTGAATAGTAGCCATTGGGTTTTTTCGAGGCTGATAACTGTTTAAATCGTAGGCGAAGAGGAAAAGGAATTTGTCGCTTGGCAGGCCGAATTTCTCGCGTTCCTGCTTTTCCGGCACTGCGAATTCGATACAGTGCGGGATGGTGATGACGGGAATAGGCGACTTCATCGTGACAGCATCTTTCACAAAATTTGATGGTGTCCAGATCTCGTCAAAGTAGCTGAAATAGCGAACCCAGTCATCGGGAAACTCAGGAAGCTCCCAAGCCCAGTATCCGATGTTGCGCTTGCCTTCGCGAAAGCCGGGACCGTGATGATGGTCGATATCGGCGCTTTGAGGGGCATCTATGTGAAACACGTTGATCGGGTAGGTGTTTTCATCAACAAGGCGATCATCAAACGTTTTGTCCTCTCGGCTAGCGAGGCAGTTGACTTTTAGGGATACAAGATTTGTTCGAATGGACGTGGTATCTAACGCCTTGGCAGCTATACGAACAGATTCGCCCACTCCAAGCTCCGCATCAAACCATCCAACCAGATTGACGCCTAGTTGGGTCGATCGCCTTAGAAAGTCGAAATTTACCGGTGAAGTAGGCTGGTTATCGAAGTCTAGTAGCATCTCGTGATTCAGTTTCACTTGCTTCACAATGAGCCGCTGATTCAGCTTCTGTTCTCGATGCAATTTCCAGAACTGCCGGCGTTCTCTCGATAGAAAGAACCATTTTCGAGTGACTCTTCCCAGCCATGCATTAGCGTTGGATTTAGTTACTCCAATTAGTTCGAATTCGATTACAGACGAGTTCTCAGGGATCGCGGGTACATCCTCGATGCCGATTTCGAATTTCCCTTCGGGAACGGGAAAAACCTTTTTGGATTCCGCTCCATTTATGGTGATTCTCAATCCTAGGTCGCCCTCGGATTCCCTGGCTCCGTCTTGTGGAGGTTTGATAACGCCAACGACTTGCACGCTTGTGAGAAAGAATCCAGAACCTAGCCTCACTTCTCCGATCTCTTTAATCCACCGGCCTGTTTCCTCAATACGATTTGGCTCTAAGCCTTTGTAGGAAAATTGGGTTCCATGCCATCTTCCGTCGTTGGACTGGTAGCTTCTCTTTATCATTTCGTCGCTTTTCCCATCGAGAAGAGAGAGCCAATGCCGCTCGTTTCTCCTCAGTTTGGCCTCAACAATAAGTGAAGCGATGGGAGCGGCGTCGAGCCTGATTGGCAGAAGTCTCACGACTGCTTGACGAAATGCGGCCCACATAAACGGTTTCTCTCCCCTAGCTAGACCGATTAGGTAGGTAGACGGCCAAGATCGGGCCATTTCATTGATTATCTGATTCTGCCACTTGTCTTGAAAATGTCGCGTGTTGCGCTCATCCCTGAGCGAGTCGGAGGATCGCGTTGAACTAACGTGGTGAAGGATTTCGCTCTTATTGGCGACGAGGGTTTTTAATCCGACTTGCTGCGCTTTAAAGCAGAGATCTATATCTTCGCACCCATTTTCAAACTTCTCATCGAAACCTCCCAACTTTATGAAGGTCTTCCGTCTTAAGGCTAAGCAAGCTCCTGTGACTGCTGCGAAGCGCGAGTACCGTTTGCCCGGGTTTTTCGATCTCTTATGACGAAGGGCGCCGTTACCATCGAAAAGGAAGCCGGAGTGGTCGATTTCTCCAGTTTTCGCATCGATTTGTACATTGCCTACGATCCCGGCTTTGCGGGAGGATAGAGCTGACAACATAGGCTCAAGCCAGCCGGATTTAAAAACGAGGTCATTATTAATGAGGAAGAGATAGGTTCCTGTGGCTAGTCTAGCTCCCACGTTATTGGATTTGGCATAACCGAAATTTTCTGGGTTCCTTACCAGCTTCAAGCGATCTCCCTCTAGACTCTCCAGTTTCCTCGAAACGGAAATATCGCTGCTGTCATCAACAATAATGATTTCGTATTCAATTTTCGGTAGAGATTCTCGAAGAGAGCTTATGCACGCTTTCGTGATATCGAAATTGTTGTAGACGGGAACTATGAAAGAAATTTTCATTTGGTCGCATAGCCGCGAGGAGGAAATGCCAGCGTGAAATCTTCTCGTTCTAAGGATAGATTCGG
>NZNM01000109.1 GCA_002694885.1 Opitutaceae bacterium | reverse complement strand
TCCGACTACAACCTGATGGTCGTCTGCCGAAAGCTCGGACTGGTAGAGTTGAATGCTTTGAGGCCTTTGACGACGAGGTGGGCTCGATTCGGAAATCCGCCGCCGCTTTTGTTTACTTGGGATCGCCTTAAGAATTCATCGGACGTTTTCCCAATCGAACTGCTCGACATCAAGGAACGCAATCTCGTCCTTTACGGAGAGGATGTCATGAAACGGCTTCCCATCAGCCATGCCAATTTGCGATTTCAGCTAGAGCATGAATTGAAAGGGAAGCTCATACAGCTGAGAGGACGTTACTTGCTCATAGACGAGTCAGATGAAGATTTGGCTAATCTCATGATTGCGACGCTTTCAACCTTCCAGATCCTGATCCGCGCAGCTTTGAGATTCTTCGAAGTGAACATGCCTTATCGCAAGCGGGACGCGGTCAAGCGCTTCGCCACCCACGTGCCATACTCGCTCGCCGCTTTCTATGAAATCCAGGATTTGCGAGACGGTAAGCTCGACAAGGAGTTGATAGACGTTCCTGAGCTTTTCCAGCGTTACTTGACGACTGTAGAGCAGACGGCAGATTTGATTCACGAGATGGGGAGCCGCCGCGTTTAAGGCGCCGAGTTGGCGGCGGGATGCGCCGCTCTTTCCAACAGGCTAAAACCAGATGCCGTTCTAGCTTGTAAATGGGAGCAATATGACGTTGTGGTTCTCCTTGGAATCATGACCACCCACGAGTCACACCGCGTAGCCAAAGCTTTCATGGATTCGCCTAATGGTGGAATTATCGAGCTCAACTATGATTGGAAGGCCCATAAACTCCCCAGGATCAGCCTGGAAACAACATCGGTGCGGGAGTTGGATATCCAGCGCCTTCCGCCAATCGACTTCGCCTTGGAAAGCCGCTACTACATCGATGATGCGGGCAATGCGGTTTTTATGGTTTCGAGAAAGGAGTGTCCGGATTTTAGATACGATGAGAATGATCTATTTTTAGTTGGCCCATTCAATGGTTGGCAGGAGGGCATTGGAAAACGGGAATGGCGCCTTGAGCCCTTGAGGACAGGGGAGAATTCGATCCTGACATTAGAGGTTCCTCTGGAGAAACTTGGCGCGGCAGGAGAGACGGTTTTCAAGTTCGTCACCGGCAATCACCGGTGGCTGCTAGCCGATGACGAAGCTCCTAATGTGGTCAATGATGGGATGGGCAATCGCAACTACCTCTTCTCAATCAAGAGAAGCGGCCTCCACCGTTTTCGTTTCGAGATAGAAGAACGCTTCGATCTGTCGGAGACCTACACGCTAATTTATCATGGCAGAACGAAATTGCGTCGGAAACGGTTAGATCCTGGACCCTTCTTGCTGGGCTTGTATTCCGACAAAGCTCTCGGGGCGATTGTGGAAAATGACTCCACAACCTTCAGGCTATTCGCGCCGCGGGCCAAATGGGTAAAGGTCGGTTTAGCGAATTCGGGCGACGCCAGTAACATCGACTGGATTCTGATGAATCCAACGGATGGCTATGTATGGGAAACCACAATACAAAAAAACTTAGAAGGAGCTCATTATTGGTTTCGACTAGATGGTCCAGATGGTCCGGGCACCGCTTTCGACAAGGACTTTAAAGTATTGGATCCGTACGCGAAGGCTACCGTGGGGCGAGAGGGTCCGGGCATCGTTGTTGATGACAAGCGTTTCCCGCCGATTAAGCCATTCCTGGCTCCAGCTTGGCAGGATCTGGTAATCCTGGAAGCCCATACGCGGGATATGGTTGCTGGAGAAATAGAGCGAGAAGCCCCGTTGGGGTTCAAGGATCTGCAATCATCGGTCGAATCGGAAACTTTCTATCCAACGACCCTAGGAGTTAATGCCCTGGAGCTTCAGCCGATTCAGGAGAATGATAGCCGATCTCCCGATGAGTATCACTGGGGCTACATGACGGCCAACTATTTTTCGCCGGCCTCTTCCTACGCAACGGATCCGGGAAACGCGTCGCAGATCCAGGAATTTCGCGATTTGGTGGACAGTATTCATGAACGCGATATGGCGGTAATAATTGACGTGGTTTATAATCATGTTGGCGAGCCGGCCCATTTGCTTTTCATCGACAAGCGGTATTATTTTCATCTGGAGCCGGATGGTAGACTGACCAATTGGAGCGGATGTGGCAACGACTTGAAATGCGATACACCCATGGGGCGGAGGTTGATAATCGATAGTCTCAAGCGATTCGTGCAATTCTATGGAGTCGATGGCTTTCGTTTCGATCTGGCGGACCTTGTCGGAAAGGACGCGCTTGTGGAGATTGAAAACGAGCTGAAGGCGATTCGACCGGATATCATCCTAATTGCAGAGCCTTGGAGTTTCCGGGGGCATATTGGTAGGGAACTTAAGGATACTGGGTATGCATCATGGAATGATGGGTACAGAGAGTCAATCAGGTCATACGTTCTAGGAAAATTAAGTCCCAACGACCTTTTCCACTTCATTACGGGTTCGCCTGACGACTATGCAAGCTGGCCTGCCCAAACGGTGAATTACACGGAGTCCCATGACGATCGGGCCTGTATAGATGTGATCACCGAGAGAGAGGATTTCGATGGGTCTTGCCCGACAATCGTCGATATAAGGCGATCGCATATGATGTTCGCAATTATGATGGTCTCGATAGGGATCCCGATGCTGCACGCGGGACAGGACTTTCTGCATTCCAAACATGGGGTGAACAACACCTATCGGAGAGGCGATCTCAATGCTCTGAATTTTCGTCGAAGGTCGGAATTCGCGCTTTCCAGCGAGTATTTAGGCGCGTGGATCGCCTTTCGAAAATCTGAACTCGGACTGCTGCTTCGCCACTACAGTCGGGCTTCGAAAGGATTTTTCGAAATTCTAAATGTAGAAGGTCGCAACGCGTTAGCGATGGTTTTCAATGCGGACAATAGCCATGGCCAAGCGCAGTTGCTGTTTGCCGTAAACCCCGATTTCGATGAACTCTCTCTATCGCTTGGCGATTGGGCAGGGCCTTGGAGGCAACTAGCGGATCATGATAGGTTTTGGGGGTTCGATGATGTCTCCTTTCGCAACGATCTGGATGACGAGTTGCGCGCTCCCCCGTTAGCATCCGGATTGTGGCTAAGAACGTTGTCGTAGGCGCTCCACCATCAAAACTGAACGCAATGCCCCTGGGTGGTTTTCTTAGCGGTTAACCGATTGAATTGGCTGCCAGGCAGCCCCAAAAAGAGCCCTTTTAATAATCGGCAAATTGTCACGTTTTAAACCCTTGATTTTATCTAGAGGGCGCCATCTACTCCCGATTCGCCTGTTTTTTGGGTCATCCCGAAAGCTCAGGGTCCTACTAAACTAAGACCACAATCAGCAAAAATTAATAACGATGGCTGTAAAAGTAGCTATTAATGGATTCGGCCGGATCGGCCGTCTCGTGTTCCGCGCAATTGTCGACCAGGGTCTCCTGGGCGACGAAGTCGAAGTGGTAGCAGTGAACGACTTGGTTCCTGCTAACAACTTGGCTTACCTGCTCAAGTACGATACGACCCAAGGTCGTTTCAACGGCACCGTGGAAGCGGAAGGCGATGATACCTTGGTCGTAAATGGACAGAAGATAAAGTGTCTCGCCCTACGCGAAGTCCCGGCAAACCTGCCTTGGGGAGATTTGGGCGTCGATATTGTAATCGAGTCGACTGGATTATTTGTCCAAGACGAAAAAGCCCAAGGCCACATCGATGCGGGCGCCAAAAAGGTGATCATTTCCGCTCCTGGCAAGGGAGACAATTTGAAGACTGTGGTCCTCGGAGTTAACGACGATACGCTAACGGCAGAAGACAAGTTGATTTCCAACGCGTCGTGTACAACGAACTGCTTGGCACCGATTACCAAGGTCGTTCTCGACAATTTTGGAATCGAAGAGGGCTTGATGACGACTGTTCACAGCTACACAGCCACTCAGAAAACGGTTGATGGACCATCCCCGAAAGACATGAAGGGCGGTCGCGCTGCGGCGATGAACATTATCCCATCTTCTACGGGGGCAGCCAAGGCTGTAGGCCTCGTTATTCCAGAAGTTCAAGGCAAGCTGACAGGGATGGCCTTCCGAGTTCCGACTCCTACGGTTTCGGTGGTAGACCTGACGGTACGCACGACGAAAGCGACGTCTTACGAAGAAATTTGCCAAAAGATGAAGGAAGCTTCCGAGGATTCTTTGAAGGGAATTCTCGAGTACACGGAAGATGAAGTGGCATCTTCGGATTTCATCCATTGCCCAGCTTCTTCGATTTTCGATGCCGGTTCTGGTATCGCTCTGACGGAGAACTTCTTCAAGCTCGTCAGCTGGTACGACAACGAGTGGGGCTACAGCAATCGCGTGGTGGATTTGCTGAAGAAGATCTCATAGATAGTTTCGAGTCCTTTGCTCGGAAGACCGGGCAAAGGGCTCTTATTTTCCAATTTTGCCCGAGTGCCTAAGCCTTCGACTGTAGAGGAATGGGGGTAAGGGAAAGATGCCTAATCTAGAAGATTCCAACCAATAGGATTGGCCTCGAGGCCATTCGATTCGCTATGGCGAAGAAAACGATTCAAGATATAGACCTAAACGGCAAGCGGGCCGTGATTCGCGTCGATTTCAACGTACCTTTGCATGATGGCAAGGTAACTGACAAAACGCGGATACTAGGCGCCCTGCCTACCATAAACCACGTCATAGAGCAGGGAGGAACGGCAGTATTGTTGAGCCACCTGGGACGTCCCAAGGGAGAAGCGAATCCTAGATTCTCACTCGCTCCCGTTGCTGAAGCGCTTGCCGCGGAACTGGAGCAACCGGTCGTATTCGTGCCGGAATCCGCAGGTAGTAGGGCCGAAAAAGCGGTTTCGGAATTGTCGGCAGGCTCTGTGTCGCTATTAGAGAATGTACGTTTTCATCCCGGCGAAGAAAAGAATGATCCGGAATTGGCCCAGTCGTTCGCCCGCTTGGGGGACATCTATATCAATGACGCCTTTGGCACCGCTCACCGAGCTCATGCTTCGACTGCTGGTGTCGCCCAGTATCTTAAGCCAGCTGTCGCAGGTTTGCTGATACAGAGAGAGTTGGAGTATCTCGGCGAGAAAACCGAAAATGCGGAAAGCCCATTTGTTGTTATTCTGGGCGGCGCTAAAGTGAGTGACAAGATCACGGTTATCGATCGGCTGCTAGAAAAAGCGGATACGATTCTTATCGGCGGAGCCATGGCCTACACTTTTGCCTTGGCTAATGGAAAAACGGTGGGCGATAGTCTTTCCGAGCCCGACTTTGTGGATACGGCCCGATCGGCAATGAAAAAGGCTGAAGAAAAAGGGGTTAAGTTCCTGTTGCCGGTGGACAATATGATAGTCGATTCGCTCGACTTCGACAACATGTCAGTCGGTAACGTAGGATCGACGGACGAGAACGGCAATATTCCCGATGGTTGGGAAGGCGTCGACATCGGGCCCGAGACGATGGAATTATATGCCAAGGAATTGGCGGAAGCCCGAACCATTCTAATGAACGGGCCAATGGGAATCTTCGAAATCGAGTCCTGCAGCAAAGGCACCTTCGCTATAGCGGAAGCAGTGGCCAAGAACCAGGAAGCTATCTCCATCATAGGAGGAGGCGATTCGGTCAAGGCGATCAATCAGGCGGGTTTCGGCGGTGACGTTTCCTTTATCAGCACTGGGGGAGGCGCCAGCCTGGAGTTTTTGGAGGGCAAGGCCCTTCCTGGCGTGGAAGCCCTTGAAGACAAGTAATCAGAATTTAAGGATTATTCGAAATGAGTAGAAAATATATTATCGCAGGCAATTGGAAGATGAACAAGACCCCGGAAGAGGGGAAAGAGCTCGCTTCCGAAATCGCTTCAATCGTCTCGAAAGACGCCACCGTAGAAGTTGTCGTATGCCCCGCATTCGTGGCATTGGAACGGGTATCGCAGGCTATCGAAAGTTCAGCGGTCAGATTGGGAGCCCAGAATCTGTATCCAAAAACTAGCGGCGCATATACTGGAGAAGTTTCCCCCGAGATGCTGAGGGCCGTCTTCGCCAAATACGTGATTCTCGGTCACAGCGAGCGTCGCGAGCACTTCCATGAGAGCGACGCGTTTATCAATGAGAAAGTGAAATTCTCCTTGGAGAACCTCCTAAAGCCCATCCTCTGCATTGGGGAAACCCTAGAGCAGCGGGAAGCAGGCGAGACCTTGGACGTCGTCAAAACGCAGTTGCTCGGAGGATTGGATGGAGTCGATGCGTCTGGCATGTCCAACTTGGTTATTGCCTATGAGCCGGTTTGGGCGATCGGAACGGGCAAGACGGCGACACCAGAAATGGCCCAAGAAGTTCACGGATCTATTCGGTCTCTATTAAAAGAGGCTTACAGCGACGCCGTAGCCGCAAAGACGCGTATTATTTATGGCGGTTCGATGAAACCGGCAAATGCCGACGATTTGCTTGCCCAACCGGATATCGATGGAGGTCTCATTGGCGGCGCTTCGCTCGATTCCAAATCATTTGGAGATCTGATCGATTCGGCTAGAAAACTTTCCTAGATAACAGAGAGTCGCAAGGCGTCCATTCTTCAAAATAAAATCCAAAAACGGCGCTTGACTTGCAAATGACGGATTCTACCTTTTGCCCTCTCTCATCGACACGGGGTAGTAGCTCAGTTGGTTAGAGCGCCTGCCTGTCACGCAGGAGGCCGCGAGTTCAAGTCTCGTCTATCCCGCCACTTTTGCAAAGACCGCTTCTTAAACGGAAGCGGTCTTTTGGTTTCCGCTGGCTTATGTCTTCCGAGACCCGGCTTCTTACAATTCTAGCCAGATACAAGGGTTTAGAATTAGGTATTTAAAGCGTGATTGCCCAAAAATGGCGATTTTGAGCCCAATTGGTGTCAATTCCGCGCCACTTGAAGCGCTGAAACACGCGAAATGTTACGCCTAGGTTACAGCTCGAACGCTTATGTTACGGCATCGTTACAAAAGGTGTTTGAGGCGGATTTCGCGTTGAAATCCAGGACACTCAAACAGTCTTTAGGGGCTTCTAATCTATGAGATTCATAAGATTGACCCCCCGTGAATCACAGTCTCTCGGCGTCATAGCCAAGAGCCTTATGTCAGTCGTTCTAGCGACTGGCCCCTGCGTGAGCTCATTTGCGCAGGAAGAAGCAGCTACCGGTATCATCTCAGGTTCCATTCAAGACGCTGACTATGGCGGCTCCGTATTAGGCGCCAAAGCCACCCTTGTGGAGAATCAGATGTCTGCAAAAACCAATGTAGATGGCCGGTACTTCATGACTAAGGTTCCCGCGGGAACCTATACAGTCGTGGTGTCGGCTCCCTACTACAAGTCATCTCAAGTTCAAGAGGTGGAGATTGTAGCTGGGGAAGTGGCTAAGATCGACGTTCCCTTGCACAACGACACATCGGACATCGTCGAATTGGAGTCGTTTACCATACAGGCCAAGATACTGGAAGAATCCGATGTGGGCCTTTTGTCCCAACGGCAAAAAGCGGCCTCCATCAGCGATGCCATGGGGTCGGAAACCTTTGGCCGCCTGGGTCTCGGCGATGCCGCCGATGCTCTGGCTAAGGTGACTGGCGCTTCCATTCAGGACGGCAAGTACATGGTGGTTCGGGGATTGTCCGACCGCTACAATTCGACCACTTTCAATGGTACTACCTTGCCAAGCGCCGACCCGAATCGGAAATCGGTGCAGCTAGACCAATTCCCGACCGATCTGCTGGACGTTATCGAAACCACCAAGACCTTTACGCCTGACAAATCTGGCGAGTTCACTGGTGGAGCAGTCGACATACAGACCAAGTCCTTCCCGGATCAATTCTTTTACAATGTGTCTTATGGAGTTGGATACAATACGAACACCACAGGAGATCCATTTCTTTCGTATCCAGGTGGTTCCAATGATTGGCTGGGCAAGGACGACGGCTCGCGTGAGATACCCGATCGGCTGACGCGTAATGAGAATCTTTCGGAGCTGAGCAATGCCGAGCAATCGGAGATTCTAAATGACCTCTCGCAAGTGGTTTCCCCGATTATAGTGGGCGATGCTCCTCTGAATCAAAGCTTCTCGCTGGCATTTGGCGATAGTATACTTCTTTCCGAAGATGGCGAAAAGCGGTTTGGTTACACGGCTAGTTTGACGCATAGCCGGGATTTCCAAACACGCACCAACGCTCTCGAAGCTAGGTACGAGCTAGAGCAGGGCGTCGATGGATCTGTTATGGTCCCCGAGTTCGACATGCGGGCTGACGAAGGAGTCAATACGGCTAACCTGGGCGCCCTCTTCAATGTAGCCTTTCAGCTATCCTCTGAGCACGAGATTGGTTTGAAAAACTTCTATAACCAGTCGGGAACGGACCAGAGTTACTTCCAGCAAGGTGTCGTGGAAGGCAGCGAGAGCAACTATCTTAGAGAAAGCAGAATCCATTTCACTGAAAGGAGTATCGAATCCAATCAGCTCTACGGAAAGCATGTTTTCTCAGAGCTGAATAATGTGAAGTTCGATTGGAATTTCTCCAAGTCAAAGAGCTCTCAAGACGAGCCTGACTACATCATCTTTTTCGATTCAGTCAATCTGGAGGTGTTTGACGATGCCGGTGGTGACCTAAATAACGTCGATCCGGACGACTGGGGATTTCCTACTGGTTTCACGAACAGACGACTTTTTCGAGGTCTAGAAGAAGACGCTGACGAGTTTGGCTTCGATGTTGAAGTGCCGCTGTCTTTCGGTGACCGAGAAGGGGCCTATTTTAAAGCTGGTATCCGAAATATTGAGGCGGATCGCGCCTATTCCCAGCTGTCATTCAGTTGGGCTAATGGCGACCGTTTTGAGAGTTACGTCGGTGATCGGTCGGACTATTTGGCTGATGATCGGATCAATTTGGATCAAAACGGCGAGACAGCAGTTGTAATGACCAATTTGACTGACGCCTTCCCTCAATACGGTGGAACGCGAGAGATTTCAGCGACGTACGCTATGGCGGATATTCCGTTTTCAAGCAAGTTCCGGTTGATTGGCGGTTTGAGACATGAGGATACATCGATCAGTGTAGAATCTATCTCGGGTCGGCCCCAATTCATTCCCAATGCCGAATCATCGATTTCCGAGAATCATGTTCTGCCTTCTCTGAACTTCGTTTATTCGATCAACGAGCGTCAGAATCTTCGATTCGCTTTCACTGAAACGGTTGCTCGCCCGAGCTTTCGCGAGCTCACTCCAGCGGCGGAGTTCGATGCGATTGGCTCGTTTCTCATCATCGGTAACGAGAACCTGAAGATGTCGGAGATAAAGAACTACGATCTCCGTTGGGAAATGTTCCCGGCCGATGGCGATGAACTATTTGCGGTCAGCGTTTTCCATAAGGATCTTTCCAACCCAATCGAGCAGGTCATTGATCGTTTCGGTTTCATTTCTTGGGACAATGTCGAAGAGGGGCAAGTTGAAGGTATGGAACTCGAAGCCCGAAAGAAAATCAATGCGCTGTCCTCTGATTTCGTAGCGCTGACGATCGGCGGCAACTTCTCGTATATCGATTCTGAAGTGAATCGTTCTCAATTGGAAATCGATCGCAAGCTAGCCGAGTTTCCTGACCTGTCCCCCACTCGAGAGCTGCAGGGGCAATCGTCGGTTATTTACAACTTGGATGCATCTTGGGAGCACTATCGGAAAGGCACGGGAGTTACGCTATCCTACAACAACACGGGAGACCGTTTGTATGCTGTAACCAACGCCAGGTTGCCATTGGTAGACGAGTCGCCCGCCGACAATCTCGACTTGATCCTCAGCCAACGTCTCGGTCCCTTTTGGAAATTCAAGTTCAAGGTGAGCAACCTTCTTGATGCCGAAACTGAACGATTCCACTTATTCCGAGACGAAGTGTTTCCCTACGCGCTCAACGATTCAGGAAGAACTTTTTCGCTGAGTGTTAGTTACGGGAAGTAGTCAACTATAGAGCACAGTCGATGAATCCACTCTCTTATCTAAATGGTAATCTCATGAAAAATATGAAACGAGTAATAACAACAATCGCTGCTTCGGCTCTCCTCTCGGGGACTGTCCTGGCAGCTGACATAGACGTAACACAAAACATTACGACAGACACCACTTGGACGTCTGATAATGTTTATCATCTCAGTGGTTTCATCACTGTAGTTGACGCGACCCTCAACATCGAAGCAGGCACAGTAATCAAGAGCGCCGCCGGCACGGGCACGGACGCTACTGCTCTGATTATTTCGCGCAATGCCACGATCAACGCGATTGGATTTCCATCCGCGCCGATCATCTTCACCGCGGAAGCCGATCCCATGGATGGTTCCTGGGGTCCTGAACAAGGCAATGCGTGGGGTGGACTCATCATCCTAGGAAACGCTCCCCTTAATTCCGATCGGAATAAGGAGCCTTGGGCTGAGGGTGCAACGATTGAGGACACTGTTGAAGGTATTCCAGAATTCCTTCCAGCAGCGTCTCGCGTATTCGGAGGTACTGATCCAGCGGATAGCTCGGGTGTACTAAGCTACGTTTCTATTCGTTTTGGAGGTTCTGCCTTGGCCCAAGACGCGGAGATCAACGGTTTAACACTGGGCGGTGTCGGAAGTGGCACCCAGATCGACCACATCGAAGTATTCGGCAATTCCGACGACTCTATCGAGTTCTTCGGTGGAACGGTTGACCTTAAGTATGCCGTATCTGCTTACGGTGGCGATGATGGATTCGACTACGATCAAGGCTGGGAAGGCCGCGGTCAGTTCTGGGTCTACATCGGTGGCCCTATCGCGAATGACGCTCACGCACCAGACAATGGCGGCGAGCACGATGGTGAAACATCGACCAATCCTAGTCGCAACATTGGCTGTGGCACGGTCTACAACGCCACTTACGTTGGTAATGGTGAAAAAGGCCATGCTCTCCGCATCCGTGATAACGCTTACGCGGTTTACAAGAACTCGATCTTCACTGGATGGCCAGAAGGTATCCGCATTGAGCCAGACTCTGGTTTGCGCATTCCCGGAAATGGAGAGACTGAAAAATTGATCGATATCTCAAACAATATCTGGGACTTCGGGGTTGCAGACCTATTCGATGGAGATGAAGACGACACGCTCGGAGCTGGTGGAGCCAACCTCGATGATGACGAATCATTCCTGGCGGATGCTGGTTTGAACAACACGGTTGAAGCTGCTGGTTTGACTGGCATCTCTCGCACCGCGGACGGTGGATTTGATCCTCGCCCGACTTCTAGCAGCCCCGCGTTGACCAACACTCTAGCTGATTTGCCGGATGGCGACACATGGTTCACACCTGTCAGCTACCAAGGAGCGTTCTCTGCGAGTGATAACTGGATGGCCGGTTGGACCTATCTCTCCGAAGCTGGCTACCTTCCCGCATCTGCATCTGAAGCAGGTGGAACCGGTGATGTAGTTAATATCTCGGCCCGTACAAATGTTGCTACTGGTGAAAGCGTGATTCCTGGTTTCACGGTTCTCGGTACCAAGACAGTTCTTATTCGCGCCGTTGGTCCAAAACTGGCTGATTTCGGTGTCGCTAGCCCAATGGCCAATCCTACCATGACGCTGTTCAAAACGAACTTCCAAACTGGAGGAAGCGATGAGATCGCTACGGTTGATAATTGGGATAGTGGGGGAGCAGAAAGCGCTGCTAAAATCATAGCTGCTGCTGAATTCGCCGGGCTGCCGCCATTCTTGGCTACCGACGATTTCCAAGGAAACGCGCTTCCAACTGACGATACTACCAGTACCGCAGCGCTCGTAACGCTTACAGAAGGTGTCTACACGATTGTTGTGAGCGACGAAGATGGTGGCGCTGGCGAGGTTCTCGTCGATGTGACTGTCATCGACTAAGTCAAACCACTCAAAAGATTTTGCAAAGTCGTGAGGCTTTGTGATTACGGGGACCAGCCTCTCTTTTCGGGGAGGCTGGTTTTGCGTTTCATTGGCGCTTGAATCCGGCCGATATTGTTGATTGTAACGAACATCGATCACTTGGACGTTACTAAAGACGCGTAATGAACTATCCAATTGGAAGACAGATTTCTACTGCGAAGGGGCTCTTGAGTTCATTCCTTCTCTTGGCCGCGACCGCCCAGCTGATTTGGGCGGAGGAGATCCGTTCGCCATTCGAAAGAGTAAAAGCGGCTCCGGTTCAGGAGACGACAGCTGCCAAAGTGACTCCTTCAAGATTGGACCAGATGGAGTTTACGGGTTTAATGGCGATCGGATCGGATGCTACCATTTCCCTCTACGATTCCAAGACGAAGGAAAGCGTCTGGGTGCCCTTAGATGGATCGGAAGATGGTTTTGCCGTCAGCGGTTGGGATGAGGCGGACGGAACCATATCCGTTTCTCTCAATGGAATCACAAAGCAGATTGCTATAAACGAAAACGAGATCATCACCCTTAAACAGGCTGCTCCTGTTCGTAGCGTGGCGGATAATACTCCCGCCCCAAAAAAGCCCGTTCGAGTCAAAGACCCGGAAACGCTAAAGAAAGAAGAGGAAGCAAGGCAGTTCGTTAGCAATATTCTCGCTAACGGCATGAGGCAACGGGAAGAGTTTCGCCGATCCAGGGAAGCGCGAATAGCGGGGGCTAGAAACAATTAGATCCAAACCGCTCGAGGTGGATTAACAGTATCTGTCGATTTTCGACTTTGGGTCGATTTTGGATTAGGGTCTTCTACCGATTGGGCCCTGATTTAGCTTTAGTTCCCCCTCAGCCATTCGATTATGGGCTTGAAATCGCAAATAACATATCAATAAATCCGAATATGTTGATATTTTGAGCTAAGCGGCTCAACTAGCGATCAAATCACTAATCGAATATGGCCAAAAATTACGTATTTTCCTCGGAGTCGGTTGCGGAAGGGCATCCGGATAAAGTGTCGGACTACATCTCCGACAGCGTCCTGGACGCTTGTCTCGCCCAGGATCCCCAAAGTCGGGTGGCCTGTGAGACCCTAGTAAAGAGTAACCAGGTAGTCCTCGCCGGCGAGATCACCACCAAAGCGAAGCTGAACTATGAGGAGATTGTCCGCCAAGCTATACGGGATATTGGCTATGTTAATGACGACGACGTGTTCCACGCCGACAAGGTTTTCATAACAAACAATCTTACCAGTCAGTCTCCGGACATCGCCCAAGGGGTCGATGCCCGTAAAGCCAAGGACAAGGATACCGCCGAGCAGGGCGCGGGCGACCAGGGTATTATGTTCGGCTACGCTTCCAATGAGACCAAGGAGCTTATGCCTGCGGCGGTCATGTATGCCCACCACATTGGTCGGGAAATCGCCAAGATACGGCATGCTGGGCGGCAAGCGAAATGGCTTCGCCCTGACTGTAAGTCGCAGGTGTCCATTCGATACGAAGGCGACAAAGCCGTGGAGATAACGGCGGTCGTGATATCGACCCAGCACACGGAAGATGTTCGCCGCAAGGACATAGAGAAGTTCATGATCGAGAAAGTGATCAAGCGGTGCTTGCCCAAGCGATTGCTGACGAAGAACACGGAATTTTTGATCAATCCTACGGGCCGATTCGTTATTGGCGGACCGCAAGGAGATGCTGGATTGACCGGCCGCAAGATAATCGTGGATACCTATGGCGGAGCAGGACGGCATGGTGGAGGAGCGTTTTCTGGCAAGGATCCGTCCAAGGTGGATCGCTCGGCGGCCTACATGTGTCGGTGGGTGGCCAAGAACATTGTGGCTGCAGGTCTTGCTGATCGAGCAGAACTGCAAGTCGCCTATGCGATTGGACATCCCGAACCGGTATCCATTTCAGTAGATACATTCGGGACAAGCAATGTTGATGAGGAGGCGATTGAAGCGGCCGTTGCCCAAGTGTTCGATTTTAAGCCAGCTGGAATCGTCAGGCAACTTAAGCTGAAAAGGCCGATTTATCGGTCGACCACCAACTACGGTCATTTCGGAAAGGACGAGCTCACTTGGGAGCAAACGAACAAGGCTGCCGCCTTGAAAAGAGCGGTTAGGCAGGGGAGCAAATAATTTGGAGAGAATAATATGAGTGATACACAAACATTGGACTACAAAGTAGCGGATATCTCCTTGGCCGATTTTGGTCGCAAAGAGATCGACATAGCAGAGCAGGAGATGCCTGGCTTGATGGCTATCCGGGAAAAATACGCGGGCGAGAAGCCATTGCAGGGAGTCCGAATCATGGGCTCATTGCATATGACCATTCAAACGGCAGTCTTGATTGAGACTTTGGTCGCCTTGGGAGCTGATGTACGCTGGGTGAGCTGCAACATCTTTTCGACTCAGGATCATGCTGCTGCCGCCATTGCTAAATCGGGCGTCCCCGTTTTCGCTTGGAAAGGAGAGACTCTGGAAGAGTACTGGTGGTGCACAGATCAGGCCCTCAGCTTTCCGGGAGGACTGGGCCCGCAATTGATAGTCGATGATGGAGGTGATGCCACGCTACTCATCCACAAAGGTTTTGAACTGGAGAATGGCAGCGATTGGGTTGATTCGGCTTCCGGCTCCGAAGAAGAGCAGGTCATTAAGAATCTCCTCAAGAAAATCCACGCTGAGAACCCCAGTCGTTGGAAAGACACGGTTGCCGAGTGGAAGGGCGTTTCCGAGGAAACAACGACTGGCGTGCACCGTCTCTATCAGATGATGGAAAGCGGCAGTCTGCTCGTGCCAGCTATCAACGTGAACGACTCTGTGACCAAGTCTAAATTCGACAATCTGTACGGCTGTCGCGAGTCGTTGGTTGACGGTATCAAGCGGGCAACCGACGTCATGACCGGCGGCAAGGTCGCCGTTATTTGTGGATATGGGGATGTTGGCAAGGGCTGCGCTCAAGCTCTGGTAGGCATGGGGGCTCGTGTGATCGTAACGGAGATCGACCCAATTTGCGCCTTGCAGGCGGCGATGGAAGGGTTCGAAGTCTGTCCCATCGAAGACACGCTAGGGCGGGCTGATATCTATGTGACCACGACCGGCAACAAGGACATCATCCGTGTTGAGCACATGGAGAAGATGAAGGATCAAGCTATCGTTTGCAATATCGGTCACTTCGATAACGAGATCCAAGTGGACAACCTGAATGCATACGAAGGCATTGAAATCGACGTGATCAAGGATGAATCGCAGGGAGCGGTGGAAAAGTACACATTCCCAAGCGGAAACAGCATCTACATGCTAGCCAAAGGCCGCCTGGTCAATTTAGGCTGCGCGACTGGGCATCCGTCGTTTGTTATGTCTAACTCATTCGCGAATCAAACGTTGGCTCAGATAGATCTTTGGAAGAACAAGGAGACCTACAAGCCAGGCGTTTACCTGCTGTCAAAGGCCCTCGACGAAGAGGTGGCTCGCCTGCACTTGGAGAAAATCGGTGTCAAATTGACCAAGCTGACCCAAGAGCAAGCGGACTACATCGGCGTCAAAGTCGAAGGTCCCTTCAAGCCAGCTCACTACAGGTACTAGAGTTCGGGAGCCTCTCCGTTGGCGATTAGGTTGGGGAGGACCGTCTTCAGCTTTCGCCAAGGCTATAGCTAGACAAGCGGTCCTCCATTTCCTGAAAACTGGAGAGGCGAGCCCAGTCTTCGCTACAGCTTCGCCTGGCCCGCGGTCTTCCGTCCCTTTTGGCATGCGTCCCGAGTCGCCTTCGCCCATTCTTTTCAGTCATTGTCGCACATGGCTAATGGGATTTCAGCTGCTGGAGAAAAAAAGCGGCAACTAACTCCATCGGTGGCGTGTCACAGGGAATTTTGCACTTTTGTTTTATGCGGATAGCTGTCTAGTTTCCGCCCTTTGCAATTTGAAATGTCGACACAGTCTTTAGACGCATCCAACAGCCCGCTCGATCCGGCTCAAGTGACGCAAGTTAATCAGCTTGCTGCTCAGCTGTCTCCAGCCCAATTGAACTGGGTGGCTGGATACTTGACGGGGCTTGGCGTTTCGGGCCAAGGAGCAGTCGCTTCCGAGGCAGCGGTAGGCGACAGCAAGCTGACGATTCTTTACGGGTCTCAGACGGGAAATGCCCAGGGTGTTGCGGCGGCTCTGTTCGAAGAAGCGAAACGCAAAAACCTTCCGGCCGAGCTGGTATCGATGGGCGACTTTAAGCCCAAGCAGCTCAAGTCGACTACCCATTTGGCCTTATTGGCGAGCACTCACGGAGAAGGGGATCCGCCTGACGATGCGGAGTTTCTGCACGAACTGCTGGGCAGTAAAAAGGCCCCGAAACTAGATGGATTGAAGTATGCCGTTCTCGCCTTTGGGGACACGAGCTACGAGTTTTTCTGCCAAACCGGTAAGGATTTCGACGAGCGGCTAGCTCAATGCGGAGCGGAACGGATGCTGGATCGGGTGGATCTTGACGTTGAGTTTGAAGACCAGGCGAAAGCTTGGAATAGTCGTGTTTGCGATACGTTTGCCCCTTTGGTCGGACAGTCGCGGGTTCCAGCCTTCAGCCAAGCGGGCGCCGCGGTAGCTCAGCCGCCGCCCAGCGTCGAATACGACAAGAACAATCCTTATGAAGCCACTCTTTTGGTTGGTCAGAAAATCACCGGGCGCAATTCGGTGAAAGACATTCGCCACATCGAGATCGATCTCTCCGATTCCGGAATTCGTTACCAACCGGGCGATGCTTTGGGGGTGTTTTTCAAGAACGATCCGAAACTGGTAGCGGATGTTCTAAAGGCCCTGGAAATCGATCCGGAGGAAAAGGTGGGTGAGCAGACAGCGGAGGAAGCTTTGCTCGAGAGTTTTGAGCTGACCAAGCTGCACTCCAACTTCGTCAAACAGTATGCGGAGGCAATCGATAGCGCCGCGCTCAAAGAAATTACCTCGGATAAGGCTGCATTGAAAGCCTATGCGGCAGATCGTCAGTTAGCCGACGTCGTGAAGCAGAATCCAGCCCAGCTGGAGGCGGGAGCGTTTTTCTCATTGCTGCGGAAACTGACGCCGCGTTTGTACTCGATCGCTTCCAGTAAGGCGGAAGTCGACGAGGAAGTGCATCTCACTGTGGCAGTGGTTGAATATGAGGCCCATGGAGAAACGCACTTGGGCGGGGCTTCAGGCTATCTCTGTCGACGTCTACAGGACGGCGGTACGGTCAAAGTCTTCGTCAAGGGCAACGATAATTTCCGTTTGCCGGCAGATCCGAGTGCCCCCATCATCATGATCGGACCCGGTACTGGGATCGCTCCGTTTCGGGCGTTTCTGCAGGAGCGGGTGGCGAACGGAGTTGATGGCGATTCCTGGCTCTTTTTTGGAGCCCCGAATTTCACTGAAGACTTTCTTTATCAGACCGAGCTGCAGGACTATTTCAAAAGGGGGCAACTCAAGCGTCTCGATCTCGCCTTTTCTCGCGATCAAGACTACAAGATCTATGTTCAAGATCGTCTCCGCGAGCGATCTGAAGAGCTTTGGGAATGGATCGAGCGCGGCGCCCACATTTACGTGTGCGGGGACGCGACGCGGATGGCCAAAGATGTGCAGGACGCATTGCTGGCCATTTTCCAAGAGCGAGGTAAGCTTTCCCCTGAGAAGGCGAGCGAATTCCTCAAGCAATTGAGACGCGACAAGCGTTACCAGAGGGATGTGTACTGATGAGCGAGGCAAAAAAACTTAGTCCGAACGAGGGAATTAAGAGTCGCAGCCATTTCCTGCGGGGCACCATCCTGGAAGGGTTGGCGGACCCGAGCACGGGCGGGTTGGCGGCTGACGACACGCAGTTAACCAAGTTTCACGGCTTTTACCAGCAAGACGATCGCGATTTGCGTAGCGAGCGGAAGAGGCAAAAACTGGAACCGCTACACAGTTTCATGCTTCGGGCCCGTGTGCCAGGAGGGGTGATGCAACCGAAGCAATGGCTGGCCGTGGATGCGATCGCTCGCGAGCTCACCATATTTCAATCGATACGCATCACGACCCGTCAGACCTTCCAGTATCATGGTATTCTCAAGCGGAACATCAAGCATCTGATTCAAAGCTTGGGTAGGGAGATGCTGGACTCTATAGCCGCTTGTGGAGATGTAAATCGTAATGTAATATCGAATACGAATCCGCTGGAGTCGGAGTTGCATGGCCAGGTGCATGAATACGCTATCAAGATAAGCGAGCATCTGCTGCCTCGAACCCGGGCCTATCAGGAGATTTGGCTCGACGAAGAAAAAGTGGCTAGCAACGAAGAAGAGGCAGAGCCCATATATGGCTCGACCTATTTGCCTCGCAAGTTCAAGATCGCTCTAGCCATTCCGCCTCACAACGACGTGGATCTCTACGCGAACGACCTGGGTTTCGTGGCCATATCGGAAAACGGGGAGCTAGTGGGTTTCAACGTTTTCGTAGGGGGCGGCATGGGGAGTACTCATGGGGATAAGGCGACCTATCCTCAGATTGCTCGTGGCCTCGGTTTTATAGGGCCTGAAAATGCCATTGCCGTATCGGAAGCGGTAGTCCTCACTCAGCGCGATTTTGGCGATCGGGTGAACCGCAAGCATGCCCGGCTCAAGTACACAGTTGATGACATGGGTGTCGATGCCTTCCGAGCTGAGGTAGAAAAGCGTTCAGGGATCGAGTTTCAAGAGGAGCGTCCATTCGAATTCACGATGCACAGCGATCGTCTGGGCTGGGTGAAAGGGCTGGAGGACAAGTGGAATCTGACGCTTTTCATCGAGAATGGCCGGATTTGGGACAGAGACGAGAAACGGTACATGACCGGTCTGCGGGAAATCGCGGAGATGCATGAGGGCGAGTTCCGAATGACGGCGACGCAAAATCTGATCATCGCCAATGTCCCTGAAGCTAAAAAGGAACAGGTCGAGTCATTAGCTCGTGAATACGGATTGTTCGGCCAAACTTTGAGCGGGCTTCGTCGCAATAGCATGGCTTGCGTTGCCTTGCCCACTTGCGGACTAGCCATGGCGGAGGCGGAGCGCTACCTGCCCGATTTGGTAACGAAGATGGATGGGCTTTTGGCCAAGCACGACCTGGCGGAAGAACCCATCGTCATTCGCATGACGGGCTGCCCGAATGGTTGCGCGAGGCCCTTCCTGGCGGAGATCGCTTTTGTAGGCAAAGGTCCTGGAAAATACAATTTCTACCTCGGTGGAGATGGGAAAGGCGAGCGCTTGAACAAGCTCTACAAGGAAAACGTTGGCGAGGATGTCATCCTTGAAGAACTGGATCAGCTGCTATCGGCTTATGCCAATGAGCGGGAAGCCGGCGAGCGATTTGGCGATTTCGTTATTCGCCAGGGCGTTGTCAAAGCGACGATCGAAGGACGCGATTTTCACGATTAGTTAGGTTTTATAAGTGGTATTATACCAAGCGTCATCATAAACCTAGTATTTCGCATCGGAGGGTAACGCTCAGTCTTTGCCTTCAGCCCGTCCGTTTGCAGCATTGACGGTGCGTTGCCCTCCAAAAAAGCGGCTTCCAGATGTTAAATTGTGACGACATTGCGTATACGTCACGTTTAGAAAAAAAGCTTACTTTGCAGGCCGGCCCAAGAAATTTCGTTGAGTCCCATCCTAGGGTATCCAGATTTCCATCCCAGATGCAATCAAGAGATCACGCTTTCGAGAAACTCAAAAGCCACATCGGGGAGAATCCGTATCCAGGCAGGGGCTTGGTGATTGGACGTTCCCATGGCGGTGAATGCTGGCAGCAGGTATACTTCATCATGGGGCGGAGCCCGAATAGTCGCAACCGCCAATTCAAGGGAAAGGGCGGCTCGCTGGAAACGCAGCCTTTCGATGCCTCGAAAGTGGAAGATCCGTCTCTGATCATCTACGAAGCTATGCTGGAGTTGGGTAGGGCTTTCCTCGTTAGCAATGGGGATCAAACAAGAACGGCTTACGAGGGGCTCAATGCGGGCCGATCCTTCTCAGAGGCCCTGAGCGAGCGCGAGCGCGAGCCTGATGAGCCCAATTATACGCCTCGAATTACAGGGATGCTAGACCTCGCGGGTGGATCGGCGTCGATTGCCCTCAGCATCTTAAAGGCGAATCGAAGCGATCCGGGGTTGACGGATCGCTGGTATTATTATCCGAGCGCTCCCCAAGCGGGAGAAGGGTATGCGTTGACAACTTACATGGGGGATGGGAATCCGTTGCCCTCGTTCGAGGGAGATCCCCTCGTTTTGCCAATTGAGGCGAGCCCAGAGGAAACTCTTGATCTCTATTGGTCCTCTCTTGACGACGACAATCGCATTTCCCTAGCGGTTAAGGAAATTTCAGCTAAAGGGGACGGTTCCAGAATTCTCCTTCGCAACAAGTATCAGTAGATAGGATTGGGGTTGAGCGGATCGGGCTAGCGCGGATCGATATCAAGACTGAAATCCGCGATGCCTTCGGATTCGGCGTTCCTTGATGCGTATTCGGCTGCTAGAGCTAGGGATTTCTTTGGGTCTCTTCCTGAATGGATAACGGCTTGGAGATAGGTGGCGAAGAATACATCGCCGCAACCGATGGGCGAAACGCAGCGAGTCTTCCTCGGAACTAGCTTATGTCTGGTGCCTTCGAATGCTCTGCAGAAAATAGGGCCCGCTCCATCGGTAACGATCCATTGTGCTGATTGATATTGGCTAGCTGCCTTTTCAACGAGATCTCCGGTGGAATAATTGGATACATTGTCGTCAAAAAGAGTATTCAACTCATCGCGATTGATCTTAACGATGTCGGGCGATTGTTCTACGAACCAACGCAATCCGTCGCCATAGGTATCAATCGCCAGGCTGATTCGCGAATCGCGATTGGAAATCCAATCTCGGAGCGGTTGCCAAGTTTCCGAGAGCCATTGCGGGATGACACCGCAAATTGCCAATGTGTACGGTTTCGGCAGATTCAGTAAGTATTCAATGCATTGCTCGACTGCGATTTTCGATACGCGGCAATCCAGCCCGAGAATAGATAATTCCTCTTTGACTGGAGCCCGAACAATCGTGGCCGATCGGGTGATGCAATCGCGGGTGAAGGCCTTGTACGGAATTTTCTTCTCGTCGAGCCATGATCGGCAGTAATCGCCGAAATGGCCCCCGGGAAAGCAGGCGGCGATCGTTGGACTCTGAAGGCGACCGAGCATTTTTGAAACATTGATTCCTTTGCCCCCTACTTGAAAGCGTTCGCGTACTGCTCGGCTCGTTTGGCCTGGACCCCAATCGTCGACATAATAGGTGGTTTCGGCGGCGAGGTTGGCGGTGAAGGTAATGATTGGATGACGTTGCTCGAGAGACATAGATTCGATTTCGGATTTGCGCGCGCTAAAGGGAAATTGAAAATGGGGTGCATGAGACAGCTTGTCGAAGAGGATTTTCGTTCCGAAGATACGCCTCGGCTCGCTAGATTCTTATTGGGCAAGGTACTGACTCTAAAGTCTGGGCATGGATTGGCGCGATATTCTATTACGGAAGTCGAAGCCTATGACGGCCCGAACGACTTGGCCTGCCACGCAAGTCGAGGTCGTACCAAGCGAACTGAGCCCATGTTTGCTTCTGCAGCGGCATGGTATGTGTATCTTTGTTACGGTATCCATGAATTGCTTAATCTGACGACGGGACCGGTTGGCTATCCGGCTGCGATTTTGATTCGTGGACTGGACGGCATTGTTGGTCCGGGCCGCTTGACGAAGAAGCTTGGAATCGATCGGCGTTTCAATGGATTGACCGCTTCGCCCGAGACCGGATTGTGGATTGAGGATAGGGGAATCGCTGTCGCTAACGGCGATGTAGAAACAACTCCGCGAATCGGAGTGGATTATGCCGGGGAAGATTGGGCGAATCGACCTTATCGATTCGTTTGGCGAAAAGAGTGACCGGATTTTAGCCTATTCTGACAGAGCTACGACGGAATCGCTATTCAGGTCGAATGATTCCAGTCTCATTGAAGCCGTTCCGATGGAGGTTTTAAGATCCAGTCTCAGAGGTATTCTCCGGTGGTCCTTGGAAATCCAAATGGCCATCTTTCCTCCCTCGCGAAAAATTCTGCTTTGGGGGAAGGCGGAAATGGGCTCAATGCGATAGGCATCAATTTTCCCGAAGCTAGTATTCAGTGAATCGATACCTGTCGTTTTCATTTCAATTAGGTAGAATTTTCCATTCGAAGCGATAAATAACGGGTACTCTCGATCCGGTTCCAATTGCCAACCTCTGATCTGCAGAATTGCAGACGCGTAGTCCAGAGGAGTGCCATAGGGTAGGGGTCTTTCTTTGCTTCGATCGGGACGCAAGTTATCGACGTGCAGCATCAGTCCGCTGTCGAAATCGAAACGCGTATTGGCGTCCCTCTCGTTGGATCGGCCATCATCGGTTACTCGATTTTCGAGAATGCGACCCTTGGAGGTGTCGAGCAATGCGCTGCCTTTCAAAAGGAGGGGGAAAAGGGCCTTAATGAATCCGACGGTCCTGGCTTCGGTTTTGACCAAGAGCATTCCTGGGCCGCCATTTTCGGCTGGCTCTGTCGCGATTGTGATTTGGCCAACTTTGCGCAAGATCCCCCATTGACCGCGGAATTGAAAGCGTTCGCCTTCATTGAAGCCACCTATGATGGATTCCGGATTCGGGAATTCTCGTTCTGGCCAGTCAATTTGCTCTGATTGTTCAGAATCGGTATCTTCCCGGATCTCGTTGGGATTCACTCCATAGGAGCTGGTATTCGCAAGTCCGAGAATCCATGTGGCTACGCAAAACGCGATTCCCGCTCTAATGGGGGACAGCGATTGCGGCGCAGCATTTTGAAGGTAGCGGTCCATCGGCCTATATTTATCGACTACACATGGCTTGAATGGAGCGAGCGATCAATCCGGAAATCAGATTAGCCCGTCAGTAGAAAAGCGTTCTGGGACTTTTGGGGGACAATGGATCGAATGATCTGGTTTCATCTTTGATGATAATTCCCTTGTGCCCTCGACGCTTTGCATCTTCTAACAGCGTGGGCAGGTCTTCCGTTGAATCCAGTCGAGTTACAGGCGAAATCCTCAGTTTAGGATTCACTGTAAAGGTGTTCAATTCTCGTCTACGATTGGACAGCGGTTGGTCAATCAACGTATCTCCATTGAACCACAAAAGGTCGTTGAGCCAGAGCAGGGTATCGACGTCCTCCCCGATAAAAAGGTCTTCCGCTGGTTTTCTGATTCTTTCCAGCAGTTTCGAAATCGAGAGTGGCTGCTCTTTTTCCCAAGCCACAAGAAGACCTTCGGCGACGAAGTCCTGAGGTATATGAATGCTCGATTCCACGATCTCCGGGAACTTGTGCTTTAGACTCGTACCGGATTCGTCAAAAAGCTCCGTCTGCTCCCCTATCTTGTGAATCTGGCAGCGAATCCCGTCGAAAAGCGTTTCAGTCCAAAGGGGGCTAGGCAGGGTAGAAAGAAATTCCAGATCCATCCGGCCGATGGACTCGGCCTCTAGCTGCATTGGATAGAAATGCTTTAGAGGTACAAAATCGAGGAGCTGATCAATGGCTGCGTTGGCGACTTTCTCTAGGTTAGAACATCTCAGATTCGCTCGCTTCACGGAGTCCACGGAATTTCGAGTTCGTCGGGCGAGGGCTTCCTCGACAACGTCTTCCACGATATCTCCCGTACCGCTTCCCGTGGCAATCAGGGTTAGGGCTAGCGTTTCTTTTGGCCCCATCGATTTGTATTGTTCGCTCAGCAACGAATGCTGATAAATCGGATTGGGGGCCTGCTCCAGATGAGTGAAAAGAGAGCGGATATCCTGCAACCTGCGATCTGAGCCGTCTGGTCTGGTTACGAGCGCAAGTAAAGCTGACCGGGAATCAACATGCGTGGCTCTTGAGCGCTTGTAGTCAAGTTCGGTAGCATCCGTGGCGGTCAAAATAGCCTGCCGATTCAATTTCGAGTCGATCGCAAGTTTCTTTCTGGAAGAGCGGGGAAAGGCTCTGCCGGATAGAAATAAGCACGCGGCAGGGATATCAGACGGGTCAAGCGAATCGAGATAGTTTGAAGCCAGTTCGATCTTCCTCTCGTGGCTGCTGGCCTTGGCTATAGCTTCGTAGGTAGTGGCAAAATGGGTAAACTCTCCTCTAGAACGATTGACGTGCACTTGAGATGGCCCTTTTGGCGATGGAGGAGATGGTTGCGAATCGCGACTTATAACGATATTAAGGTTGAGCTGCCTTTCGGATGCCAATTCCCATGCATCGATTCCCCGGTCTCTCAATGTTTGGGCGAATTCAGTGGCGAATCCGTGAACGGTGATAACCTGTTTAGGCCCCACAAGATCGACGAACTCAAGTAGTTCCAGGAAATCAGAATGATCCGATATAGCGAATGCTCGATCCGTACCGCTGCGATAACTGATCGACGGATCCATGGCCCAGCCGGAAATTGTAGCGGTTCGTTTTTTCTCGACACTATTGAGCCAACTGGATTTGGACGTTAGCGGAGGAGCGATGATAACATGACCGGTTGCTCTGCGAAAATCGAAAGGCTCGAAACTGGGATATTCGAAACCGATTTTCTGGCAAACTTGGGTCATTTTCAGAACCTGTGGATGCAGCATGATTTGCAATTCGCTGTCTTGCAGGATCGACAGAATCGCTTGAGCTTTGCCAAGGCTGTATCCAAAAAGCACTGGAATAAAGTTGTCAGCGATCGTATCGTGGCAGAATTGGATGATATCCGCTGCCACCTCAGACCTAGGCGGGAATGTATACTTGGGAATCCCGTAAGTTGTTTCCATCACAAGCGTATCCGCTTTAGGGACGATGCAGGATTCCGCTGCCGGGCTGGAATGCAATTTAAAGTCTCCTGTGTACAAAAGAGATCCTTCTTCGCTTTCCAATCGGAGCATGGAAGATCCGGGGATATGTCCGGCGGGGAATAGTTCACCTCGAACTCCCGATTCAATGTGAAACGGTTCGTTGAACGGATGCGTCAGCCATTCGCGGTTTCCAGGGAGCCTGGCTTTAAGCAGCTCGGCGGTGCTATTCGAACACAATATAGAAGGGTGGTTACCGAAATGGTCGAAATGAGCGTGCGAAATAAAGGCGTTGGGAGTGGCTTTGCGGGCATCCAATCGCCATCCAATTCGCGGCAGGTATATTCCGTTACTCTTCTTTACGGTCCAACTCATGAGAGTCAGACCCCCCTGCGATCAAGGCTAAATCGTCCGGGTCCGATAAATACGAGTGATAGGGCTGCTAGATTGATCTGAGCGTAAGCGAGCATCATAGCGTCGACGCTATCAGCATTCAAAATCATTCGGGCTAGCGCGAATCCCACGATGATCGATAGTAGTAGGGCGATCCCGCGGGTTAGAATCCCAAGTACCAGAAATACGCCTCCCACGGATTGAATGACAGCTGATGCTAATCCGAATAGAAGATGGAGTGAATGGAT
>NZNM01000108.1 GCA_002694885.1 Opitutaceae bacterium | reverse complement strand
TTGCCCGCCGCTCCAACCGCTGCTCGAGCCATTGGCCCCATTGCTTCCAAGAAGGGCAAAGCCATGGCTACTCCTGTTCCTCTCAAAAATGCGCGGCGGTTCAGTCGTTTGGACATGCGAAAATGGTGGTGATTCGGCCGTAATAGTCAAGGGGCGGATAGGGAGAGCTGAGGGCTCGGTGGGCGGGCAAATGGGATTGATGCACAGTGACGCTCGATATCTCCCTAAACGGTGATCTCGAGAGCGATCACTTTACTGGTCAATGAAAGTCGTTGGCAATGAAGGTAAACGGTCAATTCGAGAACGCCTGAACCGTTTGCAACGACGAGCGCAAATGCTTTCGGGAGGACTCCCTTATTCAAGGGGAGTGCACAGATTCTCGACACACCAGGAGCTTGATAATTGGAAGAAGACACAGAACCTGAAATTTCAAGAGCTCCGGAAGAAGACGACCTCCTAAAGCTCTGCCGCGATCTCAACGAAAAGGGTGCGAAGTACATAGTCATTTGAGGAATGGCGGTAATTTATCACGGCCATCTTCGGGCGACAGAAGACATTGATCTGCTCATCGAACGGTCTGCAGAGAATCAGGAGAAAGTTTTTCGGGCTCTCGCCGAACTGCCCGACAATGCGGTATCTGAAATCGAAGCTGGAGAACTTGAGTCGTCCACGGTTATCAGAGTGGCTGATGAAATAGTGGTAGACCTTATGATGGAAGCCTGTGGCGTCTCTTGCGATGAAGCCTCTTCCCATATTGAAACCAAGGTCATAAACGGTGTGGCCATTCCTTTCGCCAATCCCGAGCTTATGATCAGGTTGAAGCAAACGGTTCGCGAAAAGGATTCATGGGATAGGAATTACTTGGAAGATATGATTCGAAGACGAGCCAATGGAAAAAGGATGTGATGGCCTGATTCCGCTTTAATTACTATATTCGCACAATAGTCATTATGTCTAATAAAGATTTGAACATCAGGGGGCGGTATTTACATTTACAACTGGGGGTGCCCCTGCTGCTGAAGATGAAGGCTGAGTAATGAAATATGAAGCATGAAGGCTGAAGGATGAATCGGAACCGTGTTTTGCGGGTTTTGTGTGTAGAATCGCGGCGTAAAGCCGCTCCTACGATCTGACGAATGGTTATATACTCAGGCTAAAGCATTGAGCTACGTCTTTCGAAATTCATCCTTCATCTTCGCGCCTTAAGCCTTACGCTAATGTAGAAAGCTGCGTATTCCCGTGTGCGTGAGGCTCATACCATAGTCATTGCAGGCTTCGACTATGTGTTCAGTTCGGAGGGATCCCCCGGTTTCTACGACGTGTTTGATATTCGAGCGGTTAGCTCGGTCTATGTTATCGCGAAACGGGATGAAGGCGTCGCTACCCAGGCAGATATCCTGGTATTGCCTGTTCCACTCGGCTCGCTCGTCTAAGCTGATGGGTTCGGGACGTGTATTGAAGTTTTGGAGCATAGCCGCTTCTTCTTTTGAGCTGAGCGAGTCCCAGAGCAAGTATTGGTCGATCAAGTTGGTTTTATCCACTTTCTTGATGCCATCTTTGAAATCGAGTCCGCGCACTTTTGGGTGCATTTGTAAAAACCACTTGTCCGCTTTGTCGCAGGCCAGTCTCGTGCAGTGAATGCGTGATTGCTGTCCGGCTCCGACTCCCACTATCTGGCCATCATAGGCAACGCTGATGGAATTCGACTGGGTGTATTTTAGAGATATGGCGGCGACCAGCAAAGACTCGAGTGTCGACTCGCTTATGTTCGTATTCTCAGAAACGACGTTCTCTAGATCCGCTTTTGTAATGAGTCTACTGTTGCGGGTTTGCGTGATGCCGATGCCGAAGATCTCCCGTGACTCATCACCTTCGGGCATGAAGTCATAGTCCATTTCCAGGATCACGAATCCGCCCTTCTTCTTGCCTTTGAGAATTTCCAAGGCTTCCGGCTCATAAGCTGGAGCGATGATGAGATCAGATACTTCGGCTTTCAGGAACTGGGCTAGGCTACCATCGACGGTATCGCTCACAGCCAGAGCATCCCCAAATGAGCAGAGTCGATCCCCGCCCCTAGCCCGCACGTAGGCGCTGGCAACCTCGGAAAAATCGGTGGTTTTTAGGAATTGGGATTCCTTGAACGCATCGTCGATCGGCTTTCCGATCGCAGCCCCAGCAGGACTTACGTGCTTGTAGGAGGCGGCAGAGGCTTTGCCGGTGGCCGCTTTCAGTTCCCGCACTAGTTGCCAGGATGTGAGGGCATCCAGCATGTTGATGTATCCCGGCGCCCCGTTGAGAACTTTCAGTGGAGACGGCTCCGGTAGCTCGAGGGAAGCGTTTGTCTGATGCGGATTGGTGCCGTAGCGGAGGGAAATCATAGGCACCTTTGGTAATGGGTAATCCGGGAAATTGAAAAGGGAGAAAATCGGGATTCCGAAGAATATTCTCAATTTTGGAAGTGGATTTTCACTCTCCAAATGGCTCTGTAACTTAGAAAACCATAGGGAATTCGTTGATTTATGTGAATATCTAGGCTGATTAGCGCGTCCAAAATTGACAGAGGCAGCGAAATGGTAACGGTTCTGGGCCGTGGAGTTGGCTGGGCCGACTTCTAAACTCGACATGCCGACACCCAAGATTTAAAGGGTAACTGAAAATGACAGATACGAACCTCTCTAGTGAACCCTCAAAATCGGGCCAATGCTGCGGACCGGATTCCGCTTCATTTTTCGCCTACTTAATTCTCCGAGCCTGGCTGGGGCTGAGAGCCATGGTAACCGGGATCGAGAAATTCTCCGCCACAGTTAGCAAGGAAGTTCCCATGGGAGCTGAAGATGGCGGCGTTGCTATTCCTGGTCTGGTTACGGAAGTTAAAGTTAAGGAGTACGGCTTTTCCCACTATCAGGGAGTGCCTGAGCCGCTCTATGAGGCGCTTGCTGAAGAGCCCTTGATGCCTGGCTTCGCGCTCTCCATTTATTCCGGTTTGCTGGGCTACGTCCTGGTAGCGGTCGGAATCATGATTCTGGCCGGCATTTACTCTCGTATCGCCCTACTCGTCTCAGGTTTGGTCTGGGCAAGTCTATCAGTCGGTCTCATCTTGCTTAAGCAAGACGCCGGGATCGCTTGGCTCGGTATGCATGTCGCCCTCACCGTGGGAGCCCTGATCCTAGTGAAACATAACCGATTTACAGTGGTCGGAAACTAACACCTTACAATCTAGCTACTATGAACGATTCCTTGATATCCAATAATTCAGTTGGCCGTCGCCAATTTTTGAAGACAGGCGCCCTCGCTAGTGGGGGCATCCTTCTGGCCCCTTCTATCATGAAGGCCCAGTCCTCGCCTAATG
Source organism: Opitutaceae bacterium (assembly GCA_002694885.1). Taxonomy (GTDB): domain Bacteria; phylum Verrucomicrobiota; class Verrucomicrobiia; order Opitutales; family Opitutaceae; genus Pelagisphaera. The sequence goes on along the minus strand of NZNM01000108.1, from coordinate 6,499 downwards.
GGAAAATCAACCTGGCCATTTTAGGCTACGGCAAACAGGGCGAGGTCTTGACGACCTCCATGCTGGAAATTCCGAATCCGCCCTTCCACATCGTGGCTGTGGCTGACATTTGGAAAAACAGCATTGGTAAATGCCGTAGCGCTTTGCGTACCCACAATCCCGGTTTGAAGTGGTATTTCGACTACCGCGAATTGATCGCCGCCAAGGATGAACTGGATTTGGATGCGGTTATTATTGCTACGCCTGATTTTTGGCATGCCAGACACACGAATGCCTGCTTGGAAGCTGGGTTGCACGTGTACTGCGAGAAGATGATGGCCAAGACGCCAGATGAAGCTCGCTCGATGGTGAGGACCGCTAAAGAAACCGGGCAGCTGCTGCAAATCGGCCACCAAAGACGAAGCAATCCACGTTACCTGCACGCTTATCACAATCTCACTACGCGGGCCAAGTTGCTCGGTCGCTACACGACGGCTAACGGTCAATGGAATCGCTCAGCTAAGCCTTTTCGTGAAGTGAATCCTAGGATCGCTGTCGATCAGGCTGTGCTCGAGGAAAATGGGTTCGAGAACATGGAGCAGTTCCTAAACTGGCGCTGGTTCCGCGATCTAAGCGGTGGGCCTATCTCAGATCTGGGCTCTCACCAAATCGATATCTTCAACTGGTTTTTCAACTCTCTTCCCAAGAGCGTTATGGCTAGTGGAGGCAACGACTATTTCCAAGGTCGTGAATGGTATGACAACGTGATGGTCCTCTACGAGTACGACACGCCAGATGGGCCCGCTCGCGCATTTTATCAAACTTTGGCGACGACCGGCGCTGGTGGCGGATACTACGAGTATTTCATGGGTGACCAAGGCGCTATGCGAATGTCGGAAAACCCCGCCTTCACCAAGATGTATCGCGAAGCAGGCGCTCCCGAATGGGATGATTGGGCTGACAAAGGATTCATCCGTAAGGAGGAAGCCGCGGAGGCCAAGGTTCAGACCAAGGTCGATGTCCGCGAGTCCGCTCCGCCGGATGCCTATGACATTCCTATTGTATTGGACAAGAAGCCTCACACGCCACACTTGGAGAACTTCTTCGCGGCTATAAACGGCAAAGCCAAATTGAACTCGGATGGTGAGCACACTTTCAAGAGTGAAATGGCGATTTTCCGCGTCAATGAAGCGGTAGCCGCTCGGAAAGCCATCGAATTCACGGAAGACGATTTCAAGGTGTAATCGTATCCAGAATTACTGACTAATTTAGAAAGAAAATAAGACTATGAAATCCAAATTAATTTCGCTAATCGCTCTTGCAGCGATTTCCGTATCGGCATTCGCCGCCCATCACGGCGGGAAGAAGCCATTGGCTTTGGAGTTTCCTCCACCATTCTTGATTGGTACGCCTGTTCAGGTAAACTTGCCGCACTTGGAAGCGCCGGGAACACCCTCTCCTGTTATTATGGTACCGGATGGAGTATCCAATTTGGCGGAAGGCAAAGAAGTTACTTCTAGCGATGATTTCCCAATCATCGGTGGTCTCGACTATGTAACCGATGGCGATAAGGAATCAGAAGAAGGCTACTTCGTTGAGTTGGCTCCTGGTACACAATGGATCCAAATCGACCTGGAGAGTTCCGCGACAATCTATGGTGTGGGTATTTGGCACTTTCACACGCAGAAGCGGGCTTACCACGATGTAATCGTACAGATTTCTGACGACGAGTCATTCGAAAGCGGCGTCAAGACCGTTTTCAATAATGACCATGACAACTCCTCTGGCTTCGGCAAGGGCGACGACAAGGCCTATCTGGAAACCAATGAGGGCAAGCTCGTTGATGCCAAGGAATCGAAGGGGCGCTACGTTCGCATTTACGGAGCAGGCAACACCAGCAACGAGATGAATCACTTCGTTGAAGTGGAAGTGTTTGGCGCGGCCAATTAATCGAGTCTGAATAATCAATTTTCACAAATGCGCCCGAGAGAGATCGCGGGCGCGTTTTTTTGATTGGTAGCGGGCGATCTCCGAGCGCCCATCAAAGGTAGAATAGGCTTCTAACCTGTTATCTCGGACTCCTTGAACAGGCAGGATGCCTGTTTTGCTTTTCAAATGGACGCGGATTGCCCCGCAGTATCCCGCATTTGCGGGAGTAGGAGTGAGATCGCTCGCTACCTTTAAATCCCCTCAGGGCTTGCCCTGGAGAGTTATTCCCTCGAACGTTGGAGTTTTATTAGTACCCAACCAACACGCCAATCGAATTACCAAGAAAAGTTATCCCTCTTCTTTACGGCCTTGCTTGCATCGCTGTGATTGTGTGTGGCCTCACGCTACGGATAGAGAATGCCCAGGCGCGAATCCTCCATTCTGATGAGGCTGTTCAGGCTTACCAACTGTGGGAATTGATGGAGGCTGGGGAATACCGGTACGATCCGGAAGACAAGCACGGTCCCCTTCTCTACTATTTCACTGCCGCCTTGAATAAGGGTCTGGGAATAGAAAGCAGCGAGCTGGACCGCATAACGCTGCGCCTGTTGCCTATGATTGCCAGCGTTGGCCTTTTGCTATTCCTGTTAGCTTTGATGAGAGCGACGTCTTTGACGACGCTGCTGGGAAGCGCGTTCGTTGCCTTGTCCCCGCTCCCGGTTATTTACGGAGCCTATTTTGTCCAAGAGGCCCTATTCGTTTTAATAGGGTTCTTCCTGCTGTATTCGTATTTTAATTTTTGGGACAGGCAGACGGCTATCCGGGCTGCTATCGTGGGACTTTGGACAGGGGTGTTTTTCGCGACCAAGGAAACAGCAATCATACATGTAGCTGGAATTGCTCTGACCGTCCTCATCGCCTTTCCCCCCAGCAGAATTCTAGATAGTTGGCGATCGGCAGCGCGATTTCCAAATCTAGCAGCGGGTTTCGGGTCCTTCGCATTGATTTGGATCTTTTTCTATTCGGGGGGATTCAAAGACTTCGGCCAACTGGGAGATAGCTTTAAGGCATTCATCAACTACGCTGAACGGTCGCAAGGGGCGGGGCATGAGAAGCCGTTTTTCTACTATTTGTCTATCATGTGGCCGCACACGGCTGAAGGTGTTCGATGGGGGGAGGCTCTCTTTCTTTTCTTATCATTCGCTGGTTTGATAGCGGCTCTCGCGGATCGCCGATCGCTGGATCCTCGTCTTCAGATCGGGATCGTCTACGGATACATCTGCCTTCTGCTGTACTCTATTATTCCCTACAAGACTCCATGGCTTATTCTGACCAGCTATGTTTCTTTAGCTTTGGCTGCTGGATATGCCGTCCGATTTCTTTTGGTTCGATACACGAACGGCTGGATTCGGGTATTGGTGAGTGGCGTCTTCCTTTACTGTTTATACGGGCAATACGAATTGACCAAGCTGACCAATCGTTACGCGGCTGATGCCCGGAACCCCTATATTTATCAACACACTTCCCCGCAGTTTCAGAAGCTGGTCGATCGGATTGCAGATTTGGAAGCGTTGGATCCTGAAAACCGCCTCTCGATAGCTGTGGGCGGAGACGACAACGCTTGGCCATTGCCCTGGTTTTTGAGAGACAACGCTACGGTAGGCTATTGGGCGAACCTTAGCGAAACGCCCGCTTTAGATATCGTAGTGGGTCCTGCCGGAACGTTGCCGGCAGCGCTTTCGTCCACTCATATAGCTGAGTACCACGGCTTGCGTGAAAACGTGCTGCTGGAATGTTGGATACGAAATGAGCTTTGGGAGGCTTTTATGGAAACTCGATGAACGGAATAAACGAAGAATCGACAGCGATTTCGTTGATGGATCGAGAGATGGAGAACTTTCAGTCCTATTCCTGCGAGGCGATGGCCACGTCCTTTCAGTTCCATTTAGCCGGGGTTTCTAAAGGCCTCGTTGACTCCGCTGCTATGGAGGCGGAGGAACTGTTGGTTGGTCTGGAATCTCAACTGAGCCTGTATATCGAACATAGCGATACCTCACGCATAAATCGAGCGCTTGAAGGCGAAGAAATCGCAGTCTCCCAGGTTATGGTGGATTGTTTGCTTGAAGCTTTCGATGCCAGTTCTCGGCTTGCTGGAGTTTTCGATCCGTTTCTGGGTCAGCTAGCAATTGATGCAAAAGGCCAACGCCCTATCCTACCCCACTTGAAAGGTATTGAGGCATCGGAGACTGCGATCGAAGGACCAGTAATTTCCTTGGACCCAGATGCGAATCGAGTCAGGAAGCTGCGGTATGGCCCTCTGCTCGATTTGGGCGGAATTGGTAAAGGTTTCGCTCTGGATCGTCTTTGTGATCTGTTACAGCACTGGGATATCGATTCAGGTTTGCTTAACTCGGGAGGCTCTACGTTTCTGGCATTGAACGCCAATGCCGAGGGGAGAAAATGGACTCTAAACATTGGATACGGCACGAACCTATGTCCAATTGAACTAGCGCCCGGCTATTCCATCGCGAGTTCAGGAGAACTTTTTCAGGAGAGTCACATTATTAATCCTGCCGATGGGCCCCGTTTTGATTGGAAGCGAAGTTATGCCATTTCTCGGACGGCGGCTCTGGCTGATGCGGCTAGCACTGCGGGTTTGCTACTCGGAGAAATCGAGGTCGAATCCATATGTCAGGAAGAAGGGGATCTATCTTTCGCCTTGTTCTCGGAAAATTCAGCGAGATTTTTCGGCCCTTTCTTTAAGGAGGATAGCTAAGCGTGACAACCCTGCTAGTAATACCGTGTTTTAATGAAAGCGAACGTTTGCCTCGCTTTCTTCCAGAGCTGTGTGAGGGCTTGAAGGCAGGCGCAGCGGATGTAGCTGTCCAACTGGTAGATGATGGATCGAGCCCAGAAGAACAAGGAGCCCTTAGGGACTTCGCTCAGTTAGTAAGGTCTGAATATGCTTTTGTTCGAGAACCCATTTTCCTTGAGCAGAATCTGGGCAAGGGCGGGGCGATTCGGGTCGGATGGAGTGTCAGTTCCGATTTCGACTACCTCGCATTTGTCGACGCTGATGGGGCTGCGCCGGCGAATGAGACGGTAAGGTTTATGGAAACCTTGGCTGTATTGGATCGGGAGCCTACCCTGCTTATAGCGACGCGCGAACCAGGGGCTGGACGCGAGCTCGAACGTACCTATTCACGGAGAATCGTGGCTAAATTCTTTAACACCCTCCTCCGGATATTCTACGGAATTCAGATTAAGGATACGCAATGCGGGCTTAAAGCGATCCCGGCGACATTTTTTGACAAGCTACGCAATCGGCTGCATCAAAATGGCTATGGATTCGACTTGGAGTTAATCTCCAATGCCATGAAGGAAGGTTTAGAGCTGCAGACGGTGCCGATCGATTGGAAAGAGATTCCTGGTAGTAAGACGAGAATTGGACCGGCGCTGGCATTCGCTTTGCAGATTGTTTTTAAGCGGATATAGATTCTCGTTCATTTTGGTCGCGGCCATGAAGAGCAGCAGAGGCTTCCAGCCTGTGGCCCTTAGCTCTGACACAGGCAGGATGCCTGTGCTATCTTTCTAAGTGGTATGATACCTCAAGGGTTTCCTTACCCTACTCGTAACGCAAAGCTTCGATGGGTGGGCGTTTGGCGATCCCCATGCTATTGAGCATACCCGTGACTAAGGTGAGGAAACCAATGAGGAAGATGGATCCAAAAGTGATGCCCCAAGGAACATAAAGATCTATCTTGAAGATGAAGTTCGTCATGGCCCAAGCGCCCCCAAGCGAGAGCAAGACGCCTGCGGCGCTGCCCAGGCCGCCAACAAGAAAATACTCGACCGCCATGATCTTGCGAACCTGACCCGTATTGGCTCCTAGCGATCGCAGTAAGACGCTTTCCTTCATACGCTGGTAGCGGCTTGTCAGTACCGTTGCGATAAGAGCGACCAATCCGGTGAGAATAGTGAACGAGGCCATAAAGCGAACGACAAATCCCACTTTGTCGAAGATCTCTTTGAGCGATTCGAGAACCATACTGAGATTGATCGCGGAAACGTTGGGGAAGGTTTTGACGACCTCGCCCTGAAGGCCCGTGATGGCTTCGATACCTTGGGCCTTTGCGGCTAAAATGTGGTTCGCAGGAGCCTCTTCCAGTATTCCACTGGGAAATACGACAAAGAAATTTGGCTGCATTTGGCTCCAATCTATTTTTCGGATACTGGTGACAACCGTCTCGATTGGCAACCCTTGGACGTCCCAAGTAATGAAGTCGCCCAGTTGTAGTTGCAATGCCTCGACAATGCGTTCCTCCACGGAAATGGGGATAGGATTATTGTCATCCAAACTGGCTATGGAAACGAATTCCCCAGCAACGATGGGCTCGTGGGCTCGAAGCTCGGATCGGTACGTGCTACGATATTCCCGAGACAAGGCCCATCCTTCTAGTTCGCGATTTCGTCTCAATTGGCCGACCGGTTGGGACCGTAGATGGGTCAGCCGCATGGTGACCATCGGGTCGTGGAATTTGAGCTCGACTCCGCGACGATCGACAATGGCCTTCACCGTATCCACTTGATC
>NZNM01000107.1 GCA_002694885.1 Opitutaceae bacterium | reverse complement strand
CTTGCCGTTTCTTTCATTTCTAATGTCATATAAAAAACGACCGGTCGTTCAACAATTACGACGAATTTCTGCTTTTATCTATTGCGTCGGCTCGTTTCCATTTGCGATTCCTCAAATTTAGAGCGGCAAAGGCGAAACGCTCTAATCATACACGTGGATACTTCCAATCGCCTCGGTAGTCTCGACGAAGCAGCTTATTAGCCTGATTGTCGCCGATGATACGCTCCTTCTGCCCATCCCATTCGATACTCTTGCCATGCTTGTAGGAGAGCATTCCCAAAAGGCTCAAATTGGTGGAGTGATGGATTTCCTCAATATCGCAAACCGGCTTGTTCCCCGATTTGATGCAATCGAGCATATCCTGCCAGAGCTCCTTTATATTCTGCGAATCCGGAGCGTTCAGCCGAGGGCTTTCGTGGACAACGGGGTCGTTGCTGTTGGAAGGGTAAAAGGTCCATCCATCTCGCCAACCCATGTGAAAGGTGCCTTTGGTCCCATAAAAATAGCAGCCCACATTTTCGCCTTTCTCAGCATTGTTTCCTGAAAACCGCCGATGCTCCCAAGTCGCGGTAAAGGATTCGAACTCGTAAGTGGCTACCTGGTGATCGGGGGCGTCTGTGGTTTGCTCTTTGTCGTTGTAGATCGGTTTTCCGGCGATTTCGCGTCCGCCCGTTGAATACACGCGCTTGGGGAACTTCTCTTCAAGAATCCAAATGATCTGGTCTAGCCAGTGCACACCCCAATCGCCCAGGGTGCCATTCGCATAGTCCAAGTAATTTCGAAATCCCTTCGGATGAATGGGTCTACCTCGAGTACCGGGCAGCGACTCACAGTAGTGACGATACGGAGCGGGGCCGCACCACATATCCCAATCGAGTTCCTTTGGAGCTTCCTTGTTGACGACAGGCGTCTCCGGTCCACCACCATAATGGACGAATGAGCGCACCATGCCAATCTTGCCTGCTTTGCCCGACCGAATAAATTCGTAGCCCGAAACGTTGTGTGGGGAAATCCTCCGATGCGTGCCCACCTGCACCACTCGATTGGCAGCCCGGGCAGCATTCACCATAGCCCTTCCCTCCTCGATTGTATGTCCGATCGGCTTCTCCACGTACACGTGAGCGCCCGCCTTGACCGCTTCGATCGTGATCAACGGATGCCAGTGGTCCGGCGTCGCTACGATGGCGATTTCTACATCCTCATTGGCAAACAGCTCTCTATAGTCGCGATAGGTCTTGGGTTGATCGCCCGATTCTTTGACGACACGTTCCTTCGTGGAAGATAGATAGCGTTCATCAACATCGCACAAAGCGACTATCTTGCACTCGCCAGACGCCATGGCCTCGCCAAGGATGTTGTTCCCCCACCAGCCTGAACCGATTAAAGCCGTTCGGTACTTACGGTCTCGCGCCTGGGCGAAGATATGGGGAGCCACCGATATGGCTGCTCCGCTCAGCGAAAGAGTTTTAAGAAATGATCTTCGGGAGTTCTCGGTAGCCATAGTTTAAAGGACTAGTAACGCGGGTTGAAGCTTGGGGACAAGGAATAGTATGTTCTCCAAAGCGGCCGGCTATTCAAGCCCATATCCTACCTGCAGACACGCGTGTGACTTTGGAACTCTTTGACCAATCTTAGCGCGATTTCCGAGTGCCGAGAACCAATGTTGTTTCGCTCTCCAATATCCCTCGACTAATCGAACAAACGCGGGAGATCGTGCTGGACCAGAGGCTCTCGCTGCCGTGTATTGAGGTCCGATCCTCGATCTATGGAGCTAAAGTGGATTTTGTAGTCAACTGATCGATACGCTTTAGCAACTCCCAAGTACAGCCATTCGTTTCGAGGACTCGGCGAGCCTTCCACTAGCGTTTATGAAAGGTCAAAGGACAGATATCCTTGAACAACCCCAGGCTCCCGTCCTCGCGCGAGTCCGGCGAGCGTGACTTACAGGTCTAAATTGGTTCCGATTCCATCCCTTTTCTTTAGGATTGAGCAGCTCATCGAACGCGATGTTCCGAAAGAGCTGGGAACATAGCAACTGTGGATTGCCATATTTCGTGTTGAATCGGAAAGGAGTCGTAGCCTCCCAATTCTAGGCAACCACATTTAGTAGATGGCCCGTAGGTTTCTTCTCGATCGTTCCATGGACCCCGTAAACACTAGCAGACGATCTCTGCTCGGTCATCGCGCGTCTGACTGCAGCTTTCGTCAGCATTTCTTCGGAGAAATTAATAGACTGGCGAATCGGCGTCCTCGCTTTCTGACTCATGCTGAAAGCAAAGCTATTAAATGACATATCCGACTGAGTAGAATTCCTATCTCCAAACAACATGCCCGGAATTTGCTAAAATTTTAGTAAAACGGGAATAGAGTGAACTACTCAAATATGAAGGTTTTCTGCTATTTTTTGAGATTTTCTTGAGTCTCAGAGCCTAAATAAGGTCCATCCTACTGAAAACGAGGTTACCGTTGATGAGTAGATTCCCATATCAAAACCCAATCTCGTTTAAATCGGTAAAAGAGCGACCGCCACTACTCGTCTCGTACTCTTCCGCGCAGCGATTTCGCCCGACCTCTAATTGTTTTTGAGTCGAGCCGCTTCTTTCTAGACGCCTTAGTCGGCCGTGTTGGTCGACGCCGTTTGGGAGAGATTAGACTTCCTCTTAGAATCTCGATCAACCGCCTCAATGCGCATTGCCGATTCGCCTCTTGCGATCGGTGCTCTTGCGACTTGATGATCAAAACGCCTTCCTTGCTTATGCGATGGTCTGAACCATTGAGTAACTGCCGTTTAGCTCGCTCTGGTAGAGAAGAGTGCGCCACATCGAAACTCAGCTGAATCGCGGTGGCGACTTTGTTGACACTCTGCCCTCCCGGTCCCTGAGACTGTATCGCTTTAACGTCGATTTCGGACCGAGGTATGGCTATCCCATACCCGATTTCCACAACTGACTTTGCATCCCTAGTCATTCTTGATTCAACTGTCTACCACCAACTGCCAACTTAATAGCTCCTGTACTGCAGCCTTCTAGAAGAGCCACTCCGCTCTTTAATTCCGGGCACGCAATGCGAACGCTTGGCCCGGGTTATGAATCATAAGCTGGTTGATATCCTTCTCCGAGAATCCATTTCGCAGCAACTCGGGAATCAGATTCGACTCTACAAAACGGTAGGGAGCAAAATTTCCGCCATCTTTTTCCAATGGTCGATACCATCCAGCATCCTGCGAAACGAGAATTCGGTCAAGAAAGCCCGCTTTCTTCAGATTCTTAATTCGCTCTACATTGGATCGCAGCAGCTGAGCATTTTCCCTCAAATTATCGATCGAAATCCACATTCCCAGTCGAGCGGCTCTCAGATGGTTGTCACTAATGTCTCGGGTGGCATGCACCCAGATCAAGGCCTCGAGTGGAGCGCCCTCTTCCGCTAAAATCTCACCGATTTCGAAAACCGCTTCAGTTGGACCTGTGTGGCAGGCAATCGCCATTCCGGTTGCTAGATGCGTCCGAGCTGCAGCTCTTACCAGCTTTCGATGAAAATCCGAAAGACGCTCATCTCGATCCACTCCTATCTTTAAAAATCCTGGCTTGATGCCGGACTTTTCGATACCGAACTGGAACTCTCGAATCCAAATTGAAGCTAATTCGCCAGACGTCGCAGACTGTATCATTTCAGGGATAAACTGATTCTCTCGAGCCCCATAAAATCCTGTGTTTGTGATAAAATTTATCCCTGTCAGATCTGATAGGATAGACAGCAGCACAGGATCCCTGCCTAAATAGGCTGGGGTACACTCAAAGAGAGAATCGTAGCCCATCTCTTTTACTTCGATCAGATAAGGGAGCGTCTTCTGAATCACTTCGTTGCGGCCCCAACGATGATAGCCGGTTTCTTCCGCGCCGACAAAGTCGACAAGTACATGCTCGTGGGCCAACGTCTTTCCCAATTCGTCGACAGAGATCGGTCCGGCAACGGTCATGACTTTACCAGTTTCATTCGAAACCCCGTTCCAGCTACACGCTAAGCTCCAAAAGGACATGAAGAAAAACCGGCTAAACATAGACCTTATATTGACTAAGCCCATCCATTTAGCAACCGAAGTATCGGATTCCTAGTAGCACGAGTCAGGGATTCAACTAACGAACAATGCAGAACCGCTGGACCGAGACCGAAGCCATATCATTTGCCAATGATCCAAAGGGGTTGCGGGTGTACACGTCGCGACTTTTGGGACAAGAGAAAGATCTCGTCCTTCAAGGAGGAGGAAACACTTCACTGAAAGTAGACGAGATGGATGGCGACGGAAATCGTTTGACAGCACTATTCGTGAAAGGCAGCGGTTGGGACCTGGAGAGCATCGAAGAAGCTGGTTTCGCCAGCCTGCAGCTGGACGCTCTCTTGGAGCTAGCTCGACTCGAGAAACTGGCCGACTCGGATATGGTACAGCGCCAACGAGAGGCGATGCTCAATAGCGGCGACCCCAATCCATCGGTTGAGGCCGTTCTTCACGCGATTATACCCTTTCGCTATGTTGATCATACTCACGCTGACGCCGTACTGGCGATTATGAATACAGAAAATGGCAAGGAATTGATCAAAGAGATTTATGGCGATAGGATTCTAATCATCCCCTATGTAATGCCCGGATTCAAACTGGCTCGAATGGTTTACGAGCAAACTCGGAACATTGATTGGAACCGCTATAAGGGAATGATGCTGATGCATCACGGCGTATTCACCTTCTCCAACGACGCCCATGATTCTTATAGTCGGATGATAGAATTCGCCGCGAGAGCGGAAGCCTATCTGCAAGACAGCGGAGCCGAAATACGACTAGCTGAGCCCCAAAGTGCCTCACCAGATTCGCTCGAATCGATTCGTCGATCAGTATCCGATATTAGAGAACGTTCTATCACTTTAAATCTAGATCAATCACCTGACGCCGTCGGTTTTTCAAATCATCCAGATTTGTCGCAAATCGCCACCCGTGGCCCACTCACGCCAGACCACTCCATATTCGCGAAACGCATTCCCGTAATTCTCCAAGAAGACTTTTCCGAGTCTATCGAGTCCTATTCCCGCGAATACAAAGCCTATTTCGAGCGCAACACAAATGGGGATCAAGCTCGCCTAGACCCCGCACCTAGGTGGGCTGTTTGGCCCGGCAAGGGACTGCTTTCCTTCGGTAGCAATCAAAAAGAAGCCAAGACGATAATCGACATCGCGCGACACACCGCGAAAGTCATTCAACTCAGCGAACATCTGGGCGGATGGAGACCGCTGACCGAAGCGGAAATCTTTGAAGTCGAATACTGGGAACTCGAGCAGGCGAAATTGAAAAACCGCTGAATAGCCGATAGATCTGTAGCCAGCCAAAAGTCTTCAGTTAACGGGCGATCTCCGAGCGCCCATAAATAGCAGCACAAGCTTCCAGTCGTACCGGGCATAGCTCGGAGAGCGACGACTTGCCTGTACTCAGAAGCTAAATTAACAAGCAGGATGCCTGTGCCGCTATTCAACTAATCCCTCGCTAGCCATCGTCCGGAGGGGCGGCTGCTTGAGGACAAGCAGCCCCACCAGTCAGTATAGCCGATGGTAGGGCTGCATGTCCCTATGCAGCCGAATTCGCTCGCTCGAACTAGTGTGCTTATTCCCTACCCCCTGGGCGGCGCCAGGGCGGGGGCGATCGGCGGCAATTCGGCCGTTGGCGTCGTATCCACTTTTTTATATCCAATCGCGAAGAGAATCCCGTCGAATATATGCTGCATGATAACAGCATTCTTATAGGTATCTTCTCGGTGCCCAAAATTCGTGTAGAATAGCCTACCCTTTCCAATATCTCGTACCCAGCTCACAGGCACTTCCCGATTGCCCGAAGGATACTTGCCATTAAAGCGTTCGAACTTCTCCAGGCCTATCGGCTCCCGAACGGTCTCCTTGCTCATGTCTAGACTCACGAGGATTCTTAGATTCTCCGGCCCGACGTAACTGGAAGGGAGGTACTGGTAGATTTCATCCTGGTGCCAGAAGCCCCTTCCCCCGAACGCCTGGTTCAGCGGATGAGTTGGATCATCGACCTTGAAAGCCCAGGTCCCGTTTGCTGTCCAAGGATGGCCATTAAATTGGCCACCCATCATTTCGGCTCCCGCTTCCCATTCGTAAAAATTATCGCTCGCCCCATGGATTCCGATGAGGCCCCCGCCTCCTCTTACAAAGTCGAAGATCGCCTTTCGCTGACTTTCATTGGCGAACTTCAATTCCGAAGCACTGTTGAACAAGATCGCGTGATACTGCTTAAGGTTCTTCTTATTAAATACTTCATACTCATCCTCGAGATCCACCGAGAACGCCTTCGACTTGCGGGCCATCTCTTGAAGGGCGAAATTCGCTTGAGGGATCGACGTGTGGATAAAACCTTCGCAACGGTAGAACACCAATATGCGTCGGATACGTTTTAGCTGCCGCTTCTTGAGCCCGGAATCTTGCGGCTGAGCTTGGCTAATCAGAACCTTCTCGCTCGATACGATTCGCTTAAAGCGCTCCTTGGCCCGTTCCTCCCATATAGTCGGCGGCTGGTCTTGGGCCTGGAGAGCCGAAAAACAGCCCAAGGCAAACAGGAGGGCGGTAGTCTTGCTGAGAAAAGGTTGCATGGAATGAATCAGGATTAACTAAAATCAATAACGGACAATATGAACAATGCCGGCCTAACAGGCCGGCAATGACGGGAGATGATCCTTTTTTGCAGACAGCGCCCGCTGCAAGGAATAAAACAACTTTTTCTTCTTCTCGGCGGCTTTCGCAGCCTGCTTGTTTGCGTTTTTCATGGGGAATTCGGCTCGGCCGTCCATTTCTGGATACAAGGCCATCGCAGACGCCATACCTTTTAAGCAATTGGTTCTAGGTTCGAGTCCCAGACGACCCACCACTTTAAGTCTTTGTCTATCAAAGAGAATGGCCTTTGGGTTAACTCCACCATTGAGGTTATGCGAACCCTTTTTTTAACCCTTTTCGTGCAATCGAAACGGGATAGGGCCAAGAATCCACGCTGGATCTCCAAGGGACAGAACCTTGTGGCCTATTCTTCGATCGGAATTTATTTCGGAAGAGCCAAAGTTAGGGGTCTTTAAAGTACGAAAGTCTAAGGACCAAGGAGCGAAAAGTCGCCGAACGTAGGCTTCTAAAGTTCATGGCTCGCATCCGGAGAATGAGAGACCGCCATCGGGACTCTGAAGGGATAGGCGATCTGAAATTCAGGGACCCTTTCAATCGGTATCGAAAGGACCTCGAAGACGATCTCGCGCTCAAGATCGCATCGAAGATAGCCCGTATTCACGCTCTCTGCCAAGAGAGAATTCATCAAATATCCCCTTAAAGATCTATACATAAGAGCCTTAGCGAATTTCCTCAATGTCCCAGTCTCCTCGTGATTATTTACGTTCTTGATCAAAACGATACCGTCATCTTGCATGCGGTATCATCCACCCCCAAAGACCTGAGCGGTTTATTGGGAACTAGATTTAAAGAGCTCGTCTCCCCTCCAATCCCGTCGCCCCCACACTTACCGATCTATGAACCCTATCGTCATAAGCCTCATTGGAATGGCTGTAGTCATTTGCGGAATCCTCGTGGTTCGCATGCACGCCTTCATCGCTCTGATCCTGGCCGCTTTCTGCGTCACTATTCTCACTTCTTCCGAGAAAGTGCTTCAATATTCGCTGCACACTTCCGCGATTAAGGTCATCGCAATCAATGGGGAGACCCTCAATCTTGAAAAGTCGCCGACCGAGGGCCGTTCGAGTCTTCTGCGAACCAACGATAAAGGCCTTCTGCAGGTCGTGGCATCCGGCGACCTTTCACCGGCCCCGACCGAAGGCGTAATCAAAGGGGTGCCCGCAATATTCAATCCTTCCGAACCAGGAACAGAGCCTTCGGTGTCAGACTACATCATTCACGACACCGACCTCGCAGCCGCGATTAGCGAATCGAAGAAAAACTGGGGCGCCCGCATCGCCGAAGGTCTTGGAAGCACCCTAACGAAAATTGCTCTTCTGATAGCCATGGCATCCATAATCGGAAAGACCCTGATGGACAGTGGCGGGGCCGAGAAAATCGTTGCCAGCATCGCCCGAGCCGTAGGTGAAAAACGGATGCCCATGGCCTTCATCGGTAGCGGCTTCACGCTCGGCATCCCAGTATTCTTCGACACCATTTTCTATTTACTCATGCCACTTGGCAAAGCCATGCGGGTTAAAACAGGCCGCAATTATCTGCTCTACGTTCTAACTATAGTCGCCGGTGGAACGATGGCCCACTCACTGGTCCCTCCAACGCCAGGACCGCTTTTCGTGGCCGCGGAAATGGGCATCGATATCGGACTCATGATGATAGGCGGGATCATTGTTGGTCTCTTTACCGTGAGTTCCGGATATCTCTGGGCTATCTACGCCAACAAGCGTTGGGAAGTGCCGCTCCGAGCTTCGGAAGAACTCACGGAAGAGGAATTGAACGCCATCGCTAATCGAGACGAATCGGAACTCCCTAGTCTCGGCTTTTCTCTGCTGCCTATTCTCCTGCCTGTAGTTTTGATGGGCGGCTCTACCGCCATTTCCATGATCGTTTCCAGATCGGCCGATCCCGCCTCCTGGCTCGTATCCTTCAATGGGCTGATGAGCATTCTTGGCGACAAGAATATTGCCATGACCATTGCCGCGCTCTGTGGCATAGCGCTATTGATTAGCTCTCGCCACACGCGCAAACCAATCAAATCCTTGGTTCATTCGGCTCTTTCCAGCGGCGGTATCATAATTCTTATTACGGCTGCCGGAGGCACTTTCGGCCATGTTCTGCGGCAAACAGGTATCGCCTTCACCATTCAGGATATGATGCCCTCCGCCCAAACTAGCCTCATTCCTCTCGGGTTTTTTATTTGCATGCTAATCCGCACGGCCCAGGGCTCGGCCACGGTCGCTATGATTACCGCCATCGGAATCATCGGCCCAATCATCGCCGGGCAAACGCTCAATTACCACCCGATCTATATAGCGCTGGCCATCGGGTGTGGCTCCAAGCCGATCAGCTGGATGAACGATTCCGGCTTCTGGGTCATCTCTAAAATGAGCGGACTGACGGAAAAGGAAATGCTCAAGGCCAATACCACTATGGGAATTATAATGGGCACCGTCGGGCTCGTCGTTTGCATTATTGGATCTAAAGTGCTCCCGCTCATTTGAACGACCAATCTGTTTCAATTCCGACTATGAAGGCCTTTCGATTCCCCCGCTTACTTAAGTTTTTGCCACTGGCGCTTTTCCTCTCAGCCTCCCACGCAGCGGAGCAACCAAACATCCTCTACATCTACACCGACGATCAATCTGACCGTACGGTGAGTTGCTACGAGCGCGCCGAGCCTTGGGTGGATACACCCAACATCGATCGACTAGCGGATAAAGGGGTTCGCTTCAAGCACGCCTACAATGGCACTTGGTGCATGCCGGCCCGGGCGACATTCCTGACAGGGAAATTGCCCTACGGGGTCGAGTCCATGAGAATGGAAGGAGATTATCCAGGAAGCGAATACGATCCTAAAAAGGCCCCATTTTGGATGAGCTCATTCAAACAGGCGGGCTACACGACCGCTCAAATCGGGAAATGGCACACCGGGGCGGATGCGGGATACGGCCGGGAATGGGACTTCCAGATCGTCTGGAATCGGCCAAAGTTTCCTAAAAATGCCGGAGCCTACTACGACAACCAGCTGATCTCCTTCCAAGGCGGCGAAGCAAAACTGGTTAAAGGATATTCGACCGACAACTACACCAAGTGGGCAGTCGATTACCTAAAAGGAGAAGGCCGAGATCCCGACAAGCCCTGGCTCCTTTGGCT
>NZNM01000106.1 GCA_002694885.1 Opitutaceae bacterium | reverse complement strand
CGACGGAATAGGCTACGAGACGCCGTCGCACATCCAAGCGGCTATCATTCCGCGAATTCTCGAAGAAGCGAGTTTTTGAAAAACCGTCCTGATCGAGAGCCGTTTCGATGAACTTTGGATCCTTTACGAACACGAGCAGGGAGGCTTCGGCCAGGAATCCAGCGACTTGCAGATCGAATGCGCCCTCATTGGCGGAGCTCGGAAAGGCGGTGGATTCAAAGTAAGGGTAGTCCTTATTTGGGGCGAAAAGAGCCTTGCGGGTAAATTCTTCGGCAGCTGTTCCAAGGGCTAAAGATGTTGCCGCTATGGCTTCAATGATTACCAACGGAAATCGACTCTCGATATTGATCATTGTTGGTAAAGTGGAAATCACAGCTTGGCAAAGGTTCCCATCGATCTCCGTGAGGAAAGAGATCGAGCGAGTCTGATCCGTAACGAATCTCCTTTGACATAGGCGTGTGTTTGGTTTGGGAACAAGGATGTTGAGCGAATCAGTCAAATGTCGAGCTCGTCGCTACGCGTAACCTGCTATAATAATAACTATGAAGCTACACAGTCTACTTGCCATCTATCTTGCCATAGGTTCTATCGCAGTTCAAGCTGCCGACATCGCGCCCAGCCTGGATGAGATGGATACAGCCGTTAAAGGCGAATGGTGGAACAAAAAGCACACGGGGAACCGGGCATGGCTGGAAATGGTGAAAGTTCCGAGGGACCAAGTTGTTGGGTTCGCTTTGTATACAGTGGATCGGAATACGGTAAAAATGACAGCCCAAATGTATCCGCTATATCCTCACGAAGAACGAGTGGCCCGCCTAGAGCTTGAGATTGATGACCAATGGCAAGAAGTGGCTAGGGCTCCCATTTACGAGCACGGTTGGTCTGCCCACTTTAGAATCGATGGATGGGACGAAAGCAAACGCGTTCCCTATCGCGTCCGTCATGGCGAAGATGCCCAGTTCGCGGGGACCATTCGGGCCAATGATCGCAGCAAGAACGAGATCGTGATCGGATCCCTGTCCTGCAATTCCAATCGCGACCGAGGTGATCGCAATTCCATTGTAGCCAACCTCCTTAAACAGGATCCAGACATGCTTTTTTTCGCGGGAGACCAAACCTACGATCATACCGAGCATACGTCGGGTTGGCTGCTTTGGGGAAAGCAATTCAAAGAGATTATCAAAGACCGGTCTGTGGTAACCATTCCTGACGATCACGATATTGGTCAAGGAAACCTATGGGGTGAAGGAGGCGTTCAGGCCAAGATCCGAGCTGGCAATGACGGAGGCTATTTTTACCCGGCTGACTATGTGAGAATGGTTGAGCGATGCCAGACCTGGCACCTGCCAGATCCCTACGATGCCACGCCTATCGCTCAAGGTATCGGAGTCTATTACACGAGCTACAACGTGGGAGGCGTCGACTTTGCCATTATTGAGGACCGGAAGTTCAAGACGGGGCCCAATGGCGAAATTCCTGATATGGGCCCGAGACCGGACCATATCAATGAGCCGACCTACAAGCGTTCGGCGGTGGATGTGCCAGGGCTCAAGCTTCTCGGCGACAGGCAATTGGCCTTTCTGCATCAGTTCTCTCAAGACTGGACGGATGCCGATATGAAATGCGTTCTCTCCGCGACGAATTTCGCTGGAGCAGTGCACTTGCATGGCAGCTTTGAGAATCGGCTTTTGGCGGATTTGGATAGCAATGGATGGCCTCAGACAGGCCGGAGAAAGGCGTTAACGGAGATTCGCAGAGGCATGGCTTTCCATCTGGCCGGAGACCAGCATCTCTCCGTGATGACCAAGCACGGAATCGAAGATTGGCGCGATGGGCCAGTAACTTTCGTTAGCCCTGCGATCGTGAACAATTACTACGGCCGCTGGTGGTGGCCCGAAGGTGGAGAGGCGGGAGCCAACCTGATCGAAGACAGCCCTCTTCCATGGACGGGCGACTTCGAAGATGGTTTGGGCAATAAGATCACCATGGTTGCCTACGCTAATCCCGATCCTGAAGCGAATCGACAAGGCGAGCGCGATCCCGAGGAAGATTGGGCAGACGGTTATGGTTTGGCTCGTTTTTTCAAGGATAAGCAAGAAGTCGTATTCGAATGTTGGCCACGTTTTTCGGATGTTAGCAAAGGGGATTCCGAGCAGTTTCCCGGTTGGCCCAGAACTTTCAGAATGGCGGATAACGATGGCCGAGAAGCCGTTGCCTATTTGCCGGAAATTCGGTTTCGCGGAATTTCCAATCCAGTCGTCCAAGTGATCGAGGAATCCTCCGGAGAAATTCTTCACACGACTCGTGTCAAAGGAACGCGCTATCGCCCGAAAGTGTATGCGAATGGAACCTACACCGTGAGAGTAGGCAAGAATCAGCCTATTCTGAAATCAGTGAGCGGTATCCAATCTGTTGAAGAGGAAAGCAAGGATCGGTTGACGATATCGATTCGCTAGCGAAGCATCCCTAATAGGCGAATGAAGCTCGACCATATCCAACTCGCTATGCTGGAGGGTGGAGAGCATCAGGCTCGGAGCTTTTTTGCAGATACATTAGGATTTATAGAGGAAGAAAAGCCGGAGCCTCTCAGAGGCAGAGGCGGTTGCTGGTTTCGTAATGGGGACGCCATCGTACACTTGGGCATCGATCCCAACTTCGTTCCTCAGCGCAAGGCCCACCCGGCCTTTCTGGCGGCGGATATTGGTGAGCTTGCTCAACGCTTGGAACAAGGAGGCTATCCTGCTCAATGGAATGAGGCTCTCCCCGGGCGTATCCGTTTTTACACCTCCGATCCATTTGGAAATCGCATCGAATTCATGGAAGCGGGCCAAGGCTCTAGCGAAGAATAGGCTCTGGAAAAAATTGAGGGTTGGAGAAAGTCTCGGATAGCTGGATGAAACGATGTCTCGTCAAGATTCTTTCGGGTGCGGTTTTGATGGTCATTCCTCCAGCCGGAATGTTCGCATTCTTCATTGTATCGATTCTAGAGAATGGGGGGCCGATCAACCAATTTCTGGCGCCGGGGAGTTTGGAAATCGATATCAGCGAGCCAGGAAGGTATTATCTTTGAAATGACCAAGCGACGCTCTTCCAAAATCGTCGATACAGTTTGGACCCTTCCCTCCCGAATGGCTTGGAGATCCGCGTGAAGGATGGGAATGGATCGCCCTTAGAATTTGTCAGTCGCTCAGGGATGTCTGCCAATATTGGAGACTATTCGAAGGCGAGTGTCGGGCACGTGGAAATCGAATACACGAATTCGTTGCTAATCGAGATAACTGGCGACTTCGAAGAACGCGTGCTCTCCTTCTCGCCCGGAATTTTCGACTCAATGGGGAAATGGTTCCTGATAGGAATTCCCTCGGCTATGGTATTATCTGTAGCTGGCGTTATCCTGCTCGTAGTCGGGCTAGTCGATTACTCGAAGTCTCGTAAGGAAACGAAGGACCAGGAGAGAGGGATCTCCTGAAATCAATTTGCTGGAGGACCTGATCCGGCCCTCACTATCTGACAACGCGACCTGAGCCGCCGCTGTTGAGCAGAGCTTCTACTTCGGCTCGAGTGGAGAAATTGAAATCGCCATAGATTGAATGGGCCAAGCAGGAAGCGGCCACAGCGAAAGCGATGGCGGTTTGCGGGTCCTTTAACTCCGGTGTGTTTAGGGCGAAGATCAGACCAGCTCCAAATGAATCACCACCGCCTACACGGTCCACGATGTTGCGAATCTCGTAAGGCTGGTATTGGTTGGCATCCAGCGGAGCGAAGTAGGGATGATCGCTCGACTTATCGTAAAGCATGGCCCCCCAGTTATTGTGGGATGCGGATATGCTCTCGCGAAGCGTGATAGCGACTCGGGAAACATTGGGAAACTGCTCGACGATTTCCCGGGCGACGGTAGCGTATTTAGTTGCGTCTATTTTCCCGGAATGGACATCCGTATTCTCAGCCTTGATACCGAGAACATCGGACGCGTCCTCTTCATTGCCGATAACAACATCCACATAGGGAAGCAGGCGCCGCATGGTTTCGCCGGCCAGTTCTTTCGATGACAAGGTCGGATTCCAAGTCCAAAGCTTTTTACGGAAATTGAGATCGCAAGAAACCGTGAGACCTGCGGCTTTGGCTCGTCTAACAGACTCGATCGTGGCTTCCGCAGACGCTTCCGATAGAGCTGGGGTAATGCCGGTAGTGTGAAACCAGCCAGCGCCATCCAGTATGGACTCCCAGTCGTAAGCTGACGCGGGGGTCATGCTTACCGATGAGTATTCACGATCATAGATGACTCGACTAGGGCGTTGATTGGCTCCAGCTTCTACAAAATACAAACCAAGCCGTCCTTGATTTGTTAGTACAACGTCATTCGTGTCGACATCCAGGCCGCGAAGCGTAGAAAGGCAGGCTTGCGTGATGTCGTTGTCCGGGAGGGCGGTAACGAATCGGGCGTCGCCGCCCAGCATGGCGATGGAAGCGGCGACGTTGGCCTCGGCCCCAGCGAAGGTTAGATTGAGGTCGCCGGGTAGCGATTGGCGGAAGCGATTGTGTCCGTGCGGGCAAAGGCGACCCATTATTTCTCCGAAAGTAACGATGGTTTTCATTGTGTTAGCTGTATAGAAAATTTGCTTACGAGGGAGTTTTGCGGTCAGTAATCTTGTTCCTAATCCTACCCCCGTGTCGCGGTCACGATTTGGCGGGCTTCTCTGGCATTCGCTTCGATCTGATCCCAATTGCTAGCGGCGATAAGATCGCGCTTGGCAATCCATGATCCGCCGATCGCCGAGATAAGCGGTGAAGCTACGTAGGACTCCATGTTCTGGGCATTGAGGCCCCCGAGAGGAATGAAATCGATGCCCAAGTGCGGATAGGGCCCAGCCATGCTCTTAAGGTGAGACAGGCCCCCAGAGGTTTCGGCCGGAAAGAACTTCAAAGTCTGGCAACCCAGTTCCAGGCCTTGCTCAATGTCGCTAGGAGTCGCAATACCTGGGCCGAAGGGGAGACCTTTATCTTGAGCGTACTCGACAATGCGGCGGTTCAGACCCGGGGCAACGCCGAACGCCGCTTCCGCAGCGACAACCTCGTCGATCTGCTGGGTGGTCAATATCGTGCCGATACCCGCGAGCATCTCGGGCACCTCTTGGCGAATCGCCCGAAGGGCATCCAAAGCTGCATCGGTGCGGAGAGTCAGCTCAATGGCATCGACCCCTCCTCGCAGGAGACATTTAGCGAGGGGGACCGCTCGTTTCGCATCGTCGATAACCAGGACAGCGATGATGGCGGTTTCTTTTAATTTGGTTTGGAGTTCAGTCGGGAACATGGGTATCAGTCTAGAATTATGTCAGTATAGTTGACAAAATAAACAATATATCCGACAACATGAAATCTTAGATTGATCATGTCAACTGATTCAAGAGGGCTCGCCACATCTTTGTTCAAAGCATTGGACACGCTTAGCTTGTTGAGCTCGCGTTCGAGTGGGTTGGCGATTCGAGAGATAGTGGAAGGGATGGGTCTGCCTCGGAGTAGCTTGATTCGCATTTTGGACAGTTTGATTCACTACGGTTTTGTCGAGCGAGCGATGGACAAGCGTTACCGGGTTACGGGCAAATTCAGGGAATGGCGAATATCGAACCGGGACGAGGAACTCATCGACCATTATCGCGACATCATGGAACGCATTGCCAGTGAGGTTGGGGAGAT
Organism: Opitutaceae bacterium; assembly: GCA_002694885.1. GTDB lineage: Bacteria > Verrucomicrobiota > Verrucomicrobiia > Opitutales > Opitutaceae > Pelagisphaera. Next base: position 26,314 of record NZNM01000106.1, on the reverse strand, counting down.
GGCGATATTGGGTCAGCTTCAAGGGCGCGGGATTCGGCATCTGCACTATGAAGAACCCGATTGCCGTGTTCGGGTTGCTCCTCCGATTAGCCGTAAGATTCCGCTTGAGCGGATGGCTATGGGCAAGCTGGTTTTAGGTCAACGACCAGACTTGCTCCCGACCGGAAGCCCCAAAAACTTGATACGGGAGATCGATTTGGCCAAGGAAACGGGCGAAGCCTGGAATCGAGGCGAGTCCGAGGAAGGCATTATCGCTTGGGGAACTTGGCTGGGCGAGCCCTCTCCGTTGACGCCTATGATCGCGGTTACTTGGCCGGACTTCCGCTATTCGGAAGGGGCCCTCGCCGAAGTTAAGCGATTGCTGACCCGTTTCAGCTCTTAGCGAGCTGTTTGTATTCGCGGGCTCGTTCGATCTCGTCAGCCGACAGCAGGGACTGGGTGTGGTTGGCTAGCAACTGCAGTTTTTCCGATGCTTCTCGAAGCCGGCGTTCATCGTTGCGCCAGAGAAAATTGTGAATCGCCTGAGAGAGTTGCTCGAGTGAGCGCTTGGCGGCAGGTGATCGGAGGCTTTCTTGAGGTAGTTGCGAAAGCGTTCCGTCGCTTTTAGCAGACTTTCGAAGCGCTCGTTCCGGGAAAGAAAATCGATTTGCTGACAGGCATCCATTAAGCCAGCAAAGTAGGCTCCGGACGAATCGGCTGCCGGTTTTTCGCCTGAATGTTCCTGGGTCTGACCGACGTCTTGCTGGTCGGCGAAAGTGAAGCTGGCTAGCAGGGCAATCAGTGTGGAAAAAATGGGAAATCTCAGAGCGGCATGAAGCATAGATCTTTCTCAAACGGAAACCGTTTTTTGGCTCAAACACGGAATTGTGCAAATGAGGTAAAATTCCTCAATTGGGTCCATGAGTTTCTCGATTCTCGGGAGTGAAAATGACTGATCGGGATAGGGGATCTGCGCTGTGGTTTACGTAGAAATTTGGATGCCTGAATCTCGCATACCGGATCCGGGCTGGAAGGTTGTGTCTTCAGCTGCCGCCAAAGGACTTTCGGTAGGCGAGCGGGGACTGTCCTTTGCGTTTCGAAAATTGGCGCGTGAAGTAATTGCTATCATTGAACCCGACCTCGTAGGCGATTTGGGATACAGTTAGCCGTGAATCCCGCAACAGTCGCATAGCGTTCTGGAGCCGCAATTGGATCAAATAGTCGAAAGGCGGCTGGCGAGTTGCTTTAGTGAACGTTCGCATGAAGTGGCTTCGCGAGAGGCGAGACATTTCCACGAAGTCCTCCAGCTTCCAATCGCGAGCGTAATCCTGCTCCATGCTACTGATAACCGAACCCACTCTTAGTAGGGCAGCGGATCGATTTGATTCCGACTGCGTTTCCTGATACGAGCGGGATAGGAAGACCATGAGGTCAATGAGCTTGCCGAGCAGAGCGGATTCGTAGCCGTCTTCCCGACGATCGACTTCGTCCACCATCTCCAAGGCTATTCGCTCAGCTCGGGAAAGGGCGAGCCGTTCGAGGTGGAGTCGACTGGAGAACCGGTGTTGTTTTCGGAAAACCGGTTCCAGAAGAAACAGGGCGCAATATCCGGGGATTTTCAGGAGCCGGTTTTCAGGGAGTCCAATTCGGGCTGGATCGTACATGATATTAATCATCTCCAGCCGTTCCCGTTTGTGGAAAAAATGGTTTTGCTTGCCTTGAAGCAGAAACACGTCTCCGGCAACCACGGGAAACTCGTCGCCGTTGAGCCAGTGCATAGCCGTTCCGCTGACTATGAGGACTAGTTCGCAAAAGTCATGGGCGTGTTTCGTCTCAGTAAGATCGTACTCGTGGGAAGGCTCGCTGGTTGTCGATGTGAGCACGTGCCTCGCCGTTATCGGATAGTTCACGTCCTCGAAGTAGTTTCTGCCCTCTGCAAGAATGCCTGTCATCAAAATTGAATTTGAAATACGATCGTGCTGATTTTTTCCGAGAGCGTGTCGTCGACTCGCCCCGGGTATGCCTCGAGAAAATAGCTGGTTCGCTTCCGGTCGGTCAATAATGATGAGATAATAATGCTAGAAATTGGGAAAATGATTAAGGATATCGCTTCTTTAATCTTGGCATAATGAAAAGGTTCTCGAGTTCTTCGCGAAGACCTTTTCGTTCGTTTGAGCAGAGTGATTTAGAGGACCGAATTTCGAATTTATAAACCCGCAAATACACGAACAAACATGAGCATCACAATTGGAGAGAAAGAGTACTTTCCCGGTATTGGGAAAATCGGATACGAAGGGCCTGAGAGCGACAACCCGCTCGCTTTCAAATGGTACAGCCCAGAAACGGAAATTGCTGGCAAGACGATGGGGGAGCTATTCCGATTCGCGATTGCCTACTGGCATACCTTTTGCGGAACAGGAGGCGACCCCTTCGGGCCCGGCACCAAGGCCTTTCCATGGGATGAGGGCTCAGACGCGATCAGCCGAGGCAAGGGCAAGATGGACGCCGCTTTCGAGTTCTTCACCAAGATTGGGGCGTCCTACTACTGCTTTCACGACTTTGACCTTGTAGACGAAGGATCCAGCTTTGCCGAATCCGAAGCCAATCTCCAAGCCATCGTCGATTATGCCAAGGAGAAGCAAGCAGCCTCGGGAGTGAAGTTGCTCTGGGGCACATCTAATTTGTTCAGCAATCCGCGCTACATGAATGGCGCGTCGACCAATCCGGACTTCAGCGTCGTAGCCTATGCGGGAGCTCAGTTGAAGAACGCAATCGATGCGACGATCGCTTTAGGTGGCGAAAACTATGTATTCTGGGGAGGACGGGAAGGCTACATGTCGCTCCTGAATACCGATACCCAGCGCGAGAAAGAGCATTTCGCACGGATGTTGACGATCGCCCGGGACTACGGCCGATCTCAAGGCTTCAAAGGACAGTTTTTCATCGAGCCTAAACCGGCGGAGCCTACCAAGCACCAATACGATTTCGACTGCGAAACGGTTATCGGCTTCTTGAGGCAGTACGATCTGCTGGATGATTTCTCGCTGAATGTGGAAGTGAATCATGCGACGCTGGCCGGCCATACCTTCCAGCATGAGCTGCAGATGGCAGCGGACGCGGGCCTTTTGGGAAGCATCGACGCCAATCGTGGCGACTACCAGAACGGTTGGGACACCGACCAATTCCCTATGAACTTGAACGAGCTCGTGGAAGCGATGCTAGTCATCCTCAAAGCGGGGGGCTTTAAAGGCGGAGGTGTCAACTTCGATGCTAAGCTGCGACGCAATTCAACGGACCTGGAAGACATCTTTATCGCCCACATCGCCGGTATGGACGCCTTTGCCCGAGCAGCCCTGACAGCTGAGCGGATCCTAAACGAGTCCAAATTGCCTGTTTTAAAAAGCCAGCGTTATGCCAGTTTTGAATCGGGAGAGGGCGCCCGTTTTGAAAAGGGAGAGCTTTCTTTGGAGGATCTCTATGCCATTGGCCGTTCAGCCGGTGAGCCAGAGCAGATCAGCGGAAAGCAAGAGCGCTACGAGCAGATCGTAAACGATTTTATCTAGCCGCGCGGTTTTTTACGCGGATCGTTCCTAGGCACGTATTGCGTCGACCCAAGCTCGCCCGGAGATCGAGCTCCACCTCTTTACGTTGGCTTAGAGGGTGGAACGCGGTCCCGCGTCTGCGGGAGCGCGTTTTTTCATGCTGATAGAGATGAGTTTTATCATTCACTTTCATGGTTCTTCAGTCGTTTCTCGTGCCGAGAGCGAAAATTCTTTATTTTCTTTATAGATAAATTTTGTTCATATTCTTCTTGCTTAAGAAACCTTAGGCTCTATCTGTATGAGAATGTCCGAGGTTGTGCTAGAGGAAGAAATCGCCTTGCCGATGTTCGATTTTTCCGTGTTGCGGGAGATTCGCAAACGGGCCGAGATGACTTTGAGCGACTTATCCCAGGCGAGCGGGGTATCCATAGCGGTTATCTCAAAATTGGAGCGAAACCAGACGCAGGCTGAGGTAGAGACTTTGTACAAGATTGGCCGCGTTTTTGGAATGCGGGCCACCGATTTGCTCACTTTGGCGGAGGCGCCGCTTTCCAATCGAAAAGAGTCGGAATTTTATAATTCCGAGGGCTTCCTTTTTCGGGCGGTTCGTTATGCCAATGCTAATTGCTTGCTGGGAGAAGCCAAGAAGGGCGCCAGCCTTTCCAAGCCTGAAGTGCACTATGACGACCACGAAATTTGCTGGGTCTTAAAAGGCCGACTTCGGATTACATTGCCCCAAGAAATTCAAGAACTCGCTGAAGGGCAAAGCATTCAATTCGACGCTATCCAAGAGCATACCTATGAAGCTCTGGAAGATTGTCAGTTCATAATCGTCCATATCAGGAAAGATAAACGCTACTAGAATTTAAACTGTATGAAAATCGACACTACGATTACTATAGACTCTCTAAAAGATTCGCTGGAAAAATTCTGGCAGCTTTCGGGTCAGAAGATTGATCTCATCGAAGCCGAATACGATATGTCGCGAGGTTCGCCCGTCTTTACCGTCAATGGAAGGTATGACACTCGCGGGTGGACGGAATGGACGGAAGGGTTCGTTTACGGTTCTTCGTTCTTGCAGTTCGACGCTACCGGCGATGAGCGCTATCTGGAATTAGCGAAGAAGCATACCGTCGAACGTATGGCAACGCATGTCAGTCATGTGGGGGTCCATGATCACGGATTCAACAATTTGAGCTGCTATGGGAATTGGCTTCGCCTGCTCAACGAGGGCAAAGCTGCTGGGCCTCAAGCGGAGCGGGATTTTTGTGAGCTCGCACTGAAAACTTCGGGCGCCGTCCAAGCAAGTCGCTGGTCGACAACGCATGAGGGAGGAGGGTACATATACTCATTCAATGGACCACATAGCCTATTTGTAGATACAATTCGAAGCTGTCGCATCTTGATGGTAGCTCATGCATTGGGGCATGTGCTAATGGGTGAGAACGATTCTCCTATCAGTCTCCTTGGACGAGGCATCGATCACATGAATGCAACAGCCAGATACAGTGTGTATTATGGCGAAGGGCGCGATAAGTATGACGAATGGGGACGGACGGCCCATGAAAGTGTATTCAATACCAATGACGGCCGCTACCGATGCCCGAACGCCCAGCAAGGATTCAGTGGATACACGACTTGGACGCGTGGATTGGCTTGGGCCATGGTTGGCTTCCCCGAAGAGCTCGAATTCATCGACACGATTGATAAAGATCAATTCGCAGCTTTCGGCGGGAAATCGGCGATCCAGGAAACCTGCCTGAAGGCGGCCAAAGCGACCTGCGATTGGTTCATCGAAAATACGCCAGTCGATGGGGTTCCCTACTGGGATGGCGGGGCTCCTCAATTGCATCGCCTCGGGGATTGGAGGGAGCGCGATTCGGATCCTTACAATGAGTGGGAACCTATTGACAGTACTGCGGCGGCGATCGGCGCTCAGGGCTTGCTCCGGCTCGGTCGCTATTTGGGTACGGAAACGGAAGAGGGCTCCAAGTACTGGCAGGCGGGACTTACGAGCATGCGATCTCTCCTCGCTTCGCCATATTTGAGTGAAGATAGCTCTCATCAGGGATTGCTGCTGCACTCGATCTACCATGAGCCCAATGGCTGGGACAATGTTCCTGAGGGTCAGAAGATCGCCTGCGGGGAATCCAGCCAGTGGGGCGACTACCATATTCGGGAAGCGGCGCTCATGTTGCAGCGCGAGATTCGTAGCGATTCCTACTACACTTTCTTTGGTTGTTTAAACCGATAGTCGCTGAGGAGAAACGTTGTGACGGATTTATCGAAACTTTGTATACACAGTATAACGACTAAGCCTTGGGGTTTGCGAGAGGCTGCTGTCAAATACCGTTCGGCAGGTATAGGTGGTATGTCCGTTTGGCAGGATGCAGCGGCGGCCTATAGCGACGGCCATCGAGCCGCGGGTAGCATGCTGCGGGATGAAGGTATCGAAGTGGTCAGCTACGTGAGAGGCGGATTCTTCACTACCTTGAATGGGGCTGAACGAATCAAGGCTATCGATGAGAATAAGCGAATCATCGATGAGGCTGCGGAAATCGGGGCGCCGCTAGTGGTGCTCGTTTGCGGCGCGACACCGGGACAATCGCTTTTCGAGTCGAGAAAGCAGATAACTGAAGGAATCGCGGCGTCCATAGAACATGCGGCCGCTGCCGGCGTAAAGCTGGGAATCGAACCTTTGCATCCGATGTACGCAGACAGTCGGAGCGCGGTGAACACAATGTCTCAAGCAGGGGCAATCTGCGATGAAGTGGGATATCCGAACCTAGGGATTACTGCCGATGTTTTCCATATTTGGTGGGATGATCATCTTGAAGAGGAAATCAAGAAAGCGGGGGAGAAGAATCAGCTCTTCTCTTTCCACATCTGCGATTGGAAGAATCTTCCCGAAGACATGCTCAATGACAGAGGGATAATGGGAGAAGGCGTTATCGATGTGTCGGGGATTCGCCGTTGGGTTCGTGATACAGGATTTTCTGGATACGATGAGGTGGAGATCTTTTCCAATAAATACTGGGCGATGGATCAAGACGAGTACCTTGATAGAATTATCAAAGCCTACAAAGAACTTTCTTAGATGGAGTCCGATCGAGCCAAATTCTTTTATCAAGTACGTAGGGCTGTCGCTTGCGGCACGCCGTTTTTTCAGACAGAACTCGACTTGAGCGGCTCTTCTCAAGCGAAGGCCCTATGTTGATCGATCCGCTTAAACCACTTATAAGCGCTCCGAGCGCGATAAATTTAACGATATAGATTATGAAAACTCACAAGGTTGGTATTATAATGAACGGCGTCACCGGGCGCATGGGCACGAATCAGCATCTCATGCGCTCGATCGTGGAGATCATCAAGCAAGGTGGCGTTTGGGTAAATCCCGAGGAAACGATTGTCCCAGTGCCGATTCTGGTAGGGAGAAACGAGACTAAGCTCAGGAATCTTTCCGCCATGTCGGGTGTGGAGCGGTGGACTACTGACTTGGACAGCGTCATGTCAGACCCGGATTTCCCCGTTTACTTCGACGCTCAAAGCACATTGAGGCGAGCGGATGCCGTCAAAGAGGCAGCGACTGCAGGCAAGCATGTTTATTGCGAAAAGCCGACCGCGGTAGATACGAAAACCGCGGTTGATCTGCACTATTTTTGTGAAGGGAAGGGGATTAAGAGCGGGGTAGTCCAAGACAAGTTGTGGTTGCCTGGCTTGGTAAAACTCAAGCGGGCAATTGAAAAAGGCTACCTCGGTAGGATTTTTTCGGTGACTGGAGAATTTGGATACTGGGTGTTCGAAGGACATACCGTGCCGGCTCAGCGCCCTTCCTGGAACTACCGAAAGGAAGATGGGGGAGGCATGATGATCGATATGCTTTGCCATTGGAGATATGTGCTCGACAATCTTTTCGGTCCGGTGAAGGCGGTCAGTTGCCGCGGAGCGACGCACATCAAAGAGCGTGTTGACGAAAGCGGTAATCCCTACGCTTGCACGGCGGATGATGCCGCCTATTCGATGTTCGAGGTCGATGGGCCTGATGGGGAGATTGTCGTGAATTTCAATTCTTCTTGGTGCACTCGTGTCCGTAGGGATGATTTACTTACATTGCACATCGATGGAGAAATGGGTTCAGCCGTCGCCGGGCTTCGCGAATGCCATGTTCAGCATTACGCCAACACTCCCAAACCAGTTTGGAATCCAGACATCGACCAGCCTATAGACTTTTTCGACGATTGGTCGAAAGTTCCGAATCAAGAGCTCTATGACAACGCCTTCAAAGTCCAATGGGAGCTTTTCTTGAAGCATGTCGTTTTGGATACGCCATTTCGATGGACCTTGCTAGAGGGCGCCAAAGGCGTTCAGCTGGCGGAACTCGGACTGCAAAGCTGGGAGGAACGCAAGTGGCTCGACGTGCCTGAATTGTAGTATTGGAGGAGACAGCGCCCAGCCAATCAAGAAACCTGTAGGGGCTTCGCTTGCGGAGACCGCATAAGTTTCCAAAATCTCAGTTGAGCATTCTTGGCAATCAAAGCCCTACATCGGGGATATACCAAATAAACGAGAGAACATGAGCTATGGAAAGTGGACAGAAATCTAAAACGGCATTGGTTACCGGGGGCACCCGAGGAATTGGTTTGGGCATTGCCCAGTCCTTAGCCAAAGAGGGTTGGAATCTAGTTCTCAATGGTGTTCGGCCAGAGGATCAGATCGCCCAAGTCCTCGATGAATTGCGATCGTTGGATTGCGAAGTCGCCTATGCTCAGGGCGATATCGGCAGGCCCGAAGGCCGGAGCACGATTAGGAAGGTTGCTCGGGATGCCAGTGGCGGCCAAACGGTGAATCTCCTCGTGAACAATGCTGGCGTTGCTCCCAAAGAGCGGCTCGATCTGTTGGAGACCACCGAAGACAACTACGACTTCGTTCTCGATATCAATTTGAAGGGTCCCTTCTTTCTGACCCAGGGAATCGCTCGAGACATGGTTGCCGCCAGGAAATCGAGTCCGGAATTCGAGGCGTCGATCGTAAATATTTCCTCGATTTCGGCGACCGTGGCGTCGGTGAATCGAGCTGAATACTGCATCGCCAAGGCCGGCTTAAGTATGCTCACCCTGGCCTTTGCAGCCCGCTTGGGCGAATGTGGGATACCGGTATATGAAATTCGTCCAGGAGTGACCAAAACGGATATGACGGCTTCGCCGGCGGTCACGGAGAAATACGATCGCCTGATTGAGGACGGCCTGTGTGTTACCAAACGTTGGGGCGAACCTGAAGATGTTGGCAAGGCAGTCGCTTCGCTAGCCCGAGGCGATTTCCCCTATTCGACAGGCCAAGTCATCATGGTCGATGGAGGTCTGACGATCCCTCGGCTCTAGTCTCTGATTGATTTTGGTGGCGAGGTCGCGGCGCTTGGCTTCGAGCACCCGCAAGCGCTGCTGCAGCTAGATTTGGCGGATCTGTTGGCCAACAGAAATCGACTCCCGAGCCATGTTAGAGCGGCTAGGACGATTGCTAGGACGATTGCGATTTCCAAAAGTTGCTGCATGGGCGCAAAACGGATTGACTTTAAAAACCTACTACTGAAACTCGGTCTCAACAAGGCTAAAGGAGAATTATTTTGAAGACCCTCAATGATCTAGTCAACGGCCAGACCGTGAAAATCGGCTCCTACAAGCAAACGCTTGGGGCATCCCGTCGATTGATGGAGTTGGGATTGATGCCGGGCGTCCGCGTCCGATTTATCAAGTCAGCCCCTCTGGGGGATCCAATTGCGCTAGATGTGGAAGGCCGTCAGCTGAGCTTGCGTCGTGAGGATGCGGCTCAAATTTACGTGCAACCCGAGTAGTAAGTCGTGGACCGGCTTTATTGAATCGTGCCCTCTTTAGACAGTAGCGCCCGTGTATCTGCATCGAAACAGCTGAAGCGTGTGGCCCTAATCGGCAACCCGAATACGGGCAAGAGCACTTTATTTAATTGCCTTACGGGTCTGCGGCAAAAGGTGGGCAATTATTCCGGTGTTACCGTTCAGAAGAAGACGGGCATTACTTCCATAGGCGGCGACAACATAGAGATTCTAGATTTACCGGGTACCTATAGTTTGGCTGCGGAGTCCCCAGATGAACGGGTGGTCGTGGAAGCCCTCCGAGGGGAAATTGAGAATGTCGATCGTCCGGACATGGCGCTCTGTATCCTGGATGCCACCAATCTGAAGCGAAATCTATTCTTGGCGTATCAAATAGGGCAATTGGGTTTGCCGATCGTACTGGCCCTTAATTATTGGGACTCCGCCAAGAAGCGGCGTATAGATATCGATCTTGCCGAGCTCCGTTCGCGTTTGGGTGTACCGGTCGTGCCAATATCGGCTTCTAGGGCGGAAGGGATTGCCGAGCTTAAAGAAGCCATCGCTGAAACCTTAGTCAGCAAACCGCGATTGCAGACCCCAGATTGGCCGGATGCCGTCATCGAAGCGTTAGATGAGATGCGGGCCGTTCTTCCAAGCGAGAGTTTGGACCAATTGGACGAGGCTGCTTTGCTGCGCAGCTTGTTTGAGGGTAATGAAGAACGGTTGCTCCGCTACGGCGCGTCTGATACTCAGGTCGCCGAAGCCCTGGATATCGGAAAGAAAACCTTGTTTAAAGGGGGATTGAATCCGTCCAATGTCGAGGCTGTACTCCTGTATCGCCACATCAAGACGATTATCGATTCCTCCATAAAACAGGATGCCTTGTCGCAGACGCGGGGGAGCGAGTCGATTGATAGCTTGCTGACCCATAAGTGGTGGGGATTGCTAGCGTTCTTGGGCCTAATGTATTTGGTTTTCCAATCTGTCTATAGCTGGGCTGGCCCCTTTATGGATTTGATTGACGGTGGAAAGTCGGCCTTGCAGGGCGCCGTTTCTTCATGGTTGGATGGATGGCCGATAATCAATAGCCTGGTTACGGACGGAATTGTCGAAGGAGTGGGGGCGGTCGTTATATTCCTGCCGCAAATCTTGATACTGTTTTTCTTCATTTCACTGTTGGAAGATACTGGATACATGGCGAGGGCGGCTTTTCTGATGGACAAGCTCTTTAGTTGGTGTGGCCTTTCAGGAAAGAGCTTTGTACCTCTGCTTTCCAGCTATGCCTGCGCGATACCAGGAGTGATGGCGACGCGGACAATCCAGGATTCGAAAGCCAGACTAGTCACGATTTTGGTGGCCCCATTCATGAGCTGTTCTGCTAGGCTACCCGTGTATGTTCTCATGATCGGGGCATTTATCGAGCCCCGGTATGGGGCAGGTGTAGCGGGGGCTACTTTGTTTGTGATGCACTTTGTCGGTCTCTTGGTCGCGATGCCTTTTGTGTATGTAATGAATAAATACGTACTCAAGACTCCTCCCCAGCCCTTCTTGCTAGAGCTTCCAAGCTATCAGATTCCAAAGGTGAAAGACGTCTTCATCAAGATGTATAGTCAGGGCAAGGAGTTCGTGGTCAATGCGGGGACCGTTATATTCGCCATTACGATAGTCATTTGGGCCTTGCTATATTTTCCGCGTCCTGAATCCGTGATGGAAGAAACCAGGGCCAGCTTTGCTGCTTCGCTCGCTGCTGAAAGGTCAATTACGGAAACGGATGCCTTGCAGGCTATTGAGGAAAGCGAAGAACTGCAACTCGAGCTTGAGAATCGAGTTTCTTCAGATTACATCGAGCAGAGCTTGATGGGCCGTATGGGCAAAACTGTACAGCCCGTTTTCGATGCGGCCGGGTTCGATTGGAAGGTTACTGTAGGAATAATTGCCAGTTTCCCGGCCCGCGAGGTGATAATTTCAACCTTGGGAATCATCTACAGCCTGGGAGGAGATGTAGATGAGGAAGCGGGTGATCTTCGGGAGACCATGGCCAATCAAACCTGGCCCTCGGGACCAAGAGCAGGAACCCCCATCTTTACGATCCCGGTTGCCATAGGTATTATGGTGTTTTTCGCCCTATGCCAACAGTGTGGAGCGACTCTGGCGATCATCGCCCAGGAAACGAGTTGGAAGTGGGCGGGTTTGTCATTCGTATTGATGACTTCCCTTGCCTGGGTGGCATCGATTGTCGTGTATCAGGTGGGAAATTGGTTTTAGCCGGCTCCTTGCTTGGCTCTACGTTCTTGCAATCCGCAATAGGCAGTCCCGAGAAGATCGTGTAGAGCATTGAGCGATAAGGGCTTGCAGTAGAAGTCGTCGAGTCCCGAATCAATAGCTCGCTTCTGTTCCGATCGCGTAGTGGCTGCGGAAATACCGACGATCCAAGGTTGATTCTGCTTGTTCTCGTTTGATCTGATTTCGCGCGTCGTTTCGAAGCCTGAAAGGAGCGGAAGATACATGTCCATGAGGATGACGTCCTGGTTGCGCTTGCGATAGGAGTCCAGTCCCTCTTGACCATTGCTCGCCAAGTCTGGCCGGTATCCGAATTTGACTAGCATGGCTTCTAGAGTCTTCAAGTTGGCCAGGTTGTCTTCGACAATGAGAATCGATAGCGGAAATCGGTCGCTGGTTTCACGAGTATCGCCTTTGCCGCTTGCCGTTTCTTCTTGAGAGTCGCTAGTCGTTTCCAATGGTATCGAAAATCTGAATTCAGATCCCTGCCCAAATACGGACTCAACTTCGATATCACCCTCCATGAGCTCGACCAGATTCTTGCAAATGGCTAGTCCGAGACCACTCCCTCCGAAACGGCGGGAGATGGAAGCATCGATTTGCGAGAACGGCTTGAAAAGCCGATGCATTTTCTCGGTGGGAATGCCAATGCCTGTATCTCTTATCGATACGCTCAACCGAGCTTGGCGATCCGATATCCGGGTTGCTGAAGCTTTGATCTCGATTTCACCTTCAAGGGTGAACTTCAAGGCGTTGTTGACCAAATTCAGAATAATCTGTCTCAGCCTGGCTGAGTCGCCCACGGCTATACATGGCACGCTCTCGTCGATTTGGGCGCTTATGGATATCGAACGCTGCAAAGCTTTGCTTTTCAGCAGGAAGACGCAGTTGTTTATGCAGTCGCTGGGAGAGAAGGGAATGGATTCTATCTCGAACTTCCCGGACTCAATGCGAGACAGATCGAGGATATCATTTATGAGTGTGAGAAGGGTGTCGCCGCTGGCCCGGATCGCTTCCAGCATTTCTTTCTGGTCCGAGTCTAGGGTTGTGTCTTCCAGGAGATCCAGCATCCCGATCATCCCGTTGAGAGGGGTGCGAATCTCGTGATTCATATTGGCCAGAAAAGCGCTTTGCATGTCTAAGCGCCGTTCTCCCGAGTTATTTGTGCTGACGGATTTGTTATTGGATTCCGTCAGAGTGACGAATACGAGGGAATGAGCCGGCAAGGGGATGCACTGAGCGACTAGAGCTACGCGGGAGCGGCCATCATTGTATCGGTGGGCGATCTCTCCATTGCAAAAGCGCTCTCCATCGATCGCCTTTTGCACTAGGGAGGAAAGGGATGGCGATTGCTCGAATAGCGGCGCTGTATCGGTAAACCAATCTCTAGCCTTTTCCGCTCGTTGAATAATTGTCTCCTGAAAATCGACGACGAGCGAGGCGACTGAGTATACCGGAGAAAGCATGGTTCGAGCCTAGGAAGGCGATATCATCGGACAGAATCGGGAAGCAGGAATTCCAGGATAGCCACTATAATATTGCGGTTGCTTAGCGGTGGCGTCGGCGATCGGCGTATTTGTCATCGCGAATTTTTGAGGCATCGTATTCGAAATCCTGGTTCTCCTTCAGCTCTTCCATGGTGGGAGTTTGGGAAGGGATGCCTGACTCTGGAATTTCCCGGTGGGCGATCCAGGCGATCGCGTTGAGGACGACTGTCCGTAAATTGTCGTCTTGCCAATTGTCGTGGAAGTGCCCGCCGGTGAATCCGAATCCGCGGCTGCCGTTTTCGTTCTCGGAAACCCACATGACGTGTTGAAGATCTCGTCGAGCCACGGCTGCTCGAGCGTCAGGCGTGGAATTGTGGTGATGGTCCTTTTCCGGAAGCAAATCTTGAGGAGGCACCGCTGATAGAATCGGGGTTACTCCTTCCATATCCTTGCGAAAGCGCATATTGAAGTACCATTCATCGTTGATCGAAAACGGTTCCACGCCGTTTGCCACAGGATGATCCGGCAGCTTTTCGAATTTCGGAGTCCAATGCGGGTTCACGGATTTGTATAGCTGGTAATAGCCGCCCATCCAGCGAAGGAAGGCATCGCCGGCTTCGCCATCAACTGTCTCTACAGCGTAGTGAAGGCAGCCTACTCCGACTCCTTTCTCTTGGAGGGCGTCGATGGCAGCCACATGGTTGTTGGCGACATGCCTCTTGCCGCCGTTGCAATAAATCACTACTGCCTTGATCCCTTTGAGAAGGTTTCTGTTCCGGGGCCAGCCTGGATCTTCCGGATCATGGTAGACGGAGGCGTCGAAATTCAACCCGCTCTCGTTCAGGGCCTTGGCCAGCAGCAAGGAGCCCGCGTTGTTTTCGTGGGCGAAGTAGCCGTGGCTCTTCTTTCCGGCGACGAAAAGAATCTTGGTGTCCTCCGCCAGGGCGGTGGCGCCCAGGAGTAGGGTCGATAGGGCTAGAATGTGAACGAGATTGCGCTGGCTAATCATGGAATGTCCGAGGTTCTCAGCTTGAGAGACAGATGTATTCAGCAGCGGGAGCCGAGTAAAGGCTTTTGACGGGTCGCTTGCCGCTGGGGCTATAGGTTTTCCAGTTTGCGACGCAGTTCGGTTACGGGAATACCATGCTCCCTAGAGGCTCGTTCTAGATCGTCGGATTCGATCTTAAACCTCGATTTTCCGGAGGGCGTAGTAACGGTCTTAATGCGGAATTCACCGAAGGGCGTGGTTTTGGATTCTTCCGTGCGCTCGAGTATCTTTCGCTCAACCGGGAAATAGCGGACGCCGATGGCGCTGGTGTTCTCCAGAATGGCATCGCAGACGGTCTCAAGCTGGGATTTGGAAGCCAAGACGCTGAGGCAAAAGCCGGGGCGACCTTTTTTCATCGTGACCGGGGAAATGGTAAAATCGATTGCGCCAGCTTCCTTTAGACGATCTTGGAAATGTGATCCCAGCGATTCTGGCGGACAATCATCTAAATTGGTTTCCACGGAGAAAAGGGAATCCGGCTCGCCTGAGACGGTTCCGATCGAGAGTCTAAGAACATTGGGAGCGACGAACTCCTTTTGCCCGGGACCGTAAGCGCTTTGTTCGATTGCGATTTCAGGCGAGGCAAAGACAGGATTCAAGTACTTGAGAATAGCGGCACCTGTAGGAGTGACCCGCTCGCCTTCCTCGTCACCTTTGTATGTAGGCATTCCATACAGCAATTTTGCCGTTGCTGGCGCAGGAACGGGAAGCCTGCCGTGCTGGGTGGAAACCATCCCGTAACCAACGCAAATGGGGTCGCAATAGGTCTTGGAAATCTTCAGGCGCTCCAGTAGCGCCGCGCAACCGATTATATCGATGATCGAGTCCACCGCGCTGATCTCATGAAAATGGATCTCCTCGATCGGAATGTCGTGCACTTGCGACTCGGCTTCACCGATAAATTGGAAAATTTCTTTAGCGATCCGCTTCGCCTCAGCTGTAATCGCCGCTTCATCGATGATCTTTATGATGTCGCTCAGATGTCGATGATGATGGTGGTGGTGACCGTGATGATGGCCGCTTTCAGATTCATCGTGGTCGTGGTGATGATGATGCCCTGAGCTCTCGGATGTCTCGTTTAGGTCAATGACCCGAATCTGCTTGCAAACGATTCCGTTCTTTTCTGTAGGCGTAATTGCGATACGACCATCCGGAAGATTCAATTTCTCTGGCAGATCCAGGATCTCATCGTAGGCATCGAGCAATCCGCACAAGGATCCAAGAAACATATCGCCCGATAGGCCGGAGAAGGGTTCGATGTAGAGCACTTTCATGATTGAGATAGCGGTTGGTTAGCCAGTATCCGATCGTTTAGGAGGGATCCGCTTCGATCTGCCTCAATATTCGGTAGGCGGCCATGGCAGCTCCGTAGCCATTATCGATATTGGTGACGGTGATTCCATTGGAGCAGCTGGTCAGCATGGCGTGGAGAGCGGTGGTCCCGCTTTGGGCGACGCCATACCCGACGCTCGTCGGAACGGCGATTATCGGCTGGGAAAGCAAGCCCCCGACAACGCTAGGAAGAGCGCCTTCAAATCCAGCCACGACGATCAGGACTCGACATTCTTTGAAATCGTCTAATCGGTTGAATAGGCGATGTATCCCCGCAACACCTACGTCATTGACTCGCTTGGCAGCAGTACCTAATAAATTTAGAGTGAAGTAGGCCTCGTTGACGGCGCTTAGATCGGAACTGCCGGCGCTCAGAATGGCGATGGGAGCATTAGTATCATCGAGTTTACGGTATTGGAGCAGGAAGGATTGGGAACCCGAGTCGTAGTGGGCGTCGGGAAAGGATTCCATTAGGGCGTGGCCTTTATCGGGCTGTACGCGGGTGGCCAAGGCATTCTCCCCTTTGGAGTGATACTCGTTGAGAATGCGTCGAAGGAGATCTACTGATTTCGAGCTGCCGAAGATGACTTCAGGAAACCCTAACCGTTTTTCGCGATCGGTATCCAATATGAAATCATCCATTCGCTTGTATAGCTCGATTGAGTTTTCCGGAAATCAGACCTTCCTCGTCGATTTCGATTCTCTGAAAGCCGATGCCTTGCAGGGCTCGTTCGACTAGAGGAAACAAGGTTTGCAGTCGGGGAATCGAATCGGTTGGAGCCTCGATGCGAGCGGTATCTCCGAAGTGCCGAACCCGCACCTCCTCAAAGCCGAGTTGATTGAGCGTAACTTCCGCTGATTCGATTTGCGATAGTTTTTCTTTGGATACTGATTGCCCGTAGGGGATGCGCGAACTCATGCAGGGGCTGGCCGGCTTGCTCCAGACTGGCAGTTCAAATCGGCGGGCAAGCGAACGGATCTCCGCTTTACTGAGACCACAATCGGCCAGGGGGGAATGAATGGTCTGCTCCTTGGCTGCTTGGTGTCCGGGCCGATGGTCCTGCAGATCATCTTGATTCGCGCCGTTCAGCAAATGGAATTGAGGGAATTCGCTTTCTTGAAGCTCTCTGAGTTGTCGGTACAGCGTGTCTTTGCAGTAATAGCAGCGATTGAAGGGGTTCTTTGCGTAGTCTGGATTGTCCAGCTCGTTCGTTTTCAAAATTCGCAGAGTGATGCCGTATTGCTGGCAAAAGTCTTTGGCGATTTGCAGATCCGACCGTTTCAAGCTCGGGGAATCAGCGACCACGCCAATGCCCTTCTCGCCGAGAAAGCGGTGAGACAGATACAGGACGAGAGCCGAATCGACACCACCGGAAAAGGCGGTAAGGCTACCTTCCACTCCGCTGAACCATGCCTCAATCGTCTTCAAGGCATCCATCTGGGCAGCATCATTCATCGGGATTGGCAAAGACCTAGGAGGTGTGGCGAGAGCAACGATTGTTGAAAGAGTGGCTGATTCCCCTCGAGTTTTAATTGGAAGGCGATTAGTTGCCTAAACGGCGCCGACGTCTAGCTAGGTAGCCGAAAGCCAGAGCGATAGATCCGGCCGCGGCAATCAAAGCTATCCAGCTGACTGAGATACCTGAATGCGGATGGTTGTGAGGAACTGGGTTCCCGTGTCCGAATGCGCTGGAGCTGGCAATGAGAAGGATGGTGAGAAGGTATGATGGGAACTTCATGATGCTGCAGAACAACATTCCGTCGCAATGGCGGGCATTTGTCAAATATGGGTTCAGCAGAACTTTTATCAATTGGTATAACTTGAAGGGTAGTCTGGCATCCTCTAGAAGCCAGGAATGTTAGATAGCCAGATGAGTGTTGATACGCTAAAGCAGTCCGTGGCCCAATTTGCTTCGGATCGAGAGTGGGAGCGGTTTCACTCGCTAAAGAATCTCTCTATCTCGATAGCCATCGAAGCCTCCGAACTCATGGAACGCTTTCAATGGTTGGAGAATGCCGAATCTGACAAGGGAGTCGATAACCCCGAGGAGCGAATAGCCATCGAGGAAGAACTGGCGGATGTATTTATTTACCTTCTCCAGTTTGCCAATATGGCAGGCATCGACCTGGCGACGGCGACAAGACGTAAACTGGAACTGAACGCCCAGAAGTATCCCGTGGAAAAGTCCCGAGGCCGGTCGGATAAGTACGACGCCCTATAGTTAGAGGTCGTTGAAAACGGGCTTTTGCCGCTTAGGCGTTGCCAAATCGTGTTCGACGAATTCGATCATTAACCCATGAAGGCATTGGAAATCCCATCAATTCGCCGAAAAGCCCGGAGGCTGGTCAGCGCTCTGTGCCTATCGATGGCTCCCGTTGGCCTGGTCGCTCAGAATGCTATCGTGCTGGATCCAGCCCCGATAGTCGGCTACTCTTTGGATTGGCTAGCCCCGGGAGGGCAGGCAACATCGGTCCCGAGTCAGATAGCGGTTTACAGCTTGGGTTGCAGCAAGTGCATCGAGGAATTGGCGGCTGTTTCTCAGGGTTTTGCTCCGGCGCCGGTCCGGTTCATTCTGACAACTTTCCAGAACAAGGATCGGGATGTGACGCTGCCCTTGATGCAATTCGGTTTTGCCCACAGCGACCCAAAGAACCGTCGCTCCGATCTGCTCGACATGCTGCGGATCTACACTGAGGACCCCGACCATTATCTCAACAATCCATCCGAATGGGAAACGGTTGTGGCCTCTCATTGGCGGGGAGGCATTTCCGATGATGATAGAAAAGTGGCCGAAGCATTCGCTCTCAATGTCATGGACATGCAGACCCGCATCCTGGCCCTGATGGATAAACTGGGCACGCCGAACGCAATTCCGCTGGGCCAGCCTGCCTTAGCCCCAGCGACCGAGCGAAACAGCGATCGCTACAAAGCCTTGGTTGCTTCGCTTTCGCTTGCCTGGCTACGGCCACCGTTGGACGATGCTGAGGCGGCCAATGAAATCATCAAGCGGGCCCGATCCATCAATCCGCTAAGATCTCTCGATGCTGAAGGATGGAAGGAACTGAAGGAATGGGCTCTAAATGGAGCATACTGGATATGGGGCGGACGCCTCAATCCAACCGAATTGACCAACATCATAGATTGGCAGGCCCAATACCACCTGCTTCCGGATGACGAAAGCCGCAAAGAGCGCCAGAGACAATGGTTCGACAAGACGATCGAGCGAGCGGAGATCGGGCCTTTGTCTCCCTTGGAAGCGTTCGGCTTTACCGATATAGATGCTCTGGCCTCTCCAGCTTGGAGCGCCGCCCAAGCCGATGTGCAACAGCAGCTTGTCTATGGTAGCTATCTCGGGAGCCTGACGATAAAGGACGGCGAATAATTACGGTTCCCTTGGTCTAGTAATCGATTACCGAATACGCTTTCAGGATTGAACGGGCTCCGAGCAACATTTTCAGAATTCCAGGGATTGACATTCGTTGGCATTGAGGTTGAAACGATCCCAGTTTTTAGCGACTGGCGACATGGGCGGGATTGACCGTCGGGAAGCAGCGCGGTTCTATCGTTCGCCTGGGTAGAGCCCACAAGATTCATTAAATCGCTTCCAAATGTCCGACACTAAAACGTCTTCGCCAGTCTCTGAATATCTGTTATCCCGGTCCGAGGATCAGATCAATCCGGCTATGCTTGGCTATGTAGCTAATTTGCAGCAAGTTGCTGAGGTCAACCCGCCTGTCGCAGCCTCCATTATACAGGAACTGGAGGACCAGCGGAGCCATTTAAAGCTTATCGCCTCCGAGAACTTCACTTCGCTCAATACCCAAGCGGCCATGGGTAACTTGCTTACCGATAAGTATGCAGAAGGATTCGCCGGTTCTCGTTACTATGCTGGCTGCGACAACATCGATGACATTGAGACAGAAGCCTGCGAGCAAGCCTGCCGCCTCTTCAATGCCGAGCACGCTTATGTGCAGCCCCATTCGGGCGCCGATGCCAATTTGATTGCTTTCTGGGCAATTTTGCAGGCGAAAGTGGGCGCGCCTTTGATGGAGGAGATCGGGACGGGCAACCCAGCCAAGATGTCTCGGGAAGACTGGAATCGCGTTCGGGCCGCCATGGGAAACCAAAGAATGTTGGGCCTGGACTACTATTCCGGCGGCCACCTAACCCATGGCTACCGGTTTAACGTTTCCGCTCAGTTTTTCGATGCCTACAGCTATTCCGTTAGCCGGGAAACTGGTCTGCTGGACTACGACGAGTTGGAGGCTCAGGCGGTGGACATCAAGCCCCTGATCCTTCTGGCGGGTTACAGCGCTTATCCACGAAAAGTCGATTTTCGACGAATGAAGGAGATCGCGGACAAGGTGGGAGCCGTCCTCATGGTGGATATGGCCCACTTTGCCGGCCTCGTGGCAGGTGACGTATTTGAAGGGGATTACAACCCGATGCCCTTTGCGGATGTGGTGACGACGACAACCCACAAAACGCTTCGCGGGCCCCGAGGTGGTATTGTCTTGTGTAAAAAGGAATTCGCGGAGTACGTGGATAAAGGATGCCCGCTCGTGATCGGCGGACCTTTGCCGCACGTCATGGCAGCCAAAGCGGTGGCTTTCAAGGAAGCGAATGAACCCGAATTCAAGTCGTACGCCGCCAAGATCGTGGAAAATTGCCGGACTATGGCTCAAGCGTTGATTGATGAAGGTCTAACCGTTTGCACGGATGGAACGGACAATCACTTGCTCCTGATCGACGTGACTCCATTCGGTTTGAATGGGCGCCAGGCGGAAGCAGCGGTCCGGGAATGCGGAATTACATTGAATCGAAACTCCCTGCCATTCGATCCAAATGGCCCGCACTACACCAGCGGATTGCGAGTAGGTACGCCCGCGATAACTTCGCTAGGCATGGGGGAGCCGGAAATGAAAGAGATCGCCGCCATTTTCAAGTTGATCCTTTCTAATACAACTCCACGGATTCTCGAAAAAGGGAAGAACGCGGGCCAGCCGAGCAAAGTTAAGTACAATCTGGATACGCAAGTTATTGAGGAAGGCCGTAGCCGCATAAAGTCCCTTCTCGATGCCTTCGTTCTCTATCCAGATCTCGATCTAGACTTTCTCAAGGGTCAATTCGGGGGCGTTTAGAATTGAAGCAATATCCATCACTTCTCGAAATCGTTTCCCGCTAACTGATGACTGGGAACGCGTTCTATAAGGAGTTCGATCTAGAGCCGCTGCCCGGAGGGAATCGGCCCAGCGATTATCGGACACCGTTTCAAATTGATCGGGATCGCATAATACACTCGGCAGCTTTCCGAAAGCTGCAGTCCAAAACGCAAGTATACCTTTCGGGTGAGTACGATTTTTATCGGACTCGACTGACGCACTCGATTGAAGTTGCCCAGATCGGGCGTTCGATCTGCGCGTTTCTCAACGGAAGCTCGGAGCAATTGAATTCGGAATTCCATATCGATTCTGATTTGGTTGAGGCCTGTTGCTTGAGCCATGATTTGGGGCATCCGCCATTTGGGCATGGCGGTGAGCGGACATTGCACCGCCTGTTTTCGAACATTGGAGGATTCGAAGGAAATGCCCAAACCCTTAGGTTGATAACCGATACGCTCTATCATTCGGGCGGCAGACGCAGCGGTATGTCCCCCACTAGAGCCTTTCTCGATGGCGTGCTCAAGTACAAGGCTACCCACTCTGAAAAAGGGAGTCCTCGAAATCACTTCATCTATGACTTTCAAAAGGCGTATCGAGATTTCGCTCACGAAGGAGCTTCTGGATCGCAATGCGGTGAATCGCTCAATCAGCTTACCAGTTTGGAATGCCAAATCATGGACTGGGCTGATGATACGGCTTATTGCCTGAACGACCTTGTCGATGGGGTCAGGGCAGGTTTTTTGACGATCGAGCGTCTTGAGCGCTGGGCGGCCCGAGAGGGCCTCGACGCCGTTACTGAGCCACTGTTCACGGCGCTAATAGACGAGATCCGAAAGGACAAACTTGAAGCCATATTTGGAGCGAAAATCGGCTTGTTCATCAAAGCTTGCCGGTTAGCGCCACGCGATAATGCTTTGGTAGTCCAGTCCAACCGGTATGCTTTCGCCTTGAAAGTGGATGGAGAAGTCAAGCAGCTGGCTGGTTTCTATAAGCGGGTGGCCCTAGATTTGATTTTCCGTTCCGCTCCGTTGCAGCAAATGGATTTCAAGGGAGACCGAATTTTGGAGGAGATTTTCCAAGCAATCGCTGAATGCTACATAAATACCTCCGGGCAGCGATCGCGAATTCTGCCAGAACAGCCGGCTGCATGGATGCAGGAGGCTGAAGGTAATCGCTCTGAGCAACAGTTAGTGGCTCGAGATTACCTTGCGAGCCTGTCTGATGGCCAAGCGATGAGAATTCATAAGCGGTTGTACGACCCCGAGTACGCCTCGATTATCGATTTGGACTGAGGTGGCGCTCGTCCAGAAAGGGTCGACTTGGAATAGGGCGCTTCGCTTCGGGGTATACCCTTGCTGCCCGGAAGCAAGGCTGCGGAAAGGGGCGGGTTTCCTAACTTAGTAAGAATCAGTAAATTGCAATATCTACTCTAAGGGTTGGCTCAAGTTGGACGTTGGGAAACCGATGTGTATGGTTTTATCAGATACAAGTACATTGTAAGTAACATTTACGGGGCCTATGTTATGGAAGCCCATGACTCATAGTTTTGATCGAATTCACAATAGCTCGCGAATGAAAGATGGGCAGAGCTTTTGTCCTTAAATAGCCGATACGCAGTATGCTAATGCGGCTGACTAAGGATGGTTGGCAGTCTGTCATTGATGCTCTAAAAATGGCTTATTCAACAATCTCCGAGAGCTTGGCGAGAGCATCGTCGTAGGCGTCGATTTGAGAGTTCCAATCATAACGGCCCGTAGCGGGTCCCTCGTGAAATGGCTTTCGCCACTGATTGGCGCCGACAAGCTGTTTGATAAGATCGACAGCTTCCTCTTCTTCGTTATAGAAGACGTCTGGAAAATCGTCCGGATGGAGATGGTCAGTGTAGGCGAGTCGGCGAGGGAGAACAGGATGGCAGCCACAGTAGATAGACTCGACGACGCTGCCACCGAAAAAGTCCTGATGGGAAGTGACGAGAGCAATGTCGGATTTCCATAGTAGTTTGGCGTAGTCGTCGAAAGATTCCAGCATCCCGTATTGAACGATGCGTTTTCCCAGACGTTTTTTGGCTTCTTGAAAATAGGGTGGCTCTTCTTCGAAACGATCCCCTGCTAACGCTAGATCGAAATCGATCCCGTCATCGATAAGGCGATACAGTATTCGGAAGAACCCTATAGGGTTTTTATCGTATTCCCAGCGATGGTTCCAGAGGATCAAAGGCCGATTGTCGCTGGATCCGCGATTTGGAACACGATGCTTGTCGAAAGCCGCTAGATCCATTCCTAGCCAGAGCGTTTGAGACTTGGATTCGATCTCTTCTACTGTATCCAAATTATGGTAATCTGGATATCGTTCAAGAAAACCCGGCAAATCGTGGAGAAAGCGCTGCCTATGAAAGTCGGAGTTGAAGAACGCTGTATCGGCTACTAGCGCGCTCGTATAGTTCAAAAACGAATAATGCAGATCTTGGCCACGCTTCTTGTCTCCATCTCTCGGAGACCAGGGGTAGGACAGCTGGTTCTCGTGGAAATATACTCCCGTGGGAATGGATGGATTGCGTCTCCGAATCCTGGAGAGAAAGAGGGGAAGATCGAGCATGTCGCTCGCCAGAATAGCGGAGAATGGCTCGCGTTCTTCGAGGAACGCCTCGGCTAAGGTTATGGCCGCTCCATGCATACGCCACTTCCAATGGCGGCCAGGCAAAGATAGTATCCGAATATCATGTCGGGATCGCTGAGCGAGTTCGTTGGCCCAGCGCCGATGCGATCCGGTGAAGAACGGCTCAACGAGGCAAATGCGTTTAGATTCGATGGAGTTCGGTGGTTTTTCCGACACTCTAGTTTGGAGAGCAACCGCATCCTCCTTGATTGCAGCAACTGCTCGGAGGCGCGGGAGCGGACTTTTCGCTTCCGGTTACGTTGAATCCATAGCCACCGGTAATCACTCTTTTAACAGGAACACCGCTCTCGGGATGTTCTGTTAGAGGCGAGTCGTTCATGCTTTGCTGGATTTCGAAGCGCTCTGGGCTCTCGTTATTCGAAGAGGGGATCGTTTCGTAAATGTAGGTAGCCATGCCCTAACTGTTGTCGCCAATGGATATTCGTCAAGCTAGAGGGAATTTTGTTTGGATCACGAGTGCCTCCACGAGCAGGATTGACACGACCGTGGCATCTTTTGTCCATAGTAAGGACTTGCTTTAGCCGCGGTAATTGGCCTGCTTTGTCGGTTGATGTGGATCAGCGCTATCGCCAACAGGCTTGCTGAGCGTCGCTTTCTGATTGGGCAAGCGGCGGCAATTGGATTGACGACGATTCTCTACATCGTCGCGTTTCCGCCTTTCGACTATCCCGAAGCAGGGTTTCTTATGCTGACACCGTTTCTGCTTTGGTTGCGTTTTAAGCCATCCTACCGGCAAGTTGCTTGGACGGGTTTGGCTGTTGGCTGGATTGCATGGTTCTTTCTCATTATCTGGCTGCGTCATGTAACTTGGATCGGGACGATCCTTCTTTCTGGAATTGTAGGAACTCATTTTATGTTGTGGTGCCTGGGAACGTCCTGGCTAAGTCGCCGCCTATCGGGAAAAGGGCCGTGGTTGGGCCTTCCATATGCAATCGGCGCGGCTGCTTTATGGGTGGTTGTCGAGCACATACGTGGTTGGATATTTACCGGATTTCCGTGGCTCCCCTTATCTGCGAGCCAGTGGAGTCGGCCGATAATGTTGCAGAGCGCGACGTTCTTCGGAGCCTGGGGAATATCGTTCTCCCTTGTGTTGCTCAACGTCGGAATAGCCACCTACGGAGTAAGGATCGTCGAATACGCTCGCGTTAAATCGAAAACGTTTTGCCCGGAATTCTATTTTTCGCTAATCGTTTTCGTCAGTCTAACTTTCCTGCAGACCCGGCATATAAAGGGTCAAGACAGAGAGCCGCTTTTCCGAGCTGCGGCGATGCAACCGGCCATCCCGCAAAACGAGAAATGGGACCCCTCAATGAGCCAAAGCGTATTGACTCGGATTGAGAGGAACACTCTGCGCTTGGCTCCCATGAAACCGGATGTCATTTTCTGGCCAGAAGCGACCTTGCCTTATCCCATCAAAGGCGATCGAGCAATGAGGGCTTGGGTTGAGCGGATTGCCACGCAGGCGAATGCTCCGATCTTCGCGGGCGCGTTAGTAGCGGAATCCGAAGAAGTGTGGAAGAATGGGGTCTATCTGATTCGCCCCAAGTGGGGCATGTATCCAAAATACTATACGAAACGCCACCTTGTCCCCTTTGGCGAATACATTCCTCTTCGAAATCTCTGGCCATGGATTGACAAGATCGTACCAATTGAAGGGGATCTCTATCCGGGAGAAGATACCGCATTGCTCTCCTTGTCAATGGAAGGGCGGACGGTTCAAGTGGGCTCTTTGATATGCTACGAAGACGTCTTTCCCGGCTTGGCGAGACGCTCGACATTGGATGGAGCAGCGTTGCTATTCGTGGCTACCAACAGCGCTTGGTATGGCAAGAGCGCGGCCTCGTTTCAGCATATGGCTCATTCCGTTTTGCGAGCTGTTGAAAATCGACGTGTTGTGTATCGGGTTGGCAATGACGGTTGGTCAGGGTGGATTGATGAGTATGGAAATGTTCGCGACGAACTGCTCGACGAGAAAGGGCAAATTTGGTTTTCAGGTGGGACAACCTGGGAGATCGACCGTGACAAGCGATGGAAAGGGAGAGAGACGTTTTACACGCTCCATGGTGACTGGTTTGTCGTCGTTTCCTGGGGCGTTTTGCTAGCGATAGCGCTCTTTGCCGGATTCTATAAGCCGCGAGATACCATATTTTAGCCCAGCGCTACTTTTGGAACTTCTGTTTGTGCGCGGCAGCGACTGATACGTATTTAAGCGCCCACTTCTTGATCGACGATTGTTCGGCTTCGTTCAAAGAACGTACGACCGTGGCGGGGGATCCCATGGCTAATGACCCGGGTGGGATCCGGGTGCCTCCAGTGATGAGAGCTCCCGCTCCGATGATGCTATTCTTGCCGATCACCGCTCCATCCATGATGGTGGCTCCCATGCCGATAAGGCATTCGTCCTCGATTGCGCAGGCGTGGATGATGGCTCCATGGCCCACGGTCACATCGTTGCCGATCGAGACTCCATAATCATCTGCCAAATGTAGAATTGATCCGTCCTGAATATTGGTTCTGTTGCCGATTACGATGAAATTAATATCTGCTCTAATGATGCAGCCGGGCCAGATGCTGGATTGCTCACCTAGAGTGGTATCGCCAATCACGACTGCGCTGTCGGCAATGTATGCGGATTCCGGAATAGCCGGATCCTTGGAGAGGAATTTCTGTAGCCGTTCGTCGATAGTCATTTGTCAAGAGTCTCTAGAGCTTTCAAACAGGAATAGGAGATTAATCGCCAAACTATTATGAAGCAAACAGTCGTTGGAAATTTCTTCCCAATACTTGCGCCTGATCCTGGTCACTGAGGGAGGAGTTTCGGACTTGGTTGATATGGGAAGTGAAGTTCGGTTTCGACTGTGTTTTGGGGAAAGTCATCAATGGGTAGTCTGTACCGAAAAGGATGCGATCGGCTCCTATCTTTTCGACCGCTGATTGATAGATGTTCGAATCGTACAGGAGG
>NZNM01000105.1 GCA_002694885.1 Opitutaceae bacterium | reverse complement strand
TCGTTGGCAATCCGTCATTCGGTTGATTCCACAATCTGAAAGGATCATCGTGGCGTCTCATCTCTTCTAGAAGTAAGGCTTCCATCTCTTGAAGTTTTTTTGTGAAACGAGGATCGCTGGACAAATTGGTTTGATTCGATTGGGGGGTCATGCCGGTCAACGCTGTTACTGCCCGGTCATGATGCTCTTCGATGAACTCGTGTGGATTTTCGGTTAGATTGAATAATTGCGTCTTTCGGTACATGCCGTCGTAGACATCGTACTTGATGAGCTTCCAATCGCCTTTGCGCACGCTGCGTAGTCCGGGACGAGTTTCGGCGCAGAATACCCCATACATTACGTCCCGAATGCTTCTCCGGTGACCCATAAGCACGGGTTTGAGGCTGATGCCTTCATTGGTAGCCGGAAACTGGATTCCCGCTAAGTCGCAGAGTGTCGCCAAGGTATCCAGCAAGTAGGCATTTCCCGGCGCTCGGGATCCCGGTGGGATTCCCGGTCCTCTGACGATGAATGGCACCCGCCAGCTATGTTCGTAGAGGTTTTGCTTTCCTTGCAGCCCGTGCCGTCCAATAGCGATACCGTGATCAGAGGTATAAAAAATGTAGGTGTTTTCCAGTTCCCCCATCTCTACCAATTTTTCGAGAACGCGTCCTATCTGAATATCGATATTTTCACTACAAGCGAATTCGCGTCCGAGCTCGTTGCGAATGGTTTGCTCGTCTCGCCGCATCCAAACGCCGCTGACGCGCTCTTCATCCCTTGCTCCCGGGAGCCGGAATGGGAAGGGGTGACCGGGCAAGTAGTTAGTTGGCAATTCCGGTTGCCTAGGATGAGCCGAAGGAAGCGAATCGGGATCGGCGTGATTGGTGGCGCCGTACTTCGCTAGCAGGTCGGGTGTTCCATCACGCGTGTCATGCGGATGAGAGAATCCGAAGTAGATGAGAAAGGGATCGGTATCTCCCGCTACTTGGCGCTCATTTAGATAGTCGACGACTTGCTCGCCGTGCCATTCGCTGCCGGTCTCTGCCGTGCCTCCCCGCTTGCTCGCATCTCGACGCACGCTGAATAGCTCGTTGGCTTCCTCGTAGCTGTTACCGTTTTTACAAGTGCGCATGGTGTCATATCCTGCTCGATTGAACACTGCGGGAAGCGTGTAGTTGACGAGATTTGGAGGGACTTTAGCTGGGTCGCTGTTGTGGGGGTTGTCGCTCTTTCCTGGCTTATTGGGAGTGTGCCACAATGTGCGTCCAGACATGATCATATGGCGGGAGGGCGTGCAAACGCCACTAACCCAGGCTCCCATGTGATAGGCAGCGTCGAGAACCATGCCTTCGCGGGCTAGTCGATCGATATTGGGCGAATCGAGAATCGAGTCTTGATTATAGATCCGGAGATCGAAAGGTGCTTGATCATCAGTAAGGATAAAGAGGAAGTTCGGTTTCGACGTACTCGTTGCGGAAGGACGATCAGCGACTAATAAGGCATAGGGCAAAAGGCTTAAGGCAAAAAAAAGAATTCGCTGGATCGAGGTCAGCATGGGTTGGGGATCGGTGTTGTTTCGAGAAATGTAGGGATAAGCCTTAATATGGAAGATAGTTGTCGGTTAGTCTAGTATTCCTAGTTCACCCAGAAAGACTTCCGTCTTATCCAGCGCTTGGGCGAAAAGATTCAAATCGAAAATGAGATACCCATGCCGGCCTCCCTCGTAGGAAATGAGTTGGCAATGATTACCTGCTTCTAGCATCTCTTGGGCAAAACGTTTGGCTCCGGAAAAAGGGGTTACGGTATCGCCTGTGCCGTGAAGTATCAGTGTTGGAGGCAGATTTTCGCTTACATTGTCAACGGGAGAGAGTTCTTTCCATCGATCCCCGATTTTCTCGTTTCCGTATCCGTTTTTCGATGTGTCGATTACGGAATAGTAGAGAACTAGCACGTCTGGTGATGGAGAAATAGACAGATCGTCCGACGAAGCGTTTATGTTGTCGAATAGCGCGGTGCTGGCTGCGAGATGAGCGCCTGCAGAGCCCCCGCTAACGATGAGCTTGCTCGGATCGATTCCCAGCTCAGAAGCGTGAGCTCGGATGTAGCGTATCGCCGAACGGGCGTCTTTGACGCAGTCGAAAACAGTTATCCCTCGCTCTTCGTTCATTAGGCGGTACTCGACGCTAATTCCAACGAGGCCCAACCGAGCGAAATGATCTACGAAGGGATAGAAGCGCCTTGGAAATCCACCGGTCCAGCCACCTCCGTGAAAAGACACGAAAGCAGCCCGTCTATCAGAAGTCTCGTGTTTGGGAGGATTGAAAATGTGCAAACCGAGTTTTTTGCCTCCAGCGGTTTTGTAGGTAACTATTCTTGAAGGTTCGAGCTCAGCTGCGATGGGTTCGAGGGGGCGATTCACTGCTGATTGTTGCCCAATTGATTCTAGTTCAGAGAGCGATCCCAGTGTGAATAGGACAAGAAGGTTCTGAAGCGAAGCTCTCATAGCTTCTATTCCGGAAGGCTAATTATAAAGAGTTGTCGGGTGGGCTCGCTATCGCCCACGAGCCCAGGAACGAGAATTTTCGTACCGCTGCGATTCCAAGCCGGGGAGGGGTCTTGACGCAGGTCGCCAGAGATCCATTGCCCAATATCGAACCCTTGCGAACGAATTAGTTTCCCATCGGAGCGTCGATAGAAGTTGTAGAAATTCATCTTCCGTTCTTTGTCCTTGTGGCCGTTTACGAACCAGTCGCCTTGTGGCGAAAGGGCTATATCGCCTTCGGGATCTGGGAAGACGGCGTCGTCCCCGATTTGCCCGACGACTAGGTCGCGGTTTACATCATAAATTACTTGGCGTGTATCCATGGCGCCAACCATGCGATGGCCGTAGTCCCATTCTGGATGCCCGCCAAAGAAATGCTTCAACCGCTTAAGCCCGGTACCATCCGGATTGATGACGAAGGGAGCATTGATTTTCGGGTACTTGCCTTTGTTTCTGCTGCTGCGCCATCCGGCCCGAGCAAAGAAGAAGATGCGGTCTCCATCGCGATTCCAAAGGGTGTGATTGATGAATAATTCAAGCTCATCGATGTGCGGCTCTGTTTTTCGGATCTCCGCCGCCATTTGCTCGAAGGAAACCAGCAGGGATTGCTGGCCTGTCCTGGAATCGACGAGAAAGATCCCATCGTCCTTTGGGTGGTTAACTCCTATCGTCCAGTCGTGGGCATCCTTATATCCGGTTACGGGACGGAGTCGAGCCATACGAGCATAGTTGATAGCCGCGAAAGCGCCTCCGGTTTGTTTTACCCCGCTATTGGCGACTGGATGGTTGCGGGACCGGAATTCTTTAATGCGATTTCGTTTTTCGATATCGTAAAGGACGGTGAATATTTTTCCCGAATCGGGATCGCGGTCGTTGAAGAAAAACTGTGTGTCTGGAAAGTCTGGGTTCCAGTAAAACATGGTTCCTTGTTGAGGGTTCCAGCCCTGTGTTTGGTCTACGACCTCGATTGAGTAATCGTTTTTCGTGTCGATCAAAAGGATATCTGCCCCTTCGTCCTTGCCAGGAAGATGGTCCTGGAAAGTTGAGCGAAGGGCGACGATATAGCGTTCGTCGCCGTTCCAAGGAACATTCTGCACATGGCCGATGTATCCAAAAAAATGGTGCTCTGGGCCTTGGGTGATTTGTTCGACTTTCAAGGCATGGTTATTTGCTTCGGTCATGCTGGTGGAAACCAGCAACAATAGAATTAGACGGCAGAGCAGTTTCATGGATGGGCAATTAGGCTTTTCAATGTTTGGCCTTCGTGAAAATCGGGCAAGACAAGGACGCGGCGATCTTTGAGCGAGTCCCCACGGACAGCGCTCTCGATTTCCTGATGAACTTTCCGAGCCATTTCCTTGGTGTTAAACTCGTAGCGAGTAACGTCAGGGGCGATGTAATTCAGAAAATCGGTTCCTTGGCGGCAGACGATGGATAGGTCTTCCGGGATTCGGGTTCCCGTTTTTGCCGCTTGGCTGTGGAGATTCAGCAGTTGGTAGGGGCAATCTATGAATAGGGCTGTCGTCGGGTCTTTGTGGCTGGAAATTCGATTGAAAAAACTAGCATAGCTGTGTCTAGGGTTTGAATACCTGGTAAGCTTAAAGGTCGCATTGCTCGAACTTCGGGATATGCCTTCCCGAAACCCTTCAAGTAGTTTGGCATCGCCTGGAAAAGGTTCTTTCCCGGAAACGAAGCCGATATGCCGGTGTCCCTTGGCGATGATCGCTCCGGCGGCGTGTCGCCCGAGAGCTCGGAAATCGACATCAATACTGGGTAGATCGATCCCTTCAAATGGAGATCCGCAAATAATCGACTGGTTTCGCGTATTTTGAAACTCAAACTGTATGGCTTGGTTGCAGGTGTGGAGCAACCAGCAGTCGTGATTGGTCGCATTGAAGAGCTTGGCGACACCAGTTTTAGGAGAGCGCTCAATTTCAGTAATACCCTCATGAATATGCAAATTCCAGTCGCGTTTAGACAGACGCTGTTGTAACTCGAGAATCCAGGCTCGATCCCGGTTTGTCCGATGCTCTACGGAACGACCGATAAGCAGTCCGATGGATACGTTCTTTTGTTTATCTGGAGGCTTTCGGACTTTCTTGAGAAGGATGTATCCAGATCCAGGTACGGACTTGATGACTTGCTCTTCCTGGAGACTCTTGAGGGCATGGCGAAGCGTCCCGCGGCTTACCTGGTAGTGGTCAGTCAACTGGCGTTCGCTGGGCAATGTGCCTTGCCAAACGCCGTCCGCGATATTTCGCTTTAGATCTTGGAGGAGATCGGTTCTTAGAAGGTGGCGAGCTAGGGCCATCTAGCTTCTGGGCGGCTATTTGAAGCGAGTCAGAACTTTTCGATCGGTAACTGGATACCAATCGTCGATCATCTTAGCCATACGTTTAACGATGCGCGGATGCTTGCTGGCGAGATTAGTCTTCTCGTGGGGATCTGCTATGAGATCGAATAGCTGCGGTCGCTTTTCTTCGCGAGGGTGTGTGGACTTGTAGCGATTGACCTCGCCGTCGTAGGTGAGAAGCAATTTCCACTTTCCCTGAATGCACCAGCGAAATAGCAATGAAGCTTCTGGGTCTTCAATATCGGCGATATCGTGAGCAAAGCTCTCGCCGAATATCGCGTCTCTGGGGATTTTCGAGCCAGATTCCATGTAGTCGAGCAAGTTCAGTCCAGGAACCGGAATGTCCGGCTGACGGGCTCCGGCGGCTGCTAAGGTTGTCGGAAAAATGTCGATACTGCTAACAAGATCGTCACGGAATTCCGGTTTTAGAACCTTTGGCCAAGAGTACATCGTTGGTTGGCGGATACCGCCTTCGTAGGGCGTTTGCTTGGAGCGGGCATCGTAGCCGTTCCGTTCTGGGTGCTGGATCCATCCGTTGTCGCCAACATAGACAATGAGGGTGTTGTCGCGGATACCTTTCTTTTCCAAATAACCGACGAGGTCGCCGCAGGTTTCGTCCCACCACTCGATCATGGCGTAGTACTTAGCGATAGTAATAGGGTGATCGTCACGATACTTTTTCAAGAGGCGCTCGGGTGGATTATGAGGCGTGTGAGGCAAGAAAGCCGCGTACCACATGTAGAAGGGCTTGTCTTGCTCGACGGCCATATCGATAAACTCGAAGCATGGCTCCAGGCCTTCGCGGCCGATCTTAAGCCCATCGTCCCCGTGCCGTCCGCCTTTTTGAGGAAAGCCGCGAGACATGCCGTGGGTAAATCCGCCGCGCTTGAAGTTCCCTTCCCACCACTTGCCGCTTTGATGGCTAAGGTAGCCTTGTTCCCCTAGCAATTCTGGTAGTGTATCGAACTCGTCGATATAGGAGATCAGTTGGGCCCGGCGGGCATTGTAAAGCAAGGAGTCTCTCTCGGCATATTTTGGCGACGGATCGTTGCCTGTGACGCCATGTCGATGCGCGTAGTGGCCGGTGGCCAAAGTCATTAGAGAGGGACGACAAAGAGCTGTTGGAACGTAGCCGCGGGGGAATACCACGCTCTCGTTGGCCAGCTTGTCGATATTCGGGGTTTTAACGTGGGGGTGCCCCATGAAGGAATAGTCATTCCAAGCTTGGTCGTCGCTCAATAGCAAAACCACGTTAGGCTTGTCGGCCGAGTAGGCTAGGAAGGCGAACAAGGATATGCCAACGGCTTGGGCGAGTCGAAGAATTGAGGTCGGAGGATTTGTCATTTTATTCTCAATGAGATTGAAGCGAACTGCAGGATCTGTTTACTTGGAGTACCAATTTGGATAGCTTGTCTCATTTAGCAATTCCTTTTCAATCGGAAATGTTCTCATAATTACGTTTATGCCCCTGTCACACGAAAATCTTCTGATGTTGAAGCGCTGGAATACGCCCACGATTTACAATGGGTGGGAACAGATTACGAAACGGGATCCTGCCGGCGATGGTTTTAATCTGGAACCGACGCGCGACTACATGCCTGAGATGGGTCCTATGGTTGGGTATGCGGTAACGGTAAAGATACAGCCATCAAAGAAGGATCTTGTACCAGATAAAGCGCATGCATGGTCGGAATATCGTGAATACGTTGCCAGTGTCGAGGGGCCCAAAATAGTTGTCGTTCAAGATTGCGATAAGCCCAATCTGGTAGGGGCATTTTGGGGCGAAGTGAATAGCAATATCCACCGGGCGCTGGGATGTGTCGGGACAATTATTGATGGGGCCATACGTGATTTAGACGAAATGAAGAATGCTGGATTTAAAGCGTTGGCCCGCGGCATGTGTGTTGGGCACGCCTACAGCGTGCCAGTCGAGTGGGGAGGAGACGTTGAGGTATTTGGAAGACCCGTAAAATCCGGGCAGCTCGTTCATGCAGACAAGCACGGCTTTCTGGCGATTCCTCCAGAAGATGAAGAAGGCCTTTTAGAGGCCTCGATTTTTATGGATAAGAATGAGTGCGATACCGTAATTCGGTCGGCCAGATCTAGTAGTGGAAAGACGACTAGAGAGATTCTCGATTCGATCAATGACGCAGGAAAAGAATTCAAAGACGCTGCGTCCAAGCGATTTGGCTCCCCTGGTGAGTGGTGATCGTTTATATTCGCTTTCCGATTAGAAACTGATTTTCAATACCAATACCATGCCCCGGAAAATACTACCGACAATTTCGTTATACTTGCTCTTCTTTGGGCTATCGATCTCGGCCAAACCGCTGAATGTGGTTTTCTTCCTGATCGACGATCTAGGCTGGAACGATGTCGGAGCTAGCGGTAGCGACTATTACCGAACTCCGAACATCGATAAACTTGCGGAAGATGGGATGCGATTTACTAATGGCTATGCTGCCTGCAATGTTTGCTCTCCCACCAGAGCGGCGATCATGACAGGCAAATACCCGGCCCGCTTACTCCTAACGCAATGGCTCCCCTCCGGTCGTTGGGATGGCAAGAAAGAGCGGCTTCGCGAAGGACGGTATATTTCTAACCTCCCTTTGGAAGAGATTACCATAGCTGAGGCGCTACGTGAAGCTGGATACAAAACGGCGTTTATGGGTAAGTGGCATTTAGGACCAGAACCCTATTACCTCCCCGAGCATCAAGGCTTCGATGTCAATGTGGCCGGTCGCGACTATGGCGCCCCTGGCAGTTACTGGTATCCATTCGAAGGATCCTGGAATATCCCAACTACGAACGGATTAAAGCTTTTCAAAGACAATCCTATCGGGGGAGAGCAGGGCGACTACCTCGTCGATCTCATAGCTGCAGAAGGAGAAAAATTCGTTCGGGCCAATGAAGACGAGCCGTTCTTCTTGATGATGTCCCACTATGCCGTGCACACCCCTCTCCAAGGAAAGCCGGAGAAAATCGCGTACTACGAAACCATCCCTGAAAATAAGCGGCAAGGAGATCCGCATTACGCGGCTATGGTGGAAAGCGTCGATGACAGTGTAGGCCGCATCATGAATGCGGTTGAGGATATCGGGGCAGAGGAAAACACCATGTTCATATTCACCAGCGACAATGGCGGCATGTGGAAGGCGACTAGCAATGCTCCCCTTCGGGCCAATAAAGGATCAAACTACGAAGGTGGGCTACGGGTCCCGGTCATTATCAAATGGCCAGGAGCAGCCAAGCCGGGTTCGGTCTCCGACGAACTGGTAACCAGTTCCGACTTTTATCCGACCATTCTGACGGCGACTGGGCTGCCTTTGAATCCGGACCAGCATATGGATGGCGTTGACCTGACTCCCGTGCTTAAAGGAACAGGACCTCTCGATCGGGATGCGATCTATTGGCACTATCCTCACTACAATCAGCACCCGGAAAGTTTCGCCGGTAGCGTTGTCAGAGAAGGGGATTGGAAACTGATCGAGAGATTGGATACAAATTCACTGGAGCTCTACAATTTGAAGAGCGACGTCGGCGAACAGCGAAACCTGGCTAAACGAAATCCTGAAAAGGCGCAGGAACTATTCGCGCTTTTGAATTCCTGGCGTCAGGATGTTGGGGCTCAACCGATGCGACCCAATCCGCACTACGAGGGAAATTGAGATCGCGTCAGCCTGTCGGCTTTGTTGTAGGGAGGACCGTCTCGGCCCTCCACATTCATATTTTCGAGGATCGAGCCGATCCTCCCTACCTCTCAGAAATGCGCTGTCGCGCGCTGCGGAGATCTTTAATTGCTAATCCAAAGCTACGTTCCAGCTAAACGGCTGGGTTCGAATCGTTTCTAGAATTGTTTGAGCCCTTTGAGCGATTTTTGGGTGATCGTCGATAACGTTCGAGGTCTCGCTGGGATCACTTGAAAGATCGTAAAGCTCTTTGGCATCACCCTTTCTGGGTTTTTCCGGTGGAGGCAGCGTATCATCGATGTACTTCCAGTTTTCGAAAAGCAGGGCATGGCGGCCCCTGACATCACGCAACACTGCATGAGGTCGATTCGAGTTGGCATTAGGATTCTCAAGGAGCTTGTAAAAGCTAAAGCTGTCCGGGGCTGCTGACTCGGATCTGGGGACGTCCTTGCTGACGATTTCAGCGATTGTCGCGAAAATATCGGCCGTGTTTACCAATCCATCGCTCGTCTGTCCTCCGTCGACCTTCTGTGGCCATCGGACCATAAAGGGTACGGCGAACCCGCCATTGTAGATGGTGTGCTTGTCACCTCGATGATGTCCATTCAACGAAAGGCCCGCGGATTGGGCTTGGACCTCAGGTCTATCGGGATCAGTAGGAATATCTCCTCCATTGTCGCTAGTGAAAAGAAAAACGGTGTTTTTATCCAGCCCCCTATGTTCAAGGGCTTCTAATAGCTGGCCTACGGAATAATCGATATCGTGAATGAAATCCCCATAAGCCCCCGCATTGCTGGTTCCCCGCATTCTCTCGGATGGAGAAATCGGGTGGTGAACGGCAACTGAAGAGAAATAGAGAAAGAAAGGTGTCTCGGTATCCAAACGATCGATCCATTTGATCGCTCTACCCGTGAGGTCTTCCATAACCTTAGTCGTCACGCGTTGGGGAGCGTCGTATCCATCGTAGGGTTTGCCATAGAAACTGCGTCCGTATTTCGACATGCGATTGGATCGCAGGCCGAAAACGCCCCGATTCTCAATGTAGATCTTGTGGAGATCGTCCATATTGTTGGGCACGCCGAAATGATAGTCGAAACCAAGGTCAAGCGGGCCGGGGCTGACTTCGCCGAGCAGATTGTCGAATCGTCGTGATTTATAGCCCAAGTGCCATTTCCCAATAGCCGCCGATTGGTAGCCGTATTCGCTTAGCCAAGATGCAATAGTGGTTCGATCCGTGTCGATGAGCATTGCGTCGTATGAATTGACTACACCCCGCTTGAGGCGTGATCTCCAAGAGTAGCGTCCAGTCAGCAATCCGTACCTGGTGGGGGAGCAAACTGATCCTGTCGTGAAGCCTCGAGTGAACCGGACGCCCTCCGCGGCTAACCGATTGAGATTCGGCGTTCGAATGAGTTCTGGATCGGCTCCGTAGGCGTTCGAGCTGCCGTATCCATAATCGTCGGCGAGATAGACCACAAAATTTGGTGGCTCCTCGGAGAGGGTTGTAGATGTTGTTGCAAAGATAGCCAGGAGTATACTGGAAGCGCGGCCCATAAAGCTGCAATCGAGATTGTCTGACGCTTTACGAGGATGCAAGCTAGAGTCAGAGGGCGAGGTAGCTGTGTCCGGAAATGGTTGCCATATCGAGAGCTCGACTTTAACAAGCCCAAATGATTAAGCAGCGCCTACCCTGGTTAATTGGAATGCTCGCCTTTATGCTGCCGTTTGGTATGGTTTCGGCGTCACCGAATATCGTTCTGATACTAACGGACGATCACGGATGGAGCCAGCTTTCCGAGCGTATGGACCCGCGAATTGCGACATCTAGGTCACGATATTTAGAAACGCCGAACATAGCGAGAATTATGGAGGAAGGCCGGCGTTTCACGAGTGGTTACTCTCCGGCCCCGCTTTGCACGCCGACACGACGTTCCATTCTCTGCGGAACCTCTGCCGCCCGAAGCGGAACGGAATTCGCTAGCCCCTCTTGGATACCGGCTGAGCATTTGACGATTCCTAAGGCTCTCAAGATGGCCAACGAGGACTATCGAGCCGCCCATTTCGGAAAATGGGGAGAGCAAATGATTTCAACGCCTGAGGAATCTGGATACGATGCCAGCGATGGGATGACGGGGAATAATACGGGCGGGATGCCAAGGACGTTAGGTATCGAAAGTGGAAATCATAACGATGGACCGCCACACTTTATCGATAACGAAGATCCAAAACGGACTCCCTCAGTGACAGGGAAGGCGATCGATTTCATGACCGAACATTCTGCAGCCGGTAGGCCCTTCTATGTGCAAGTGAGCTATTATGCCCAGCATCTATCGGTTGTAACCCGCGACAGTCTACTTCACAAGTATGAGCAAAAAGGTAGACCGGATAGGGGATACACTCAGGCTTGGGCTGCTATGATGGAAGAGTTAGACTTAGGTGTGGGCAGGATCTTGGATACAATTGAGGAGCTCGGTATCAAAGAGGATACCTATGTCTTCTTTACAACCGACAACGGGGGCCGGGGCACAGTGCCGGGTGGAGATCCAAGAGCGACTCCTCCTAACCATCCGCTTTCCGGCGCTAAGCATCACCTGTTGGAAGGAGGAATTCGTGTTCCTTTTTTTGTGATGGGTCCGGGAGCGCAGCCGGGTTCTGTTTGCCGGGAGCCAGTAGTTGGGTACGATTTCTTGCCCACCTTTTACGCCCTCGCGGGAGGAGACCCAAGTCTACTGACTGACGAGATCGATGGAGCTGATTTTGTACCGCTCTTGCACGATCGTTCGATGGCTAACTTCAAACGGCCACAGAAAGCCTTATTCTTCCATCGGCCCGTCAGGCGCAACTTTTCCGCTATTAGGCAAGGCGACTACAAGCTAATGTTGTATTGGAGGGACGACGGAGCTATGGATCGTCACGAGCTCTATCAGGTTTATCCGAACCCGATTGAAGAAGGGAAGGAGATCACATCTGACAATCCCGAACTCGCAGAGGAACTGCTGAATCGTCTATTGGCCCACCTATATCTAGTCGGGGCAGAACGTAAAAACTAGCGGTAGAATACGCTCCTGCCGAGCTTAGCGGTTGCTTTTCGTTGGGCGTGATTCTACATATCGGATCCTTAATGCTTTTACCCTTGTGAAGTCCAATTCGACGTGACGAAGCTTTACCCATTAAACCGCCTCAAATCTTAATTGACCCCAAGAAGACGTAATGAATAAGACAATACTTTTTACTTTAGCGATAATAGGCTCTTTGTTAGTCTCATGCCAGCCAGGAGGCGATTCGGGAGATTGGATCGACCTATCTGGAAGTCTCGATGACTGGAATCAAGTGGGGGACGCCAATTGGCGGGTCGAGGATGGCGTCTTCGTTGCTGACTCGGGCCTTGGCCAGTTGGTCACCAAGCAGAGCTTTTCCGATTTTCAGATCCAGTTGGAATTCTGGACAGACGCTGGGGCCAACAGTGGGGTATTTATTCGGGCATCGGATCCCGACAATATCACCGACAAGAATGCTTACGAAGTGAACATCTTCGATACGCGCCCTGATCAGACCTATCGTACCGGATCAATCGTCAATATCGCTCCACCTTCGGAAATTATCAATACGCCTAACAA
This sequence comes from Opitutaceae bacterium, assembly GCA_002694885.1. Classification (GTDB taxonomy): domain Bacteria; phylum Verrucomicrobiota; class Verrucomicrobiia; order Opitutales; family Opitutaceae; genus Pelagisphaera. Next base: position 13,898 of record NZNM01000105.1, on the reverse strand, counting down.
GTGGAACAATTTTGATATCGTCGCCGATGGAACTAAGTTGAAGGTGATTCTAAATGGGATAACCACTGTCGATACCGAAGACGATCAACTGAGCAGCGGTCCTTTCACCCTGCAATACGGGGAGGGCGTCGTAAAGTTCCGCAACGTCCGAATTCGCGAGCTTTAAAGCTCCTTCAGGAGGCGATAATTTAGATTAGTTTGGACGGGGCACGATACCTGTCCGCTTCCCCGTTTTTAGCCGCATCCCAGCCATTTCCTGGACGCGGCCTGGATGTGCGGAAGCGATATCGACATGGCTCGGGCGATATCTATTCTGAAGGATAACGGATTCGACGGGGTGATCGTTCCGGATCACACACCAGAGGTCACTTGCGGCGCCCCTTGGCATGCGGGCATGGCCCACGCCCTGGGCTATCTCCGGGCGTTGATTGACGTTGTTCGAGGATTTGATGCCTAATTCAATTCACTTGGAGCGACTTTGCTTGAAAAGCCAGGTCATGAAATCCGGCTCCGGGTCGCAGCGGCCGCTGCTAAGTTGGGTGGTGCCGTTTTTGGCGCCGGGAATGAATTTTCCGGATACACCGTGATTGTCTCCGATCCAGGTCGTTAGTTTCATGTTGCCGCCGAGTTTCTGCATCTCTTTGAAAAGCGTCTCTTGCGGTTCGTAGGGGCAGACCGTGTCTTGGTCGCCATGGAACGCCCAAGTGGGGACATCCTTGATGATGCTTGCCTCAATAAAGTCTTCGTCGTTGGTACGACCGGTACCTGCAGATGGAGCGATTGCCGCGAAATAGGTCGGGTCCAATTGTATTAGAATATTGGTCCCATGCCCACCCATGGAGTGCCCGAGCATGTAGATACGATCTGGATCAACGGTGGGAAGGCTGGCGATAATCGCCTTGATCTTAGCCAGATGATCGGCGTCCCATAGGTGCTCAGCTTGCGGAGCGAGAACATAAGATGGGAATTTTTCCCGTAGCGCTCTTTGGGCAAGCTGCTGATTCCAGACTTTCAATTGCTTCAGATTGTCATTTCCGCGGCCTCCGCCACCGTGCAGAGAAACAATTACTGGATACAGCTTGTTGGCATCGTATCCCCAGGGCTTCATGAGCCGATAGGGCATGTTCTCGTGCGTCAAAGGCTCGTAAGATTCTATCCACGCGGTCTGCTCGGGATCCTTTTGGGCCCAGGCTGTGGAAGCGACTGCAAGGCCGAGAAAGAGGAAAACTAATTTTGGGATGGCCATTGGCGAAGGAAGATAGCGGTTTTACGATCTTGTATAAAGAAGGAAATGTCTTGCTTGGGCTATTCGTCGAAAATGGCGGCTGGACGGCTGAATCAGCCGGCTCGCGGTCCAAATACCTCCGAGGGACGGTAACTGATAGGTATGCTTGAATCGTTAGTTAAATTCGATTTGGATTAAATTCTTCTCTCTACACTGATTTTCGCTTATGAGTTCCTCAGCCAGCGCCCTAATTGATCGCCGCCATTTCCTAAAAGGACTGGGAGTAGCGCTCGCATTGCCTGCTTTCGAAAGTTTCAAATCGGGATTGGCTGCATCTGCGAAGACGACTAACCCGCGAAAACTGGTTTGCGTGGGTAGCCACCTTGGCTTTTGGCCGGGTGGGTTTTTCCCGGAAACCTCCGGCAAGGATTACCGAACGAGTCAAACTCTCAAGCCAATTGATCGTCACCGCGAGGACTTCACGGTGTTCTCTAATTTGGACCATGACGTGAATGGCGGGCATAGCGCGGTACACTCATTTCTCAGCGGCGTGAAAAAGAGCGAATCGGGGGGATTTGCAGGGAAGAATATGACCATCGACCAGGCGGCTGCCGAGTTTTCGGGCAGTAGCGCTCGCTACCCGTCGATTACGGCGGGTATTGGCGGTGGGACGGATATGTGCTGGACCCGATCGGGGGTGAATATTCCCCCGGTGAGCAATCCGGCACGCTTGTTCGAGGCCTTATTCGTGAACGCGGATAAAACCCGTATCCAGCAGGAACGGGAACGATTGCGGCATCGCGGAAGCGTATTGGATGCGTTGCGCGCCTCGGCAAAGTCGATGGGCGGGAAGCTCAATGCGCCCGATCGGGATAAGCTGGATCAATACCTGACTTCGGTTCGCGATGTGGAAAAGCGACTACAGATGTCGCAAGAATGGTTAGATCGACCTAAGCCCAAGGCGCCTATAAAATCCATACGCGACGAAGAGCGAATGCAGATCGAGGAAATGCCGCTGATGTATGACCTTTTGGTTCTCGCCTTGCAGACGGATTCGACACGCGTAGCGACTTTCGAAATACCGATGGGCTTTAAAACGTCCGAACTAGACTTGGATTCCTACCACGGCCTTTCCCATCATGGGAAGGAAGAGGGACGACTCGAGCAGTTACGAACGGTCGAGAAGTACTTCATGGAGCAATTTGGCGGGTTCTTGGATCAACTGAAAGAGGCGGGGATCTTTAACGATACCTTAGTCGTTAATGGAAGTGGTATGGGAAATGCCCATACGCACAGCAATAAGGATCTCCCGTTATTGATCGCGGGCGGTGGACTGGATCACCAAGGTCATTTAATTTGTCCCGAAGAGAAAGGAAAGCGTATTCCGCTTAGCAATCTCTGGCTCTCTTCGCTACAGTGGTTTGGCCTAGAGGTCGAGCAATTCGGTCGGAGTACGGGCACGTTTTCGCCGATGGAAATTGGGTGAACTAAGTGGTAGCGTACCTTAAACCACTGATGACACGGATTTACACTGACGGATTTGGGTGCAAGGGACTTGTCGTGTCGATGCGGATTCTCACAGCCGTTGCCCTCTGTCACCTAGCTTCAGCTCTCTACCTACATGCTTCGCCTCGCGTTGAGTTCTTGCAACAGTACTGCATCGATTGTCATGGGCCGGATAAGCAGAAGGGGGATCGGCGATTCGATGGATTGACTGAGGAGGTTTCGGGGATCGACGATCTCGAGATGTGGCAGGAAGTCTTGGATTTGCTCAATCTGGGCGACATGCCGCCAGAGGATGAAAAGCAGCCGCCGGTGGAGGAGCGCCTGGCTATGATCGAATCGACAACCGAACTGGTGGCGAATGGCCTGGCTTCGCTTTCCGATACGGGAGGGCATAGCGTCTTGCGGCGCATCAATTCCTGGGAGTACCGACAGACAATTGGCGATCTGCTCGACCTGAGCGTTTCCGGGTGGAATCCAGCCAAAGATTTTCCCAAGGAAGTCGTTAAGCATGGCTTTGATAATATCGGGTCGGAACTGGTGACTTCGGGCATGCTGTTGGACCATTATTTCGATGCTGCCGAAGAGGCGGTTAACCGGGCGACAAACTTTGGAAAGCAGCCCAAGTTTCAGCGTTATGCGCAGAAGTCACCCTTTTACTTTCAGGGTAAGAAGAACGCTGATCTGCCGAAACTCTTTCAAGTCGACCGGTTTCGTTTCATCCCAGAAACGCCGTACACGGACATGTATGGTCGCCACTATCGTGGCGGGCATATTGGTTTCGAACCCCTGGCTAGGGGAGGCGTTCCAGCGAGCGGCATTTATCGAGTCCGAGTAAAAGCGGCAGCGGTGGATCGAGTGCACCCGTATGGCGATGTGATCGACGATTTTCGCAATGGCGACCCTCTAGTTATGGAATTGGTGGCTGTTGATCGAGCAGGCAGCGTCCAGAGTACGGGAAACGTTTCCGAGGAGCGTTCTTTGGCGAGGGTCGAATTGACGAGCGAAGAGCCGGAGTGGTTCGAGTGGGAAGTCTATTTCGAAGAAGGATTCGAGCCTGAAGTACGCTTCCGCAATGGGACGCTCGCTACAAAGCGCCTGGTACGAATCATTACGCAAAACGCAGGGCATCGTGAAGAGGTGAAGCCGTTTGCCAATATGAAGAATGGCAACGAGAAATCTCACGGACTACTTAAGGTGTACGAAGGGCCAAAGCTTCGAGTATGGGAGGTTCAGATGGAGGGGCCTTTGATTGAGCAATGGCCGCCCGCGGGACACGAATTGCTTTATGGAGATCTCGCGCAAAATGAGGTGACAAAGAAGAGCGCTCTCGAGCGTTTGAACGCATTTGCAAAGGCAGCTTATCGGCGACCGTTGGAAGAGGGCGAGCTTGCTCCCATAGAAGCGCTTGTTTCCGCGAAAATCGACGAAGGGCTCACTCCTTTGGTGGCGTTACAGTTGGGATTCCAGACGATCCTATGTTCGCCCGGTTTTCTCTATCTTTCGGAAGGCGAGGGGCCACTTAATGAATACGCGTTGGCGTCGCGGCTCTCGTATTTCCTGTGGTCGTCCATGCCGGATGAGGAGTTATTGGCGCTCGCTAGCTCCGGCCGTTTGAAAGATTCTGGAGAGCTGAAGCGTCAAGTCGAGCGAATGCTGGCGGATCCAAGATCGAATCGGTTTGTATCGAATTTCATACGACGTTGGCTGGAAGTCGACAACATCGGCGAAATGCCAGTTTCTGAAGATTTTCGCGCTTACTTTCGAGACAGCATCGAGGAGGCTATGATTGCGGAGACGGAAGCGCTGTTTCGCCATGTGCTCGACGGAAATATGCATCCGGGAGAAATGCTTTCGGCGGACTACAGCTTTCTCAATCGCGAGCTGGCGATGCACTACGGTATTGAAGGCGTTGAGGGCAATGAGCTGCGCAAGGTCTCATTGAAGGGGACGCCGCGTGGCGGTTTGCTCGGCCAATCGCTTCTTCTGACTGCGTCGGCTAACGGAGTGGATACGTCGCCCGTCGTTCGAGGAATCTACGTGCTGGAGAATATTCTAGGCTATACGCCTCCGCCTCCTCCTCCGGACGTACCGGCGATCGAATCGGATATCCGGGGAACGGAGACGATTCGGGAACAGCTAGCGAAGCATCGCGAAGTCGAAACCTGCGCGGAATGTCACCGAAAGATCGATCCGCTTGGATTTGCCTTGGAAAATTTCGACGCGATCGGGCAATGGCGGTCCCGCTACGGGAAGAAGCTGAAAATCGATGCATCGGGCGAACTGCCCAGCGGCGAGCGATTTAAGAACCCCAATCAATTCCGGGAATTGATTATCGAGCGCGAGGAAGATTTCACCCGTTGCCTAACCGTCAAGCTCATGACCTACGCTCTCGGGCGCGAACTCGATCTGCGCGACCGTTCGACGATCGATGGCATTGTCGATGAGCTTGATAGGCGCGACGTGGGACTAGCGGATTTGGTTGAAGCGATCGTCGTGAGCGATACCTTCAGGCGAAATTGATCTAGGAGCTCTCCTTTTCTCATTCGAATTAAGCCGCCTCTGCAACGCGTTCAGTACTGTTTCGCAAGAAGCGATTGATAGGAAATGAACGTCTCTCTTTTATCGGAAACTGGCTACAGAAGCATTGGATTGACCCTTTTATGTCTTTCCGAAATTAGAGGGAAGTCGCGGAGCAGATCACAGTTTTGTTATTCGAGGTTATGGCGGAAATAGCCGCCCGAAATCGGTGGGGTGAGCAAGAATTGGCGATAGCGTGTGTCCCCCTCCAAGTAGACCTTGAGCCAAGAGAGACCGATTTGACCGATTGCGCCGTTCGCGTTCGCCGGGTCGTTCGCGATCCAGTGCCCACCGTATGGGATTTCAATGATCAGTTTTGGTGTGGTTTCTGAGATGCCTGCATAATGTGCCCTTGCGTTGAGGAAAACATTCGCGATGGAGTCGAGCGTGCCCGCTATAATCAACGAGGGTACAGGGTGTTCAAAATTTGCCTTAGGTAGCCAAGGGCAAAACCCAATCACGGCTCTGAGCGAGGGATCAGCCGCCGCTGCGAGTTGCGCGCCTCCACCGCCCATAGACCAGCCAGCGACGCCAATTCGGTCGAGGGCGAGTTTGTGCCACAGCGGACTGTCCTTGCGTAGATGTTCGGCTTTAAGGGAGCGAACTGCGTCCAACAATGCATCGCGTCTTTTAAACGGGTCATCTTTTAGTTTGTTGGTGCCGATCGTTAGCGTGACGATGCCATGAGATGCGAGAAAAGGACCCCAGGCTTTCATCGCCGACTCTGGGTGTACAAAACCCGTTACAATGAGCAAACTTGCGTAGGGCGCTTGAGCATTTTCGGGATAATAGACCGTCGCCGTTCCAAATTTGGGTCCATCTCTCAAACCGTCTGAGATGCCGTATTTACTGACAACGAATGGACCGTGGTTTTTAGTGAACGATTCACTCGGTATTGAACCACGCACCAACGGTGGTGTCGGCTGTTTTATAGATAGCCGTTTATCATTTTGCTGAAGTACTGCTGGGGGCGGTGTCGATAAATTTGCTCGATACACGGTTTTTGGCCCTACGCAACCGCAGAAAAAAATGAGCACCATCGGGATGCTCGATAGGTATTGAAAGAGTCTCTTTGCTCGGTACAATGACTTCGGTGCTAGGCCTAATCGTGGGCCGTTGAATGGTTCGGACAGGTATTGTCGCACCTCCGGTGACTGGTTTTTTTGGGCTTTGGCCTTCGCTTAAGGTTTTTGCTTGCCAGGCCATCTGTAGGGGATGGGGTCAGCTGCAGGTTGAGTAAGGTCAGCTTCTGAGGGCAGGGCGATGTGGACTATCTCCTTCTTTTCGTCGAGGTTTTCGTTGAGTTGCGCTTCGGTGATGGCCTCGGATGAGACTCCGTTCTCAGGAACTTCTAAGGCGGCCGTCCAGACGATTGCATTGAGAACGACTTTGCGAAAGTCATCGATGGCCCAGTTACGGTGCCAGTGGCCGCCGGTGAAGCCGATACCGCGACCGCCGTCGGGGCGATCAACTGCCCACATCATTGTTTGCCTGGTGCCAAGAAGCTTCTCAGCGAATTGATTCCAATGTACGTAGCGATTGATGTTTTCCCGGGTCGGAATGCCAGTGATGATATCAGCTGCGGTTTTCGGAGATACGAATCGTATGTTGTAGTACCACTCGTCATTGGCGCTAAATCCAGGGACGCCTCGGCTGATGGGGTGATCGGCATCGATTTTGACTTCAGCCGTCCAGTGTGGATTGGCGGAGTAAGCGGACTCGTAGTGTCCGCCGATCCACTTCTTGAAGTATTCCCCTTGTTCGCCCTTGGGGACTTCGACTCCGTAATGCATGCACATGAGGCCGACTCCATTGCTAACAAGTTCGTCCATCTTGGCTTCGTGTCCGTTAACGGGATGCCTGGCGTTACCGTCAGAGTAAATGATGACCGCTTTGGCGCCATCGAAGATGGATTCGTCTTCGGGCCATCCGTGGTGAGCGATGGCAACTTCCAAGGGAAGGCCGCTCTGTTCCTCAAGAGCTCGCGCGAGCAGAATGGTGCCCGCTTTGAATTCGTGCTGACCGGAGGGGTGACTTGGCATGCCGGAGATGAAAACTATCTTGGTCGGTTCGACGGATTCGGCCATCTCGGTGGCGGAATCGCTACAGGAAGTCGAGAAGAGGGCGAATGCTGCCATGGCGATTGCGGCGCCTGAGGCGACGGAGTTCCTCTGTGATTGAATAAGGCGTTCGAGGATTTTCATGTTGGTTACTAAAAGGGTGGCCATTGCGATGGGCGAGTCGTTAATTGTAAACGGATGATTCTTAGACCCTACCGTCGCGGCTTGAAAGTCCTGATTTTGGGACGCTGCCCTTTCTGGGTTTACTCGCCGTTTTCGCTTTCCTTCAGCTTTTTAAGGGCTTCTCCGAGGGCTTGGTACTGAGGCAGGGAATTGTATATCTGAGCGGAAATACGAACTACACGCTTAGGGTGGCTCGGCCAGGTTATAACGGGTACTTCGATATGGTGTTTCTCTACCAAGGGCTTCTGCCAGTAATCCAGATATCTCAGGGAATGATAGGGTTCTTCCAATTTGGATTCCAGTAGGGGAATAGATGCTAGCGATCCGATCATCTCATCCGGGCAAGGTGGCTCGATGCCAAGTTCACGCTGAATCGCAGCCCGGCCAGCGAGGGCCAGTTTCCGGTTGCGTTCCATAATGGCAGTCCAGCCCCCGGATAGAAGTCTATCCATATATTCGATACAGTAGGGTAAGGCCAGCGCGGCACTCGGATCTCGTGTTCCCTTCCAACCGAATTCTATGAGGAACCGTGTCCGATCGGTTCGAGGGGAGTTGGCTCCATGGCTTATGGTAAGAGGCCGTATGGAATCGCGCTTGTCCGAGCGGGTATAAAGGAAACCGGCTGTCTTCGGGGCGCAGATCCACTTGTGGCAATTGCCCGTGTAATAGGTGGCCCCTAGCGATTCAATATTCAACGGAACCATTCCTGGCGCATGAGCGCCATCAACCAGGGTATCTATGCTCCGTTCGGCGAGTTGATCAATGATGGGCCTTATCGGCAGGATCATCCCTGTCTGACTGGTCACATGATCGATGAGGAGCAAACGGGTATTTGAAGTCACCTCGCTCATTACCGCATCAACAACCTCTTGCTCCGACTCGATGGGGAATGGGATCTCTATAGTTTTAACGGTAGCTCCATTACGTTCGGCGGCAAAATGGATGGCATTGCGGCAGGCATTGTATTCATGGTTGGATACCAAGAGCTCATCACCTGAATTGAATTCAAGGGAGCGAAGGACAGTGTTAATCCCTTCTGTGGCGTTGGTGACGTATACTAGGTCTTCGGATGGGCAACCGACGAATGCCGCTAGAGACGCTCGAGCTTCGTCTAAAAGCGGTTCCAGTTCACGTTGATAGAAGTGTACAGGCTGACGTTCGATGCGATTCCGAATCTCCTGCTGATGCTCCAATATGGCGAGCGGGCAACTGCCGAAAGAACCGTGATTCAAGAAGTTGACGTTCGGATCTAAAGGGAAGAGGGAAGGATCTACCGCGGGTTGATTGAGATTCATTGTGTATTAATTTACAGGATACTCTAAAATTTTGTAATTCTACAGGGTAGTCATACTCATTGTCTAAGCTCGCCCGGAGGTCGAGCTCCACCTCTCGGCGTCTTAAGTGAGGGTGGGACGCGACGTCCCGGCGCGTTTAATTTTGAAAATTTGAATGGGTTGACGCCCAGTTGCTCAGAAGGACTGAAATGGTTTTTGCTCTATGTTTTCTGTAGTTCCCTCAATGATAGTCGACAATTTCCACGTTTTTCGGTCCTGATGATGTCCATGCGAAGCAGATTCGGAATCGTTGATTGATCCGGATCGAATGTTGGCCCTTGCGATCGCCGACCAAGGCCTCAAGTCGATACCCGGGCGGAACCCGCAGATCATTTAGCGATTCGGCCGCGTTCAATTGAATAAGCCGCCGCAAGGCAATTCGGGCGACCTTAGAAAACTTTTGAGATCTCTCAGTCCTCCAGATTTTCTCGGTCTCTTTATCGGCAAAGGATTGGATCATGCTCCTTCACCATAAGAGCTTTCCGATTCGGCGACCGATTCAAGTGTTTGAATTTTCGCAGTAAGACGCTTTTCTTCCCGAAGGGCTTTGCGGAGATCGCACTCGGATTGAATGTTTAGCCAAAATCGGGGGGACTGCTGAAAATAGGCTCCCAATCGAATGGACATAGGGGCCGTGATTGAGCGACGTCCATGAACGATCTCATTGATCGCCCTTGGTGAAACACCGAGCGCTCTACCGAGGGCATTTTGGGATATACCCAATGGAATTAGATAATCATCTAAAAGAATTTCGCCAGGCGTGACAGGATCCATAGTATAACGCATAACGTTATAGGGCATAATGTCAAGGAGATCGGATTTCGCGATTAAGCTGGCTTTTCTGTACCCTTAGTAGGCTTTTCATGAGCAAAGACTCCGAAGCCGGTGAGTGCGAAAGCGATGGCTATAGTGAAGTTTATAAGCGAAAGGAATTGCCAGTGCCAGTATTCCCCAACCGAAACACCTAGAGTGGCTCCGATGAAAATGGCAGTCGTGTGCCAAGGTATCAGGTTTTCAATCATGGTACCAGAATCTTCCAAGGAACGGGAAAGGAGTTTTCGCGGCATCCCTTTGCGATCGTAGCGCTCGTGGAAGGCTTCGCCGACGATGAAGCTGGCTGCCATTTGATTGGAGGTAAAGGCGTTGATGAACGACGTAGAAGCTAGGGTGGACAAAACGGTCGAAGCTCTCGATTTGGCGAACCCGAAAACGCGATCGACCAAAATGGGCATCGCTCTAATTTTGTCGATGGCTCCCACGTAGACGAAAACGATGATGGAAATCACGACCGGTTCGCTCAGTTCGTAAAGACCGCCTCTGTTGAATAACGCGCTTAACTCGTCCGGGAATTCTTTCATCCAGGTAGCCATGCTCGTGTCGTATCCTTTGTACAATGACTGGACGACAGCCCCGGCGCTAGTCGGTTGGAAAATAAATGCCAGGATGCATGCGGAGAATGATGAAGCGACGAGAACGGGTACGGTGGCTTTTTTCTTGATGGATCCGTAGACGACCACCGCTACGGGAATTAAAAGCAGCAGATTGAAATTAAACATGGTTTCGATGCCGCCCAGAATCGCTTGCGTTTGAGCTAGGGCTTCCTCTCCGCTTGCTTCCACCGGGTAGACGAATCCCAGGATGAAATAAAGGATGCCCGTAATCAAAGCGGATGGCATGGTCGTATACGTCATCGCTCTAATATGTTCCCATAAGGGAACCTCGGCCGCCAGGGCTGCCACATTAGTAGTATCCGAGAGAGGAGACATCTTGTCGCCGAAGAAGGCGCCGCCGATAATGGCTCCGGCGGTAATCGCTAAATTGGCATCGATTGTGGAAGCAACTCCGATCAAGACCAGGCCCACCGTTCCAATCGAGCCCCAAGAGGTGCCCGTGCAGGTGGAGAAGATGACCGCGACTAGGAATGAGATCAGGTAGATGTATCCAGGATTGATGATCTTGATTCCATAATAGATCAGCATGGGGATGGTGCCGGAAACAATCCAGCTGCCGATAATCATGCCGATCGTGAATAAAATGAGAATGGTCGGAAATGCCCGAGCTAGCTTGCGGACGATGGAGTCCTGTACCTCTTGCCAAGAATAGCCCAGCCACGCTAGCTGGGAAATGGCGATCGCGGCCGCGGTCAGGAAAACGATTTCCAGTGGGAAGGGATCGAGTCCCTGAACATGGGGACGGATGATCAGCCCATAGGTCAATACGATGACCAGACCAGCGACGGGAAAGAGAGCTTGAAGGAATGTAGTTTCTTTATGGGGATATTTGGGCATAAGGAACCGGGCTGTGTCACAAGGCATTTGCCCGCTACTTAGTACGCCTTCTAGAGCTCTTTCACCTTGATGTTGCGAAAGAGCACTTGGCCGGACTTGCCGGAGTGGACTTGTAGGCTGAAAAATCCCTGTTTGTATTCAGTCGTTTTCCAATGGGCTGCCGGAACCCCGTTGAGCCAGGTTTTGATGGTATCGCCGCGGGCGCTGATAGTGATGCGGTTCCATCCATCGCGCTTCATGGCATTGCGAGCCGCTTCATGTTCTTCCAGCCACATCGGATAGATCCAGCCCCCGGCACTCTGGCCGAAGATGCCTCCCGACCAATAGCGTTCCTTGGAAAAAGCCTCCATTTCCGCTTGGGGCCCAAAGACGATCTCTCTGCCTTCGTCTTTGCCTTCGCCGGGGCGTGAGTCAGCGCGAAACATGACGCCTGTATTGCCGTCCACGATCCACTTGAGCTCGGCCTTGAAAACGAAGTCTTGGTAGTCAGCTTTGTGTGTTGAAAGGTAGGTGCTTGGCGATCCCGGTACGGTAGTGCCGACGATGGTATCGCCTTTGGCTTCGAATTCACAATGCCCGCCTTTGGGTGTCCATCCGTCGAGATTGCGTCCATTGTACAAACTGACGAATCCTGAACCCAGGTCCGGTTCCGGATCCGTATTGACGAGCATATCCTCGGGGTTGGGAATATTCTCCTGCTTCTCGTAGGCTTCGATCCACTTTTGCTGGGACTCTGCGATCTTGTAGGCTTGATTGGTTGGGTTGTTGGCTGAACACGCGGATAGAATCAGGGCCAATAGCAATAGGCAGGGGTTTTTCATGGCAATTTCGATTTGCGGGCGACTTGATTAGGTGGGATTAGCTGATAGACACTTCTGAATGTTAGCCAATACATTTCTGGAATGAGGTCCAGTTAGCGTTCAACGAGGTTCATGCGTGTCTATCCAATCGAAATCCACAGTTTGCATATCGCTCCCGAGCACCGTGCTTGGCAGGGGGCAGGAAAATTTGAGCGGAGCGGACTTGCTATCTATTTTGGAATCCGTGAATCTGAGAGCCAAAACCGCAATGCATGGGTCCTAGCGGCATAACGGTTTTCAGAGTAAGCTGGCTTTACAGATATTTTTTTTGTAAATAACCGACGATCCTCCATCCTCGTTCACCGAGAGCGTTTTTACTAAAAAGTACGTCATCTTTTTCGGTGCTAGCTAAAAATGGAAAAGCCTTTTATTTCTTTAATCTATCTGTTTGACATCCTCATCAGCGGCGGCCCCAAATGAGCCGATGGAATTTTCTATGTTTTTGTGCTCTCCGAGATCAATTGGTAGATTTTTGGTCTTAGACTCTGCTCTTTGGTCCAAACGCCTTGCATTGCTGGTATTTGGTCTAATGCCCGCTCTCGTTTGTCACAGCAAGGAGGTGAGTTTGGATGGAGCCTTCAGCTTTACCGTCCCGGATGATTGGTTGCAATCGGTGAACGAGGAAGATTGGATGACTTTTACTGCACCAGATGAAGTCACGTCTGTTGTGCAGATCCCGGTGGACGAATTCTTTGAGGAGGAGGAGGATTTGGAAAAAGTCTTCATGCCCGCTGAGTCATTGGCTGACCTGAAACTGGTTACGGCTCCATATTTATTTGGAATCGCAGCGATTGTGAACGGACTAGATTTGGCGCAGGAGGGTTTTTCGATAAACTCGATAGAATATGGAGAGACTGATTCTGATGGTGAATGGAACGGTGAATATTGGTCTGACTACATTGAAGTCACGAGACAAACCTCGGAGGGCCAGTCTCTCTTGCGAGTGACGGTAGCGTATGATGGCAAAACCCCAATTTTTGGTTATTCGACACAAAATATGACTTCATCAAGCCCAGAAAGTGTACAGAAACTGGATACAATATTTTCTTCTTTAAGTTCCTCATATGTTACAGACCCGACAGGGGATGCGGATGGGGATGGCCTTCAAAACTACCAAGAACTTTTGTTTTTTAAAACTGACCCCAACAAAACGGACTCGAATGATGACGGGGTAACAGATAAGCAGGCAGTTGAAGGAGGGATACCGGCTTCTTTGAGTTACGCTAATATCGTTGTAGATAACCAAAGTTTGGGTCGCAACCAAGTATTGTCTGCACCCGCTGATTTCAACCTTAGAGCCATTGTCAACGTTTCAGCTCGAGTTGACCTTGGGCCTGAAGGGCTTATCACACCGGGCTTCACTGTTTTGGGCCAGCAAAAGAAGATGCTGATTAGGGCAGTTGGGCCAAAGCTCGCGGACCTAGGTGTTGAGTCGCCTCTGCCAAATCCTCGGATGACGGTTTACAGGACAAGGTTCGACGGCAATCCGCCGGACCTTGTAGCTACCATCGACGACTGGAAAGCTGACAACGACAATGTGGCTGAGATCGTCTCCGCCATGGGCGCGGTTGGCGCATTTCCTCTCGAACCCACGGAGACCTTCCAGAACCGTCCATTCATGACTGACGACAGCAAGAGCGCGGCGGCATTATTGACGCTAGACATAGGCGTTTACACGGTACAGGTAAAGTCAGCCGATGATGGTATAGGAGAGGTACTGGTAGAGGTTTATGAGGTAACCGACTAGGTGACTCTGGGTTAGTTGAAGGTCATTGATTAGGCCTTCAAATATACTAGCCTATTATTAATTGCATGGTGAGAGTGGTCGAGGTTACGAAAACTGCGCCACTTGAAAAGTTAGTCTG
>NZNM01000104.1 GCA_002694885.1 Opitutaceae bacterium | reverse complement strand
TTTCTCCTACTACTTTTCCGCCGATCCGCTCTATCGTGCTCCCGCAGGGTCCGCATGCGGATCGATTTAGCAAAAAATGCGGAATTAAACTCGCCGGGAGGTCGAGTTCTACCCTTTGTGCTGGTCGAGAAAGGTGGAGCTCGACCTCCGGGCGAGCTTAAGTCGACGCCAATGTGCGAAGAGAGGGACGTTTCTACAGGGGATAATTCGTCACGCGCTGGGGCAGTTGCGCGCGCGATTGGAATGGGACTGTTGGCAGCGTTCATCCCCCTGTTTCCCATGTTGGCCGATGCTAGTCCCGTTCCGATTTCGGGAATCAGGGAGACGCTTCTCACTCAGGCGTCTGCCAACGCGAACAACCGGAAGGTCAAAGATGCCAAGAGTATACGTACGGGAATCCCGGAGCCAGAAAAGGATCCATCCTTGGCTCAGTTTGCCGTTTTTGAGGATACGTCTCCGCGGGCAGAGGTCACGGCACCGCGAACGACCGAAATGCCGTTGACGCTAAAACGCGGAGACCGGGTAGCTTTCGTGGGAAACACCCTATTTGATCGCGATCGGCTCTTTGGACATTTCGAGACGCTGATACATCAAAACCATGCGGAACTAGAACTGCCGGTGCGAAATTTGGCTTGGTCAGCGGACGAAGTGGATCTGCAGCCAAGGCCGGACAATTTCGGCGATCTGGATCAGCACCTAACGGCCATCAAGGCGGATGTCATTTTCGCGGCTTTTGGGTTCAACGAATCTTTTGCCGGAATCGGAGCCATCCCTGAATTCAAGGAACGACTACGGGGCTTTATCCGGCATACGGTTTCCCGGGCCTACAATGGTTCAACGGGACCTCAGCTGGTTCTGGTTTCGCCGGTGGCCAATGAGAATGTCGAAGGCGTCGCCGCTGCGGATCTCAACAACGGCCGTTTGGAAGCTTACACGAAAGCCATGGAGGAGGTAGCGGAAGAGGAATCGATCGGGTTTGTCGATGTCTTTACGGCGACGCGCTACGCAATGGATGATCCGTCCTCAGATTTGACTTTCAATGGAGCGCACATGCTGGAGGAGGGCTATCGAGTGTTCGCCAAGGCAGCGTACGAGAAAACCTTTGGCGAGGAGCTCGCTCCTGAAGTGAATGAACGGATACGGGACGTAGTCATCGATAAAAACGAGCATTTCTTCTATCGCTATCGGCCTTTGAATACTTTCTATTACACGGGTGGCCGGAATCAGTCTTACGGCTATCTCGATTTTCTGCCAGCCATGCGGAACTTCGAGATTATGGTCTCCAATCGAGATCGCCGCATTTGGGATCTCGCTAAGGGCAAGCCAGTCTCGGGGGAAATCGACGATTCCAACGTACCCGAAATGCCTGTCACACACCAGTCTCGTGGTGCCAATGAATACCTGAGCCCGGAGGACGAACTGGCAGCCTTTGACGTGGATCCCAGGTTCGAAGTCAACCTATTCGCCTCGGAGGAGGAGTTTCCCGATATTGCCTGCCCGATTCAAATGCGTTGGGACTCTCAAGGCCGCCTATGGGTGAGCTGTTCGACAACCTATCCGCATGTGTATCCAGGACAGGCGCCGGCTGACAAACTGGTAATTCTTGAAGATACCGATGGAGATGGAAAAGCGGACAAGAGCACGGTATTCGCTGACGACCTACACATTCCCCTGAGCTTCGTTTTGGGCAACGAGGGAGTCTATGTTTCGGAAGAGCCTGATCTGACCTTCCTCAAGGATACCGATGGAGATGGAAAAGCGGATTTCCGGCGTCGTGTTTTCACCGGCTTTGGCACGGAGGATTCGCATCATGCCCTGCACGACTTCGTTTGGACACCAGATGGAGATTTGCTTTTCCGCGAATCCATTTTCCACAATTCCCAGGTGGAGACTGTCTACGGGCCCATTCGAGCCAAGAACAGTTCCTGGTTTCGCTATCGACCTTCCACGCGCAGGCTGACTGCTTTTGGAGCTTACCCGAACACGAATCCTTGGGGAGTCACTTTCGATGATTGGGGCAACCATGTGGCTAGCCACCCCATATTCGCGACCGCGTTTCACGCCACCAATCCGCCCTATCCAGAACAACACCCGAAAGCGTCGGGAATACCGGCATATTCGGGCACTTGCGGGCACGAATTCGTCGACTTTGACTTTTGGCCTGAGGAACTGAAGGGCGGTTTTATCAAGGTGCGATACAAGCCCAACAATCGCGTGGAGATTCACAAGTGGATCGAGAAGGAAGACAGTTTCGTGGAGGAGTACCAGGGCGATCTCATTTTCTCGCGCAACTTGAGTTTCATACCCGTGGATATTCGTTTTGGACCAAGAGGTGCCTTGTATGTATGCGACTGGTACAATCCAATCAAGGGGCACGCCCAGTATTCCCTACGAGATGAACGTCGGGATCGAAAATCAGGCCGCATCTGGCGGATCGTGCCCAAAGGGGCGACGCTTCAAGATCCCCCGAAAATTTACGGAGCGTCGATCGCCGAATTGCTGGATCTGTTGAAGCGACCCGAATACCGTTATCGCTATTGGGCCAAAAGGGAATTGCGAGATCGCGATCGGACCCAAGTGAAACGAGCGCTAGACAAATGGGTTAAACGATTGGATCGAGACGACGATCGGTTTCGGCACCAGCAGTTGGAAGCTGTGTGGCTGTATCGAGGGATAGACGCTGTGAATACGGAACTGCTGGCGGAGCTGCTTTCTTGCGATAATCACTTGGCTCGAGCAGCGGCGACTCGTCAGTTAAGGTATTGGTCGGAGTTGCTCCCGAATAGCGAGAAAGCTCTCAAAACGAGCGCTTCGGACAATAGCGCCTTGGTTCGGATGGAGGCAGTGATCGCAGCAAGTTATGTGGGCACGCCGGACGCTTTGGAAGCGGCCCGAAAAGTCGTCGAAAGGCCTTCCAGCACTCATTTGGACTACGCAATCGCTACTTCGCTTGGATCGGAAAACTTGTCTCGGCATTGGAAAGGCGAGGAGGAGCGCTACCCGGATATCGAGGCATTTCTAAAAGAATTCGAACTGAAATCCCAGAGGAATGATGGAAAGTCTAAACGGGGGGCTTCGGAAGCGTCATTCGACTCCCAGAAGGGTCTCGTTAAAGTCGACATTTCCTGCGTACCGGAACGTATGATGTATACTGTAACTGAGTTCAGGGTAAAAGTTGGAGCTCCCGTTAGGTTAACGTTGGAGAACCCGACGGGAACGCCTCACAATCTGGTTATCGTGCAGCCTGGGGCGGACGAGGAAGTCGGCATGGCGAGCAATGCCATGGCTGCCGACCCTCAAGGAGCGTCTAAACACTTCGTTCCCGACTCGGATAAAGTGCTTTTCGCCACCAAGCTCTTGCAGCCGGATACGAGCGAGACCCTTCGTTTTATCGCTCCAAAGGAGCCTGGCGAGTACCCTTATGTATGCACTTTCCCGGGACACTGGGTGATCATGCGTGGAGTGATGATTGTGGAGTAAAAGCGATTGGTTAACCAGAGACTATTTGCGTATCGGAAACTCGGGTAAATTGGCGATTTTTCCCAATAGCAAAAAGTTCAAAATGCGTCCGCGTTGGCTGATCAAAAGCGCTTCGGGACCCGAGCATTCGAAGAATCTAAAGGAAACGCATTTGCGATCCAATATTGATCGTTGCCACAGAATATTATTTAGCCAATTAAATGACTAACCTTATGCAAAAACTGGCTCGTGTTTGCTCGCTTAGGGCAAAAATTTGGGCCGGTGTAGGTGCACCGCTTGCGGCTCCCGCGGAAGTGGCTGATACTCTACTTAAGTTGTCGCTGCCATTTGGCTGAGCTCATGATCCTGAACCTGTTGACGGGGGAGGGGCGGCGACCCTGCAAATTCGGGTTTATTCAACACGCTCTGAGAGACTCTCCTAGGCATCGATCTGAGACGAATCCGTGGTTTGACAGGGTTATTAGGGCCGGTTGAAATAGGGTATATCTGATATGTCCGAAAAGCCCAATGTTCTTCTCATCTCTACGGATCATTGGCCGGCGTCCCTGTTTGGGTGCGCTGGCCATCCTGCGATTCAAACACCGACTTTGGATCAGTTAGCAGCCAATGGTACGCGATTTACCAATACTTACGCCGAATGCCCGGTTTGCATTCCGGCTAGGCGGACGTTGATGACGGGAACGACGCCTCGTACCCATGGCGACCGGGTTTTCCAGGAGACTTTGCCCATGCCGGATTTGCCCACTATGGCGGATAGCTTCAAAGGAGCGGGCTATCAGGCCTATGCGGTAGGAAAATTGCATGTGTATCCGCAGCGGGATCGGATTGGATTCGACGACGTGATTTTGGATGAAGAAGGACGCCAGATTTACGGGGTCGTGGACGACTACGAGCTGTTTCTCGGCGACCAGGGCTATGCGGGGCGATTTTTCGAGCATCCGATGAGCAATAACGAGTACAGCTATCGCCCCTGGTTCTTTCCGGAGGAGCTGCATGCGACGAATTGGGCTGCCAATCAAATGTGCCGGGTGATCAAGCGGCGCGATCCGAATCGCCCCTCCTTCTGGTACCTCTCTTTCCGTCACCCGCACCCGCCCTTATTGCCCGTCCAAGATTATATCGATCTGTATCGGGACATGGGGGTGGAGATAGACATGCCCTTCGAGGGGAGTTGGACGGATGCGGAAGATCCCTGTTTTAGCCTTCAAGTCGATTTTGATAGGGGAAGCGAAATGACTCCTGAGCAGATACGCGGGGCTCGGTTGGCGTTCTATGCGCTATGCACCCAGATTGATCATCAACTTAGGCTGGTCATAGGCACGCTTCGCGAAGAGGGGTTGCTGGACAACACGATTATCTGTTTCACCTCCGATCATGGAGATATGCTGGGAAATCATGGCATGTGGGCCAAGCGGCTGTTCTTCGAGAATTCTGCTCACATTCCCATGTTGCTTATGGGAGTAAAGGGCGACGAGCGCGTGGGCCATCATCGAGCTGACGATCGTCTCGTTGGTTGGCAGGATGTAATGCCGACCTTACTTGATCTGGCTGGTATCGATATACCTGATACGGTTGATGGGATTTCCATGGTTGGGGAGGTAAAGCGGGAGTTTTTCTACGGCGAGATCGATGAGGGTCCGCGAGCGACGCGAATGATCCATGATGGACGTTTCAAGTTGATATATTACGGCACAGGAAACCGGAAATTCCTTTTCGATCTGGAAAACGATCCGAACGAACTGGAAGACCTTTCCGATTCGCCCGAGTACGCGGAGACGTTGACGCGATTGGAGAATCTGCTCATCGATCAGCTATACGGAGGCGATGAGAATTGGGTGCAAGAGGGAAAGCTGGTCGGCGAGCCAGACAAACCGTTCAAGCCCGGGCCGAATCGCACTCTCACCAGCCAGCGAGGGGCCCATTGGCCTCCTCCGCCAGCAAGCGACATTCCGCAAATTGAATGGTATTCAGCGGATGATGACAAGGGGTAGGTGAAGTAAGCGTTCGATTTTAATAAAGTAGAGCAGGCATCTTACCTGTTTCGATTGTTTGAATAAACGGGCTGGAAACCTCGCTTATCTTCGGTGGCCGCTCGGAGATCGGCCGCTACCCAATTCAGAGACTGAAGCCGATCTCCCTCTGCCTCATAGGCCTTTGGCTAACCGGCTACCTCAGGTACTTGTCGTTCAGCTTGTTAACGGACCAAAGAAGGCCACGGGTGACGAGATCCAAGTATCGGTCGTCGGCGACAGTTTCGTCGTAGTGGCCGATGGTTGTGCTGAACACGCGGCTGTCATGATAGTTGTTGGTCCAAACGACAACGGCTTCCGCATCTTGGGCAGGAATGAGTTTCCCTTGTCGCTTGCGTTCCTTCTGGTGTTGAAAACCAGTTGCTAAAGCTTTGGCTCCTGGAAGGATTTGCACGTTATTATAGAGCTCCTCGTTTCCAGTGGCCCAGTCGCTAAGCGTTTTTGTTACCGGGTGTTTGGTATTCGTAAAACTGATAGCGATGGGCTCCTTGGGCCCGTGTCCGCTAGATTGGATCCCCAAATAGTCGAACCAGAGACTAGTGTCTGTGCCAGCTTGGGTAGGCGACCGGTGATCGCCGATGCGATAGCTATGCATGGCGCAGTGCAAGTTGACGCCCGGAGTGCCATTTTGGTGTGGAGCGAGAACATCTTGCAGAACTGACACATCGTCCATTTTCGCAGCGCATTCATCGTGGATGACCACATCGTAACCGTGGGCATAGTTGGGATTCCGGTAAAACGCTAAGGGTGGATTATTGGTAGTATCGTCGCTATGCAGTTGATCCACGACTACATGGGCCCGTGCTTCGATACCGTTTTTGAGAATGTTCTTCTGGGTGGCGTAGGCATGACAGCAGCCACCGGTAATTAGAAGAGCGCGGATAGGCTTAACTTCTTTCTGCGCTTGGAGGGGCAGAGCAGCGAGCAGAGTTGTTGCGATAATAGCGGAGATTATGGCGGAGGGGCGGTGTCTGTTTTTCATATTCGAACTTTGAGAATTACGGCTAAATTAGTGAAGGTGGACAAGCCATTAGTAGCTAGATCCAATTTGGCCGCCCAATAAGTCGGTGAATAGCCGGATAATTCGCTTTCCAAATGCGAGAGTTTCGACCAGCCTAAAAGCATGGCGAAAGAGGCTGCAGTGAATGGCGAAAAAGTCCTTTCCCCGGATCTGATTCATCGGGTCTTGGCTAAGGGTCGGAATTCAGTATCGCATCTCGTACTTGTAGTCGCGGCAGCCTTTTTGATCCCCCACTGGTTACTGCGGCAGAATTTTTCGATTCAGAGGAAATTATTTCCATACGGCTCGAAGCTCCAATCAAGTCGCTGAAGCGCCAGCGCGGGGACAAAGTCGATTGGCTTGAAGGAAAGGTGATTTATTCGACTCCTAGCATGGAAAACGCGGTTCTCAATGTGAAGCTAGAGGCCCGCAGGGTCTTGGATGGCAACAGATTAAATCGGCAGGGATTGTGGATTGATTTTACAAGTTTCAGCGACAGTCTGGTTCTCATGAAATTTTCCTTGCCTCGTTTCGCGAATTTCCTCCTAGCCCTTTCGCTCTTCTTGCCCGGCCTTTTGGGCGATTCGCCTCCAAATGTGGTCCTCTTGATGGGCGACGATCATGGATGGGACGAAGTGGCCTATAACGGACATCCTTATTTGAAGACGCCGATTTTGGACGAAATGGCGTCCAGTGGCTTGCGTTTGGACAAATTCTACACGGCGTCTCCGGTCTGCTCTCCGACGAGAGGCAGCGTTATTACCGGTCGTCATCCTAATCGTTATGGGACCTTCATGCCCAATTGGTCCGCGCGTTCTGAGGAGATAGGTGTCGCTAAATTGCTCAAGGGTGCCGGATACCGGACAGGCCATTTCGGGAAGTGGCACATAGGGCCAGTCAAAGCGGATTCTCCTACTAATCCCGGGGCCTATGGTTTCGATGAATGGGTTTCCCACGACAACTTTTTCGAGCTCGATCCGGTGCTATCTCGAAATGGGGGAAAGCCACGCAAGTATCCAGGCGAGAGTAGCGAGGTCGTTATCGATGAAACGATACGCTTCATCGGCAAGACCGAAAAGAATACACCTTTTTTCGCAGTAGTATGGTTTGGCTCGCCCCATGAGCCCTACATGGGTTTACCAGAGGACTTGGCTCTCTACGATCAGATCCCCAGTTTGTTCAATGATCGTGAAGTTCGACTAACTAGTTTGGAAACCGGTATGGCTACGACGCGGCCGCTAGGCGATGTGCTGCGAGAACGGTACGCCGAAATAACAGCCATGGATCGAGCCATTGGCAAGTTGCGCGACTATTTAGAGAAGGCGGGAAGAAGAGGCAACACGCTGCTTTGGTATTGCGGGGACAATGGCGTTCCTTCCAGTGGCAATGCGACTAATCCGTTCAATGGATTGAAAGGGGATGTTTATGAAGGAGGGGTGCGCGTCCCAGGAGTTATCGAGTGGCCCGATCGGATTCAGCAAAACCGTATATCCGATGTGAATACGGTAACCAGCGATATGCTTCCTACACTGTGCGCCTTGGCTGGCCAATCATTGCCGAATCGGCCCCTGGATGGGATCAGTCTAGTTTCGCTTTTGGATGGCAAGATGGGAAGTCGGCCAGAGCCTATCTATTTTTGGGAGTACGATACCAATTGGGAGACATCCACCGAGAGGAAGCCCTACATCGAGCCTAGTCTCCAAGATGGAACGACGCCTTTAGTTAAGCAGATGGCTGGAAAGTATACGCGGAGTTTCGTAAACTACCACCATCCTGTCATCCAAGCAGCCGACTATGCCGGTCCCAAAGCGGTATTGGATAATCGATACAAGCTAGTGGTCGATGCCACCAAGAATTCTGGAATCGAATTGTTCGATTTGGCGAATGATCCCTACGAGACCACGGATCTGTCGTCGGCCATGCCGACCTTGGCTGATCGGATGAAAGCGCAGCTTAAGGAGTGGCAAGACTCGGTGCTCAATAGTTTGACGGGAGCGGATTATTGATTTAAACTCCAGGATGATTGCGAGGATTGATCTTGGGTGGGAGGACCAGTTTAGCCTAGCGAAGGCAAATATTCCCTGCCGTTGAGAATGCCTCGGGGCCTGCTCCGGAGATCTTTACTCAAGATGGGATAAGAGGCTGGTTTTAGAATGTTTTAATTGATGTAGGAGCGGCTTTACCCCGCGATTATAATGATCGAATCGCGGCGAAAAGCCGCTCCTACATTCGATATCAAGCGCGATTCAGATTCACAAGGAGATCGAGCCGAATTTTTTTCCAGAAATGGATCGCTGCAAGTCGTGTGGATCCCAACTCGACTAGACAAACGATCTATCGTACTTTCCCGTCACCTCCCTCTTCCGTACCTACGACTTCAAGCTCGCCTAGTTCTACGCGAGATTTATCGGTAACCCGTTTTTTCACGAGCTCGCCCATGTTTTTGCCGAAGTAGTTTCCGGCGACCAAATTCATATCCTTCAGGGCATCGCCAAATGCTTGTCCTGTTGCTCTAATGCTGTAGCGGGTTGTCCAATGCAGGTGAATTTCTCCTTCGCGAAGTTTCCGGATGTCGTAAGCCATCAAGACGATGAAATACCGTTCCTCGTTGAGTAGATTCAGTAGGTACCGTTCCTCGCTTGGTCCGATATTTCCGACGAACGCCTCTTCCATGCCTATGAGATGAGCCATGTAGTTCAACGAGCCCTGATTACCCTGCTGTATGGTGAGATTCTTGTTGATCTCGAACTGCATGTCCTGAATCGCATTGAGAGCGCTGACATCTACGGATCCACCGCCAGAGCCTGCTGAGGCGACAGCGCCATCGCCGAATCCATAATCTTCAAGCGAGTCGATTCCCTGGAGCTCCTCAAACGAATCCTGTACCGAAGTGGATCCATAGTGAACGACAATCAGGAGATCCGCTTTTTGAGGGTCGGGCACAGGCAGGAAGTCTTGTCTTTGCAGATGGGTGGCGATTTCCAGGATCAGCTCGTTGAAGCTCATGTTATTCATGGCCGGATCATTCCGAGTGCCTGGGTGGAACCGGCCTTTCATAAAAGCGTAGGTCAACACTTCCTTTGATGGGTCTTGTTCACGAGCGATGGAGAAATCTTCGTGGGCCTTTGAATTGACCACAACCAGGCTGGCCCCTCGAGTTTGGTAGCTCAGTGCTAGAGCGATAAACAGGAAGCCAATCGGATAGCGTAGCGAGAGTTGGAGTGGGTGGCGCATCATCGTTGGAGTTTAGATCGAGGTATAAACGCTGATTTAGTTCGGCTAGTTACGTTTCGCTGTCCCCGTCAATGGACTATTAGCATTGGCTAAGACGCTTAACCGGCACATCGGCAAACAAGGTTCGAACCTCTTCCAGGATATCCAATATGCGATCGACGTGAGGACTGTTTCTCAATGCTGCTCGCATCGCATTTTCGTCGTAATTTTGTACGATTTTTCCGGGGAACCAGTGGCTGGCGCTGCCCAGCATGTTGTAACGCCACGTGCCAAAATCGAGGAGATCGACTGCCTTGGCCCAAGTCCATAGTCGAACGATGTCCTTGACGTTGATTTCCTGAGGCAGATCGCTCCACTCAGGAATGCCGACGTGCCAGGTTTGCAGCCAATCTTCGCCGCAGGTCCTAGCAACTTCGCTATAGATCTTTTCTTTGATGGGAGTGATGGTCTCATTCGCGCGTTCATAATAGTCCAAAGCGCCAACGTGCGTATCGAAGTCGCTGGGACGGGCAGCCCCGCAGCTTATCGTGTGAGCATGCGGATTGGCCCAGCAAAAAAGGTCGTTGAAGACCATGGGCTCTAGAGGCTGGCAAAGCTGTTTAAGCTTTTCAGGCGGATTGTAAAGTCTTCCCCCTTTATCATTGGGGCTGATGATAAAGACTCCCATGTCTTTCTTGGCAGCCGCTTCGATTGCGGGCCCATTGAGTTGAGCGATCAGGTACCAGTGGAGGTTAACGTATTCAAAATTTCCGCGTTCAATCGTCTCAACGATATCCGCATTGGAGGCATGCGTTGAAAATCCGATATGCTTAACCCGTCCTTCTTCTTTCAGCTTGTAGGCTTCTTCCAGACATCCCCCGTCCCTTAGGGCGAATTCTATGAGCTCACGATTATTCAATCCATGCAAACTAAGAAGATCAACGTAGTCCTGCTGTAGATACTTCATAGATTTCTCGAAAGTCTTTCGGAAATCTTTTGGGTCTTCTTCTGGAGCAACTTTGGTTTGCAAAATGATCGACTCTCGGTCGAAATTCTTCAGGGCGAAACCCAATTGCATTTCGGAGCTTCCGTAGCCGCGAGCCGTCTCGATATGGTTGATGCCGAGCTCGAGAGCTCGCTCGATTGTGCGTTCGAGGTTTTCTTGCTCTTCTTTGGGGACTTCATCCCAGGGAATGTCGTCCCACTTGTGCTGATACCGCATTCCTCCGCAGGAGATGACTGGCATTGGCAACTCGGTCTTACCAAATCGTTTGTATATCATTTACGGGCGGCAGTTTGGATTTCGGATTCAGTCTGGAATGCTGGTAGGTTCGGGAAAAGCTCCTCGATTCTCGCCATGGGACTATTGGACTCCTCATCTGTGTAGTCAACAATGGTCAGCATGAATCGAGCTCGGTTTTGCTCGGCAGTAAGCAGGTCTTCGATATCCGTATCGTTCACTTTTCTGACCGCGATTGCTATTTGTTCGTCGTCGAGGTCATCGAGCAAATTCGTTTCCCCTTGCATGGGAATACAGTCTTGGACGCGATGCGGACACTCGGTTACCCGGCCTAACGATCGGTCTTACCGTTGCTAGAGCAGATGATAGAAGCGGCTTAGACCTTGGCGCAGTCTGATATTCCTGATAAACCCAGTTTTCCAGATCCCACGATTTCGGTAAACGCGGTGCGTTGCACTCGAGGTTGTTCCCATCCGAAACTGGCAGCGTTGACCACGAGTTCCAGAAAGGCCTTGGGATCTTCGATTTGGGCTTGGCTGGAAAAATGGGCCTCGAGATCGGCGAGGGTCTCAGACTTGCGCTCAATCCCATTTCGAATGCGATTAACAGTGCGATTCATGGTTCTAGGCTCGCCAAGAATTTGGCTTAAGATCGCCTGCTCCTCCTGGCGGTTCTGCTGCTCTATATTCCAATTGTTCAGGGAAAGGGCCACCAGAACGCCTCCTACAATCAATAGGAACTCGCCGGTTGCATAGAGCAGGTATTTGCGAAAGCTTCCTTCCCCAACGAGGCGTCGTCTGATTCTGCGAAGCAGCCTGAACATAGCAAAGTAGAAGGTGGAAGCCTTGTTTGCTATGTGGGAATGCCAACGCTGGCTCCTGTAGGAATTCAGCCTGGGACAACGGCATAATGTTTTGCCATTTAGCCGAACTGGCTTTTGCTTGGGGGCAGTGAATACTCTGAATCCGCACCCCTCTTTTAGGTCTCTCTGCTGGCTGTCATTGCTCTCTTTATTATTCGTCGCGGCGAACGCAGGTAAAGGGAAGCCCAACATCATTCCCTTCGCTGACAATGGCGGGTTGAAGATGCTATACGATAATCGCCAATACCCGCATGCGGTTACTTTGGGGGAGAAAATGCACGTCGTATGGAGGGGAGAGGACGGCATGCCTTTTTGCGCCTATTATGACCTGCAGGCTCGCTCGTTTTCCGAGCCAGCGCTATTGACCGAGGGGTATGAAGATGAAATCGATGCCCGAAAGTACCGGCAAGATCACCACTTCGCTCCCGTAATATGGTCGGATCAAGAGGGTTATCTGCATACCCTGTTTGGATGCCATCGGACGACCGGAATTCACTTGGTTTCCAAAAAGCCTGGAGATTCCACCCAATGGAGAAGAGGTATCGATTTTTCGGAGTCGATTTCCTATCCCAAGATTCACCGCATATACGACGATAAGACGCTAGTATACACTCGATATTCGGGGCACCTTGGCTTTTGGCAGTATCATGTTTCCAATGACGGTGGAAATACATGGCAAGGCGGCGGACGACCTGTTGTCAATTTAGGGGCAGAGCCCCAAGATGGGCTTCATGCGGCGTTTTCAGGCTCTTACAATACGACCGCGGTCAGTGAAGATGGTACCAAGCTTCACGTGGCGTTTATTTGGAAAGTGGAAGATCCTCTGCACAATAATCGGTACGACGCGTTCCTGAACGATCACCTGCAGCGTTACAATCTGTACTACCTTTACGTCGATCTTCCGAGCGGCCGGGGGTTCAACATAGATGGCGAAGAAGTCGAATTGCCGATTCGCAAAAAGATAGCCGATGAGAAATGCCTGGTTTGGGACACGAAAGAGCGAGTGGCCGCGGTGGGTCCTTCCATTTGCTTAGACGAGAATGACGAACCCGCGTTTCTATTGCCGGTTTCGGAAGAAACGCCCACCGATAGCAGTTTCTATTTCGTCTCTCGAAAACAGGAGAAGTGGAGAAAAACGCGGATCACCAAAACGCTCCATCCATTCAACGCGAGCTGCTTGCAACTGGATGAACGGGGTGTCTATCGAGCATTCATGATAACTGGCAGCGGCGAGAAAATCATAAAAGAGGGTATGGACGAATACGGCTGGGGACAACGTGTCGAAGAATGGGTATCCGAAGATCAGGGCCTGTCTTGGAAACTTCGGAGCGACCTTACGCCGATACCGGGGATGCGCTACCAGAACATACAGTTTGTCTCCGATGAATTAGAAAGAGAGAGGCGGGACCTTTTTCTGTTTTACGGTTGGCGAGATG
Source organism: Opitutaceae bacterium (assembly GCA_002694885.1). GTDB lineage: Bacteria > Verrucomicrobiota > Verrucomicrobiia > Opitutales > Opitutaceae > Pelagisphaera. The sequence goes on along the minus strand of NZNM01000104.1, from coordinate 892 downwards.
CTGAAAGCCCGGGTGTTGGATACCTTTGGGACTCTCGCGATTAGGGGTTGATTGGGTCTTTTGACTGTGTGGCAGAATGACGCATTGCTGTCGTCCTGACGGTCAGGACGCCCCTGCTTAGCGATTGTAGATCACCAGTGCAGAAGCGGGTTCTCTGCCTGATCATGTTCCATATTCTATTATAACCGGTTAATAATCAGTTAAATAAGCAATATACGATCAATGCGGAGAGCGTGAAAGCATTGAGATTCAAGGCAGTCCGACTTCGGTACGATTTATGCGTAGGTAGCCTCAGGAGGAAAACTGAATGATAGACCCAAATCGACTAACGGAAATGGCTCGCAACGCCCTAACTGAGGGACAGGCGGTTGCGCGGCGGAATAAGAACAATGAAGTAGATACCCTGCACCTTTTGTTGGCTCTCGTCGCCCAGGAGAATGGGATCGTCCAAGGCCTGCTAAACAAACTGGAAATCACCCCCAATGCTATGGCATTGAGCATCGATAGGGAGATCGCCAAATTGCCCAGCGTTTCTGGCTCTGTAGACAGTAGTAAGATTTTCATTACACCTGCCTTGAACGACGTCTTTACGAAGGCGGAAGAGGAGGCTGCCAATATAAAAGACGATTTCGTCAGTGTTGAGCACTTGTTCTTGGCTTTGCTGGAAACCGGCAAGCCGGCTGCATTGGCCAGCTTGTTCAAAAGCTTTGGCTTGGACCGGAGCAAGACGCTGACTGCTTTGCAATCCGTGCGAGGATCTCAGCGGGTAACTAGCCAAAATCCGGAAGCTACTTTCCAAGCGCTGGAAAAGTATGGTATGGATCTCGCGCAGCGCGCTCGTAGTGGTAAAATGGACCCCGTGATTGGTCGTGACGACGAAATTCGTCGGGTT
>NZNM01000103.1 GCA_002694885.1 Opitutaceae bacterium | reverse complement strand
CCTAGCTCGTTCAGAATCACCGGATTTGATATTACTGGATATCATGATGCCAGGCATGGACGGTTTCGAGGTATGCCAAAAGCTATCAGAAGACGACGGTACAAAATCGATACCTGTTATATTCGTAACAGCTCAGAATTCCAAAGCCGGAAAGCTTGAAGGGCTGCAAGCAGGCGCCGTCGATTATATAACTAAGCCTATCGACCTTGATGAAACCGCAGCCCGCGTACGAGCGCAGCTAAACTATTTGGCAATAAACCAGGAGAACGTAGAGCTCACAAAACGTTTAGGCGAGGCCAGACGAGCTGCATCGATAGGCGCCCTCACCCAAGGAATCGCCCACAACCTCAATAACCTGCTCGGAGTTGTGATGGGATACGTCGAATTGGTTAAGGCGAACCACACAGATCCAGAGAGAGTTCTTCGGAATATAAACCGCGTCGAAAACGCCGGAAATCGAATCGTCAACATCATCAAGCAGCTGAGTACCGTAGCGTTCACGACGCGTTTGACGCTCCACAAGATGCCTATCGCTAAGTTGATTGACAGCGCTATTCAACGAGCGAAGGAGACCTGTAAGCGGAACTTTGAAGTTACGATCGAAAACTCTCTTCTAGACGAGTCGATTCGCACAAATATAGAAGCATTCGAAGAGGCGCTATCAAAACTGATTGCCAATGCGTGGGAAAGCTATCCCGAAAGCGCAACCGAGCGCCCCGTACTCGTTCGCGTTCGATTATTGGATGATGGGGAAACCGTCCAATTTGAGATAATCGATAGCGGAAAGGGCATCGACCCTGAGGTTGAAGACAACATGTTCGAGCCTTTCATAAGTACCAAGCAAACCGTGGGGGTTGGCATGGGGCTCACGATCGCCCGTCACGCAATCCGAACACTTGGTGGCGAAATCTACATAAAGCCTGGCGAGGAAGGTGGCGTTGTAGCCTCATTCACTCACCCCTTCAACAGGGAGGATTCCAATTGAGCCTGGGTTTCATAGGTTCGGGCAATATGGCGAGAGCCATCGTGAAGGGCGTACTGAATCGGAATGCATACGATGCCTCTAACATTCGCTGCGTCTCAGGTAGCGGAAGTACGGCGCAAGCCCTAGCCCGAGAAACGGGCATAGCCTGTTCTGACGACCGCCTCAATCTTATCGAGGAATCGGAAACGATCGTTCTAGCTTTCAAGCCACAGCATCTGGAATCGATTTCCGAGTATGAGTCCAAGGCAGCAAACGACAAACTCGTGATTTCCGTTCTCGCGGGTAGGACAATCGAATCGCTCAGGACTGCTTTCCCAAGAGCGAGAAATATCGCGCGGGTCATGCCAAACACGCCCTCTCAAATCGGGAAGGGCGTCAGCGCCTATTGTTTCGACGAGCCACCAGCCGACGAGGATCAGCATGAAGTCGTTTCCATACTCTCAGCGTTGGGCAGCGCTCACGCGGTACAAGAATCGCAGATGCATATAGTCACAGCAGTGAGCGGTTGCGGTCCCGCAGTGTTTTTCAGATTTGTAGACCTTATAGCCGAAGCCGCCTCAAAAAGAGGTTTGGACTACGCGTTGGCTGCACAGTTGGCCATTGAAACCGGTCTTGGCTCGCTAGAGCTCATGCAAAAAAGCGGTCGCACTCCAAGCGAACTCGTTGACGAGGTGGTCTCCCCTAACGGCGTTACCCACGCCCTCTTAACTAGCTTGGATACAGATGGATGGCCCAATATAGTCGAAACATCTATCCAAGTCGCCGTTGATCGCTCGAAAGAGCTCTCCTGAAAACATTTTTCTTCCGTAGCGCGGCCCTTCAGTTCGCATCTGAAAGAGCTTCCGGTTCTAAACGCGGGCTACCAAACAGAAGCTCTGCCTAGTCAAGGTAAGACGCCAATTCTTCAGCCGTCCACTGTGGGCGTTGACCGATTTTCGCTCTCACCGCCGCAACATCATCCGCAGTGGTTTCACTGGCTTCATTCCCCCAGGTGTTTCGAATGTAGGTAACCAAACCAGCGATTTCATGATCCTTCAATCCGCCTCCATAAGCTGGCATGTTGCCATTGTATTCATTACCTTTCACCGTGATTGGGCCGATCAACCCCGAGAGCAGAATCTTCGTAGGCAAAGTGGGATCCTCGAGAATCACGTATTCAGAACCTACGAGTGGCGGAAACTCCCCTGGCTTGCCCTGACCATCAGGCATGTGACAGCCAATGCAAGCTTGCCTGGTGTAAAGGTCTTCGCCTATCGCGTAGTAATCGTACACAATCGGGCCTCGAGGACGATCCACCCATGATTGGTATAGGGCGATATCTGAGCGCTCATGGAGATATATCTGCGTGTTCTCTTCACCACCCATGTATCGTCGAAAGTAGAACCATCCGAAAATCAAAACGGTTATGAGAGCCATGCTGGTAAAGAACAGGACGGGCGACGCGTTTGAAGGCTCTCTCCGAATACGGGCATGGGTCTTCACGATGCTCTCGTCGCTCGCTCGACCTTCATCGATGCCAGGCAGGTTCTTATTCTGAGAATCTTCGCTCATCACTCGGCGTTCTCCAAGGCTATGGCTAATTCGTCAGCCATAGTTTCCGGAGACTTGGGAGCCTCATTCAAATCATAATCGACTTTCAAACTAAGCATGTATGCGGCAAGCGATTCCGCTTTTCTGGTAGGAATTACTTCGAAGCCTTCCGGTGGGGAGAAGGCTTCCGGCAATTCCATAGCTCGGGAAGAGGGACTCCCTACAATCTCGCGTGTGTCGAAGAGAAATGAGTAAGCGGGCATATTGGAGCCCCTTGAATTAATCTGCGGATTATACAAATGGAGCAAATGCCAAGCGACATCCGGGCGGCGCTCGCCAACATTAGACAAGTCAGGACCCAGGCGTTTTCGGCCCAAAAGTACTCGATCCTGATCAATGTAATCCCTAGCCACAGATTGCCTGTTTCCCCACCCGCGCTCGATATCCGTTCCAGCAGCTACTCTAACCTGCTGAGTGTGACATGCTATGCATCCTAACTCCTGATATATTTCTTTGCCATGTTGGGCTGCCCCTTGAAGCTCTCTTGGCAAGCGCCCACCCTGATCATCATCAAGAATGGCAAGCAGCTGTCCGACCTCCTGATTTGGCTTGAGGATCACCGTAGTCCAGGAGAACACCAAGATAATCAATACACCTAGGAATATGAAGGGTCCGCGATTCATGGCGCCGTGTACTCCAATTCCGGAGCTTCGTTAATCAGGTCCACGCTTTGCTCCGCTTCTACGCGATTAGAAAGAAGGATAGTAAAATAGGTAACTACGCCGCAAACCGACGAAAGAAAAAAGAAGAACATTCCCAGCGTCGTCAGGAAGAAGCCGCTTTTTAGAGCCGTAACGACAGCGATGGAGTTAGCTATGCTTTCATTGATCAACTCCCCATGAAGCACTCCACCAGATATCAATCCAATTGATACAAGCATTACACCCAATAGTTGCAACCAGAACTGAAGGTCCACAATTGTCGAGGATGGCAACTCCTTATTGAACAGACGAGGCAAGATAAAGTGGATACCTCCAGTAAAAACCATACCGGCAAACCCAAGGAGAGCTAGTAGGTCTACACCGGAATCAAACTGAGAGAACTGAGTAGTGGCTAGCGAACCACGAAGAGACCCGAATATTTTATAATACATCAGAATCAGAAATATGACGGATCCTGCGAGCAGAAATCGAGCCGTTGCTGATGACCAAATAACGCTGAACTTCCTAAACAGGCTAGAAAGGAATTGAATTGAAAGTGTCGTAGTCGGCAGCAGAAGGCCAAAGGAAGCCACAACTCCCAAAGAGGAAACCCAAACGGGAATAGGCCCAAACGACAGGTCCGAGACTCCCGCAAAGCTAGAAAAAAGGATCCACGACCAAAAAGCGTAAGCGGAGTACTTGTATCCTATAACATGGGACCCTAGCGTCTTGGGGATAAGATAAAGGATTGTTGCGAATGCAGTAGGAGCCACGAAGAGGCCAAAAACGTTTTCAACGTACCAACTGTTGATGAGCGCTTGAATCGCCCCTTGAGCTGGAAGGCAAACGAGCATGACCTGGGCCGCCGTGTATATCCAGGCAAACGAAAACAAAGCCGCCAATATCCACCACTGGGAAACGTAGCTAGATCGGTAGACTCTGGCATGAAAAGTCAGTAAGCAAGATAGACCGATTCCCACAAATGCGATAAAAAGCACTGGTCCAACGAAGGAAGGAAACTCGAGCCAAGCGTAGGGGAGCTGCTCGCCCGCCATGATCCCGATAACTCCGAGCATCACGCCAGTATTCCACAACACTATAGAGATGGTCAGGAAGGTGGTAGGCGCTCCCGATCGACCGCCTAATCGGGTCAAAATAAAGATCGCGCAGGCCAGGCCTGCATTGAACAGCCAGCCATATACCAAGGTGTTCCAAAACAGTGGCTCTACCTTGCCATAGGTTAAGATGGGGCAGTCGGCGAAAAATCCAGGCGAGTGCAGCTTGATCGAGGCGATTAGGCCAAATATCGTGGCGATGACGAGCCACACTGAAGAAGATTTTATGAGCGACAAGAGCGGGAAGCGAATGGCTCCGTCGAGCGCGCGTTCGCGTGCACGATTCTCAGCATCGCCTGAAAGCTCGGGGCGAAGCGAAGAAAAGACGTTGTCGATAAAACTCATATTCGAATTTCAACTACGATTGGACACTAGCCATTCGCGGCGATTAATTGGCGTTTTCAGAAACCACCAGGGACTTCGCTCTGTCGATCGGCAGGCGAACTTTTCCGGAAGCGGCGTCGGTAACCGAATAGCCGGTCAATTTGTCCGATTGGGTAGCTTCATGCTCCGCGAGCGATGGACGTTCGATCTCCGGCTCAGCCAATGCGGCGCTCTCAGGACTTTCGTAGGAAAGGTTAATGATGATATAGAAAATAAGAAACGCTCCCAGAATGGCGACTATCATCGGGAAGGAGCTTCTCGTCGGCGTTTGCGCGGATTCTCTCATCGTCGTTCAATTAGTGGTTGTGATTGAGGCACTCTTCAATGCGCGGATCCCTGATCGGTATGATCTTAGTATTTCCATAACTGGACCAGTAAGCCCACAGGAGAATGCCTCCTGCCCCCAATACTCCTCCAATGTACCAAAGCACATTTAGCGGACTGGAGAACATCTGAAAAGGCTCTCCATGAGAATCTTTTAGGGATGGAAGAATGTTGAAGAACACATCGAGTAGGTTCATGGACAAAAGCCAGATCGCCATGAAGGTCATCGATTGGTAATTCGTTTTCAGCGGGAACTGAAGCATGTAGAGGAACGGAAACAAAAAGTATCCGAATATCAGTATCATGGAAATCGGCCACCAAATCCCTTGTTCGCGATCGTTAAACCAAAACGTTTCTTCAGGGATATTCGCATTCCAGATGAGGAAGTACTGGGAAAACGTAATGTACGCCCAGAAAACAGTGAACGCGAATGCCAAGGTAGAAACATCGTGCAAGTGCTTGGTATTGAAAATTCCTTTAAGCGGCCCTTTGGCAACTAGGAAGGCGCAAGTCAGAATCATGACCGCCAAGGCGGCTCTCATCGCGCTGGCGAACATCCAAACGCCAAACATTGTGGAGAACCAATGGTACTCCAAACTCATTATCCAATCGAAAGCGGCTGCCGTCCACGTCAAGGCTACCAAAATCAGACCCGCTGCAGCGTGATTGCGGCTCGAATACGTATGATTGAGCGATCCATCCGAGTCCTGAGAAAACGAATTTCTTCGGAAGGTACGAGCAAAGTAGATCCAAACGGCGAAGCAGAATACCGCCCGAAACCAGAAAAAACTCTCTGACAACCACCAAGTTTTCTTCTGATAAAGGATATCCGAGGCCACCGTTCCATGCCCATGCAGAGACGCGCTCTGGTCCATCCAAAGCCAAATGAGACCTTGATCTTTCAAGTAGGTCAGAGCGAAAAGCGGGATAAATAGTATACCCAGGTAGGGAAGCGCTGACAAATAGTGCTCAGCCTGTCGCCTGACTATCACCGACCAGTAAGCGTCGAATATGTGATGGATCATAACCAGGAAAAGCATGCCGATCGCTATCGATGTAACGAAAATCAGGCCGATTAAGTAAGACCAAGCAGCGATTTGCGTGTCGACTAAGAAGCCGATTAGTGAAATCGCGAGGCCCAAGATTCCTATTGTAAGCCATTTTTGAGGATTTGGCGAAAAGTCGTGGCTCATAGTCCAAGCTCCTCTCGTATTGCGGGGGCTAAATCATCAACAGAGCCGTTAGCGGCGCGCTGCAGGGCCCGAACGTAGAGCACCACATTCCAGCGATCTTCGACAGATAGTCGATCCGCGTAGCCCAGCATCAAACCTTTCCCGTTCTTAACGACGTCGTAGAGCTGTCCATCGGAGTAGTCGACTAATCTCTGATCGATTAGGTTGGCTACTGTAAGCATGCCGTACTTTTTCGTCATGCTATCTCCATCTCCGGCAGCTCCATGACAAACAGCGCAATAAATATTGTAGCGCTCCTCTCCTCGGGCCATAGCTTCGTTACTAACGTCGATCGGAAAACCTTTTCCGAAATACTCGCCATTCTTGCCTGTGGCCAAGTATTCGTTCTCGTAGAATGTACCTCGAGCCACCGCGCCCTCGACTGGCAAGCGGTCCGTCCGCCCATCGGAGAAAAAGGCACTTTCAGCCTGTGGGTCATACCTGGGCATCCGGTCCATATCTGGAAACACTTCGAGCGGCGGGCGCGTCGATTTGGCTCCTCGAGGACCTAGAATCGCCAGGGCCCCGATGACGCCAACTATGAATATCAGATAAACGTAACGCATCGAAATTAGTCCTCCAATTCTCTTACCTCCCCTGAGCTCAATCCATCCAGGAAGGAGCGTGTCTTTTCCTCGTCGAATTGAGGATCCACGTTTTCGATGTAGAGAAAAAAGGAATCGTCCGTTCCCTTTGCTACGTCTTTATACTTCAAAAACGGGTGATGGTGCCGCGGCAAGCGATTCAGGATAAACATACCACCAATGGAGGCGAATGCTGAGAATAGAATCGTCAACTCGTAAGAGACCGGAAATGCGAATTGCGGGCTGAAAAAAGGCTTTCCGCCGACAATGAGTTTGTAGCCCTCCATAAATGGCAAACTGAGTTCGGATCCGCCGGTAAACCAAATCATTAGCATACCGGTCGTGATACCGATAGTGCCGCCCACGATCGTGAATCTGCCCACTAAAGAGCGCTTCAAGCCCATAGCGGCGTCCATTCCATGGATAGGAAACGGTGTGATAACATCCCAGTTCTTATAACCCGCGTCTCTTACCTTCTCGGCCGCGTGCATGATATCCGCGGGAGAATCGAATTTCGCGATGAGTCCGTATTGTTTAGCCATTGTCGGATATGCTCGCTTCCATAGTTAGTGTTTATGCGGATCCGCTTGAGGCGTGACTGCTTTGATTTCCGCCATCGCCATGAGGGGGAGAAACCGGAGGAAGAGAAGGAAGAGCACGGAAAATACCCCGAACGTTCCAACGTAAGTGAAAATATCAATAATGGTGGGTGAATAATATCCCCAGCTCGAGGGCAACCAGTCACGAGTAAGCGTAGTCACCGCAATAACGAAGCGCTCGAACCACATGCCGATATTTACAAATATGCTTATAATCCAAACCCAAGCGGTGTTCTGGCGAATCTTCTTAAACCAGAAGAGCTGCGGAGATATGACGTTGCAGGAAATCATGATCCAGTATGCCCAAGCGTAGTTGCCAAAGGCCCGATTAACGAACGCGAATATCTCGAAGTCGTTCGCCCCATAGGCAGCAATAAAGAACTCCATCGCATAGGCATAGCCAACCATCGAACCTGTGGCCAAAACGATCTTGGTCATGCAATCTATGTGGTACTGCGTAATGAGATCCTCGAGACGGTAGATTGCTCGGAGAGGGAGCATCAACGTTAGCACCATCCCGAATCCGGAAAAGATAGCCCCGGCAACAAAGTAAGGCGGGAAAATGGTCGTGTGCCAACCGGGAAGCAAGGAGATGGCGAAGTCGAAAGATACGATCGTGTGTACAGAAAGCACTAGCGGCGTGGACAGGCCGGCGAGCAGCAAGTAGCACATCTCATAGTTGCGCCAATGGCGGTTCGAGCCTCTCCATCCCATGGCGAATAAACCATAGAGGAACTGGCGGATCTTGTTTTTCGCTCGGTCGCGGACAGACGCCAAATCCGGAATCAGCCCGACGTACCAGAATAGCACAGACACCGTTCCGTAAGTCGAAACTGCAAAGACATCCCAAAGCAAAGCCGAGCGAAAGTTCGGCCAAATGGCATTGGCGTTCGGTATTGGGAATAAGAACCAGGCCATCCAGACGCGACCAACGTGGAAGACCGGAAAGATACCCGCACATACCACCGCAAAGATCGTCATCGCTTCCGCTGCACGGTTAATCGAGGTTCGCCACTTTTGCCGCAGCAAACAGAGAATCGCGGAAATGAGTGTACCCGCGTGACCGATACCAATCCAGAAAACGAAGTTGACGATAGCCCAACCCCAATTGGCCGGATTCGCCAACCCCCAAACGCCCGTGCCAGCCGAAACGAGATAGACCAATCCCATGACCGTGAACGACGCCGTCGCGCAGGCTAGTACGAAGCACACCCACCACCAAGTCGGCGTTTTTTCCTCAACAATCCCGCAAATCTTGTCAGTAATCCACGAGAAGCTGCGTTCGTTTTCGACCAGAGCGGGGCGCGGCAAAGCGATAGGGTTCACCTCGTCGAGTATTGCTGGCTTCACTTCGCTGGTTACTGGGTTCGCACTAGCCATTATTGCGTCCCTCCATTGTGTGAGTGGGAATCGTCATGTGAATGATCATGACCGTGGTCATCATGGGAACCATGCCCTCCGTAATCGCCGCTCACTTTCGGCTTAGTCGCCTTGTACTCAACCTTGGTTAGGGGCTGGTCATAGTAATCAGGCATATCCGGATTGGGGTTACGAAGTTTGGCCAGGAAGTTCGTGCGCGGACGGGCGTTAGTGTAGCCCAACAAAGCGTAGCTCCTCTCGTTGGCTTGCATTTTTGAAACCTCGCTGTCGGGATCAGAAAGATCACCAAACGCGACAGCGTCCATCGAGCAAACTTGGGCACAGGCCACTTTGATGGTGCCATCAGGAATCCGGATGTCGTCGCTATCCCTAGCTTTTACCTTTTGCGCGATCTTGGCTTGCTGGATACGCTGCACACAATAGGTGCATTTCTCCATAACTCCACGCATTCTGACGGATACATCCGGATTCTGAGCCATCTGCTGTAGCTCATTCATCCCTTTCGGAGCTAGAGGACCTTCGTAGAGACGGTCGAGAGGACGTTGCTGATAATCAAAGAAATTGAAGCGACGAACTTTGTACGGGCAGTTGTTGGCGCAATAACGGGTTCCGATACAGCGGTTGTAGGCCATAGTGTTGAGGCCATCTTCATCATGGACCGTCGCGTTGACTGGACAAACCGTCTCGCAGGGAGCTGTCTCGCAGTGCATACAACTGATCGGCTGAATAGAAACTTGAGGGTCTTCCGGTATCGCCGCCATATCCAATTTGCCATCGTCTTTTGTGACGTCTGAAGAAAAATAGCGATCCAAACGAATCCAGTGCATTTCCCGCCCTCGACGGACCTGGTCGCGGCCAACAATAGGGATGTTGTTTTCGCTTTGGCAAGCGACGACGCAAGCATTGCATCCCGAGCACACATTGAGGTCGATCGCCATCCCCCATTGATGAATGCCATCATAGTTCGGGTGCTCGTACAGAGAACCGCCCCGCGGGGTTTCTTTAGACCGCTCTTGGGCAGGCATTCCCTTATCTTCACCCAATATCGGCGGGGAATGGCTTTCCATTCCCATTTTTTCCACCCAATTCGGATCGTCAGCGTAATCGTCCAAATTAGATTCGCGGATAATCGCCCTACCCTCCATAGACCAATGCTCCTGCGTATTGGCCAATTGGATTGTTTCACCCGTCAGCTCAAGCTTCGCTCCAGAAGCGAAACTCATCGTATCCGAGGAGCGAACTTCGTACGCGCTGTAGCCAGAGTTCACTCCAATCCGACCCGTCTTCTTCCGCCCGTAGCCCAGGGGAAGAATTATGGAATAATTATCCAATCCCGGCAGTATTTGCACGCCTCCAACTACCTCGAATTCGCCAACTGAGATTTTCGCGACTGGCGAAAAGGAGCGGCCATCGCTGACTTTATTAGGATTTTTGCGGGTGATCTGCAAAGCAGAATCCGGAGCGACGATGTCCAACTCAGTGGCTAAACGAGGGCTCACATAGATGGCGTTGTCCCAGGTCATTTTCGTCATGGGATCCGGGCATTCCTGAAGCCATCCATTGTTGGCGTAACGGCCATCATCGACACTAGGATCCAGCGTAAAAACGACTTCCAAATTGTCTTTGCCTGTCGGGGCTGCAGGCACTTCTATCGAACCAAGCAATTCCGCCAGGAGCATGCCCGAAATCAATGAGCGATTAGTCTTAAACCCCGAATTTTCCCAGAAACCGTCATGGAGAAATTTGTCGAAAGAGCGTCTTTCGTTGGAGCCTACCTTTTGAAAGGTTTCATAGACGAGACTACGTCCGTCCGCGTTTTCTTCACCTACTAATCGACCCAGCGCTTCTATCTCAGAAATCCCATCGAAAAGAGGTGCGATCATAGGTTGCTGCGACAGTAGCTCACCCATATAGGCACGACTATCGCCCCAAGATTCCAAATAGTGGGCTTGAACGAAGTGGTAGTTGGATTTTTCCGACGTTTCGTCCTCATAATACCCCAGTCTAACGACTGTATCAACTGATTCTAGCTTGGCACCAAAATCCAGGTCCGCAGGAGCGTTGTAAACTGGATTTCCTCCCAAAACCAGCAACGTTTCTACTTCGCCACTGCCAATGGCTTCAACCAGTTCTTGGATAGTGGAAGACTCATCGCCCTCGATCTCGACGAGGTTCAACGTTCTACCAAGATTCCCCAACTTTTCGTTGATTAACAATGCGATTCCCTGAGCTTCTTTATCAAGGCTCGGACCTGCATACACCACACTCTCGCCCTTGAACTGAGCCAAATCCGCGACCGCCCGCCGGACCCAATCCCGAGTCGCTTCATCAAGATTGGACGCGAGTCTTTCAAAAATTGGCTCAAGCACCTCGCCCTCAACACCTAGCTCAATTTCCAAGGCCGCTGCCGCCAGCACAGAAGTAAATCTGCTCGCGGCGATCCGTTTGCGATGGTCCGCCATCGCGCCTGTAAGAGTAAACTGACATTCGACCGCGTAGAGACGGTTCATTTTGTCTTTCGATGACTTAACCCGTCGCCCATCAGCAAATTGCTTCTTGAGGGCAAGCGAGCCAGGATCTTCTCCGAGAAAATCGCCCCCAACGCATAGGATGCGCTGAGCTCCTCGCAAATCGTAGCTCGGCCTCAGGTCGGCTCCCGCGACGATTGCCGCGGCTGATTGAGCCTGATCCGTATCCACCGGTTCATACCCAGCCCACATAGCGTCTGGATACGCTTTCTTGAACATCTCCTTTAGTCGGGCTCGAGTGGGCGACGAGGATTTTTCCGCAAGGACGGCAACCCGCTTTCCTTTTGCATCTGCAAACGATTGTCGTAGGGCTTCTAGGACATCCAGAGCTTCCTCCTTGGAGATTGTAGATCCATTTTTTGAATACCTCGTGGATCTATCAGGATCGTAGAGGTCGAGAATCGACGCTTGGGCCTTGGCTCCTGTTCCTCCATTGTAGTAGCTGAATTCGTCGTTTCCCTCGATTTTAGTTGGGCGTCCTGAATGCGTTTCCACCAGCAAGGGAATGCTTTCTCCTCGGAGCGAATACGAAGTCGCGTAGTAGATTGGTCTACCCGGAATCTGGTATTCAGGCGCTTTCGAGTGAGGAAGAATCTTGGATTCTGGGCGTCGGCAACCCGTAAAACTCACTCCACCTAAGGCAAATGAAGCGGCCATGATTTTGAAGAAATGGCGGCGATCAACCTCGTTCATCTCCGAAGCTTCCGGGCCGAATTCCCTTCGCACCTTGTCAATGAAATCTGGCGACTCGGAGAGATCGTCGAGGCTGCGCCAGTAGCGCGGTCCAGTTTGTTCAGCTTTTGTGGAAGATGTGTTAATATGTTTCATCGGTGGCAGCCTGAACAGCTTTGCGGTGGGTTGATGTTCCACTCTTCGACAAACTTCAGCCCATCTTTGATCTGGCCTTTCTCGCCTCCTGGGTGAACCCAATCCAAATTGGTTATTTGATCCAACGGCCGGAGAGCTTCCTCCGGATGGCGATGACAATCGAGGCACCACCCCATACTGAGTGGTTGGTCGTGGCGAACTACTTCCATTTCGTCAACTCTACCATGGCACTCGACACAAGAAATGCCTCGATTCACGTGAACAGAGTGATCAAAGTAAACGTAGTCCGGAGTCTCATGCACCCTAACCCACTGAATGGGCTCGCCAGAAGCGTAGCTAGCTCGGACCGGCTCCAGCAAATCGCTGTCCGTCTTTATCATGCTATGACAAGACATACAGGTACTCGCCGCGGGGATATTGGCATGGCCCGACTCTTCAACCTTACTGTGACAATACCGGCAATCCAATCCTAGCTCGCCCACATGGAAGCTATGATCGTAAGGGACCGGCTGAGAAGGCTCGTAGCCGACCCTCGTGTATTTGGGCGTAGCGTAATACGTGACGCCAGAGACGACCGCCGCCGCTAGGATCAAAAGAAAAACGATCAGCTTGAGCGGAAGGGTGTTAGACCACTTTGGAAAAACATTAGACATGTCGCGAAATTCGTTGTCGCTCTAATTAGACGCCTTTTTCGTACGGCGATTGGTCAGCATTTCCCTCTCGGTATGGCTTGTGGATCTGGCCGCAAGGCGATTGCGGCCCCTCTCGTTCTAGTCGTCGCTTGGTTCAACCGATTCGGATCAAGCCATTTCGGCAATGCTATAGTTGCCAGAACCGCGGCAACTACCTTGGCCAGGAAATATTTTCGGGAATTTTCGGAACTCACTATTATAAGGTAGGTCGGCTTTGAAATTCCGGAGTGAAGGAATACCCATATAAATAGCAACGAAAATATGGCTCCTTTTCCCGACCCCATCAACGGTTATTAGACGATTGTTTTCGACGGGTTCGGGATTCTTATAAGAACGCTTTGAATCCCAGCTGCGAATACAGCCCTTCAGTCGATGAACTGGCCATCTTGCATACGCAAGATGCGATCACATTTGTCAGCCAAATCCGGATTATGCGTAACTATCAACACCGCCTGGCCCTTTTCTTTGGCTAACTGCGTCAGCGAGTCGAACACCATTAGCGAGTTTTTAACGTCGAGGTTTCCTGTCGGCTCGTCCGCGAGCAAAACACTGGGAAGATTCGCCAGCGAACGAGCGATCGCTACCCGCTGCTGCTCACCGCCTGAAAGTTGCGATGGCAATCGGTGAGTCTTTTCACCGAGTCCCACATCGCTCAGCAATGAACAGGCTCGAGCCTCCATCTCCTTTTCGCTCAGTCTTCCAAGCTTTCTCATCGGGAGCATGACATTCTCAGCCGCGCTAAATTCCGGGAGCAGGAAATGAAATTGGAATACGAAACCTATGTGTTCTCCTCGGACGCGCGTGTGGGCTTCATCTTGGTCAGCTGGCACTTCCTCTCCGCGTACTAAGATTTGCCCCGAATCCTGGCGATCCAAGAGACCTAGAAGATAAAGCAACGTGCTTTTGCCGCAACCCGAAGGCCCCACGATCGCTGAAACCTCTCCCCGATAAAGCTTAAGATTGACCCCGCGCAAAACATGTACGCGCATCTCGCCTTCCCCCAAATGCTTGTGGAGATCTCGACATTCCAAAGCGATACGCTCGCTATTCGACTCCATTGCTTCGCTCACGTCGCCGTCCCTCTAATCACATCGCCCGGCACGAGTCGCGCCGCTCGTCTCGCTGGCGCTAGACTGGCGATCATGACAATCACGACGGCTGCCACGACTGCCTGAACGTAGTGCCAAACCGTCGATTTAACTTGAAAGTACTCCGTTGCGAAAATGCCGGAAAGAGGCATGGGTAGCCTGGAAATCCCATAGGTGATCAAGGCACCCAAAACACACCCCAATATAGTTCCCCAAAACAGCACGATCACTCCCTGCCAAAGGAAAATGTTTGAAATGTCATTTCGCGTGTAGCCCATCGATCGGAGGATCGCGATCTCACGGGTCTTATCCATTACGATCATGAATAGCGTACTGAACATCCCCAAGCCAGATACGATGATGATCGTGGATACGGTGATGGCAGCCGAGAGCTTCAATGTCTTGAAAAGCTGCATCCACGATTTTTCTCTCTCCTGCCAAGGCGCGGTAAAGTGGTTCGCTACGCGCTCGATCATTTCCGCGTCGATGAGGGCGTGATTGCGATCGAATACGCTCACTTGAATAAAAGTAACTCCGTGAGGCTTTTTCAGCAATGATCGAGCCGCGCTCATGTGCATGAAAACGCGCGTTTTATCGATTTCCGAAACACCGGTTTCATAGATGGCAGCTATGGTGAATCTCCGCTGCTGGTCTACGGCGCGAATAATAATGGACTCGCCTACAGAGACATCGAGTCGAGCAGCCATTTTGTGACCCATGATGATTCCCATCGGAGCCATTCGAAAGTCTACGATAGACCCTAGCTGTATTTGATCTTCCAATGCGGACACCGCAATATGATCATCTACGTTAATCCCGTAAACTTGGCCACTATCTTTCCGCAATGGACTCTGCAGCTGGATGCTACCCTTAATCACCGGGGAAGCCGCTTCTACATTCTGAAGTTCCATTATCGACTCTATCACCGTTTCCGGATGCTCGACCCCCTCGACGAAGCGGCGGTTCTTCTCGTCGGCAATGAAGAAGTTCGTATTATCCCCTTTGGATGTGGAGGCAGCGACGAACACATAAGAATCCTGAATACGGTCTTCGATTCGGATTGCTCCATCCGTTCCAAGAATGGTCTCGATGAAGAGCTCTTGATAGCCGCTGAGCTGGGCTTGAGTTGAAATAAAGAAGCCGACGCCAAACACGATTCCAGCCAGGCTCATCAACATGGACCGTTTCTTCGCCAAAAGAAATCGGATCGCTATTCTAATATTGGGTGACATCTTTATCGCAGACAGAATTGCTTGGCACTCAAGAAGCCATTGCCTGAATCCAATGACCACAAGCCTAATTTCAAGTTTCAATACTGCCTAGCAACAACTGCTAATGTTTCGCTATTTACTACTGCAAATTAAGTTCGCATTGATGGCCCTATCTGAATCGCTTCGGGGACAAGCCAATGATTCAAATCCCGTGCCATCGCCGCGACTGCGGCACCGAGTTCACGGATCTACAGATATCGCGGGGTATTTGGAAGTCGGCGAGCGTTCATGGCGTAGCATCGAATCTCTCCTTGAGACAGCGGGGCGCCAGTCCGCGGACGCCAAGAACATTCTCGATTTTGGTTGTGGATCGGGCAGGACCATTCGGAACATCGATTCTGGATATCATGATCATGTCTTGGGAATTGATATCGACCGATCTGCAATCCGCTGGTGCCAATCATGCCTGGCAAGTTATCAATTCGAAACTGTCGCTTCCGATCCACCGACTTCATTGCCAGGCGAGCATTTCGATCTGATATACGCCATATCTGTTTTCACCCATTTGAATGAAGAAATGCAATTCAGCTGGCTATCAGAAATCAGTCGCCTATTAGCGCCAAATGGAACCTTCATCGCTTCCTTGCACGGAAACTATCAACGCGAATTGCAAGGCAGGAAGGTCGATCTGGGACGATGATTTAAATTTATCGATTCAAAACGCAAGTGGTTCAAACCGGATGGCCTTCCCGCTTTCTACCAGGATGCCCAGCATACGAAAGCCTATGTATTCGATCACTGGTCACAATACTTTCATGTAATCGATTATGTCGAGCGAGGCATCGCTAATTACCACGACGCAGTAATTCTGACCAAGCTTTGACGAGCTCTTAACCCGTCGAAAGCGAATTGCTCAACTGGAATACGGCAGATATAATACCAAAGGCGATCATTCCAACCATTCCAAATACGCCTAGCAATACTCCCGTAGAAATAACGCCAAGCATAGTCTTAACGAAGCGGTCGATCATCTCCGTGTATTGTTCAGACATTTGCCTAAGTCCCGGAACAACATCGCCCGTGTTTTCTCCCACCGTGAACACATCGAGCGCCATGTTATCGAAATAGCCTGTCGATTTAAAAGCGGATGACAACGCAACCCCTTCTGTGACTTTGATTCTCGCTTCCCCAAAAGCCTCGCGCATGGCTACATTGGAAAGCGATCGTTCTGCCATCGTCAGGGCTTGGACCATAATAATGCCATTTTCTAACAACAGAGACAACGTCTGGGTAAACTGCAGGATCTGCATGTCGCGTATGATTTTCCCGACTCCTGGAATGCGTAGAGTTATTGTATCGAATTTATACCGACCAGCTTCCGATTTTCGCCAAGAAATCAGCCCACCGACAACGAGAGCGATTCCGATCGCCGCTATCCAACCGTACTTGAGCAATCCGTTTGCCGAGGCGATTAGCAGGGTAGTCGATGCAGGCAAGTCGCTTCCCAATGACTCTAGAAGGCCCTCTATCCTAGGCAGCAAGCTGAACAAAAACAGGAATACCAAGCCGATAGCCACTACTATAAGAAAACAAGGATAAGACAAAGCCGCCACCAGCTTGCCTCGAATCGCCTTTTGTTCCTCCATGCTTTCAACAATACGGGCCAGCACCTTTTTGAGATTTCCCGTCGCCTCCCCTGCCTGCACCAGACTAACTACGCTATCTGCGAAAACCTTAGGATCCTTACGCATGGCCTCCGATAACGAACGTCCTTGGCGCAATTCATCCCATAGACGCGTAGCCAAATATTTTTGGCGCGGATCGCTTAACCGAGAACTCATCATTCTCAATGCATCCGCAGACTGAATACCGCAGTTAAGCAACTCCCTAAGGCCAGAAAGAAAGGGCAACGCAACGCTTCGATTTAGCGAAACTTTGCTATCCTTACTCGCCCGAGTTGCAAATAGGGAAGACAGCCCCATTCCCCTCTTCTTTCTCGCTTCTACAGCGGCTGCTTCTTTTACCGAAAGCGGCCGCAACTTCTGGGCAGCTATCTTCTGAAGAGCCGACTTGCGATTAACCGCTTCAATCGATCCGCGTATCGACGTACCGCTAGGATCTTTAGCGCTGTAAGTGAAACTAGGCACGGGTGATAGTTAATTTAAGAAGGCAGAATTATGAATTAAGAAATAACGGCGAACATTCAAACGGCGGACGCAGTTTTGCACCGCTCCTACAACCGGCGGCCACAATTCAATTTTTCCAATTTCAATTTCTTCATTCTTACTTCCTAATTCTTAATTAATCCACCTCATCCTTCTTTGATAGATATGGTGCGAACGACTTCCTCCAAGGTCGTCAAACGTTTCAAGGCGAGATTCCATCCAGATTCCCCTAACGTCACCATTCCGCCCTTTCGCCCGATCTCTCGCATCAACGGAGCAGCTTCGCGATTGACAATCGGATCGTGCAGCTCCTCAGAAACCCGCAGAATTTCGTAGATCCCAATGCGCCCCCTGTATCCAAGATTCCGACAACGCTCGCATCCAACAGCGACTGGCATTTCGCCAACTTCCTCGAGAGCGCTTTCCGGCATGTCGAGTACCTTAAGAGCATCCAATCCGGTAAACCGATCCAATGGCTTCATCTCGGAACAATCTTGGCATAACCTGCGCAGCAGCCGCTGAGCGATTACCATCTCTACACCCGACGCAATCAGGAACGGCTCTATTCCCATATCGGTCAGACGCGTTATTGCCCCTGGGGCGTCATTCGTGTGCAGGGTGCTGAACACCAAGTGACCGGTAAGGGATGCCCGAACTGCAATGTCCGCCGTTTCCCGGTCTCGAATTTCGCCAACCATAATAACGTTGGGATCTTGGCGCAGCACATGCCGCAAGGCTTCGGCAAACCCGAAGCCGATCTCGGTCTTGACTTGAATCTGATTTACCCCCGGCACCTCGTACTCGATCGGATCCTCGACTGTAATGATCCGCTTGTCTTCAGAGTTAATCTTGCGAATAAATGCGTTTAGCGAGGTCGATTTTCCCGAACCCGTCGGCCCGGTCACAAGAATAATTCCGTGCGGCAATCCAAGAACGCGATCGATCTTCTGCTGATCCTCATCGGACATGCCTAGCTGTTGCAAACTCAGCGGGGCGCTCTTCTTATTCAGTAAGCGAAGACTGATGCTTTCCCCATACATCACCGGCATAGTCGATAGGCGAATATCCAAAGTCGTTTCGCCCATCTTCAAATTTATGCGTCCATCTTGAGGCAGGCGGCGCTCAGATATGTTGAGCTTGGCCATGATCTTCAATCTCGATACAATGGCGTCCTGATACTTCCTCAAATTGTCCGGAACCGGAACGGAAACTAGCAAACCGTCGATTCGGTACCGAATTCGCAACTCCTCTTCCATTGGCTCGAAATGAATATCGGTTGCGCCATCTTCAACCGCTTGATGAAACACTTCGTTGACGAAGCGTATAATCGCTGCGTCCTCGTCCTCTTCCTCTTCAGTATCAGCGACAATTAAGTCATCGTCGATATCGAATGACTCATCCAGACTTTCCGCGCCCACACCAAGATTCTGCGTAATGAATTTCGAAATACGATCTGGATTTGCCAATTGCCAAACTGGACGTTGACCGCAAGTCGCGTACACCCAGTCATCCATGATCGAATCTATGGGCCAACCAGTGGCCAAAGAAAGCGTTTCATCCGCTTCCTCCGTTTTAATAGGCACACAATGAAACTCGTGCAAAATTCTTAACGGAATCGAATTTAGCCGATCCAGGTCGAAGCTCTCTGGAGCGGCAATGGGCAATCCCGTATGCTGGCTCAAATCGGCAATCAAATCGCTCAGCTCGCGATTCTCCAGCTCTGCGATACGCTCCAATCGTTCAGATCGCCTCATACCCTCGATTTCCGAGCGCTGATCTTCGTTAAGTCCACGCGTATCTAGAAAATCTAGCTCTGCAACTGCCATAACGATTAGTTAGAACCCTGGGAATTGTCTTCGATGATATCCCTGCGCAAGGCTCGGCGCCGGCGAATTTCTTCAGCAACACGCTGCATGCGTTCGCGCACTTCTTCATCACTCGCTGCTTCCATATTCGGATTCGCAGGTTGCCTTACTGGAGTCGCCGTTCTTGGGGCTGCTCGCTCCGTTGCCCGTTGCGGAGCCCGCAGAGGCGGTTCCGCCAAGGCAATGATATCCGCGTCTTTTAAACTGAGGTTTCGAGTCAATCCATTCTGCCGAACCACGATCGTCTCCTCGCCCGGCTTGCTGCCTCGATCGTATCGAACCAATTGAAATCCGTCTTCCCAATCAACTTCCTGGCTCAGCCTGTAACTCTTCTTCGATTTCGTATCATAGAGGCTTACCCAGGCAATACCGCCAATCTCTGTCACCCCTCGGAACTCTACAGAATCGAGGGGTGTAGCCGGGGTCGTTTTTGGTTGGGCCTTTGGCTCGACCTTTTGCGAAGGCGGCACAAAGGGGGATTCCGCTTCCTGGGCGGGTAGCAAAGCCGATCCCATGAGGATGACTGAAAAGGCAAAACGTGTCCAGGTTAGCTCCATTGTTCGACCCTACCGCTTGTACGGCTTTCTGACAATAGCATCTTTGTCACTTTTCTCGCGATCCTTCGACTTCCCCTGTTTTTCTGCCTTCTTGTTGAGGCTAAAGCTTCCTTCCTCGATGTAGTCATCAATCTGTGGTTGAATCGGGTGAACATTCATCTTCTCCATCGCGTCTTCATTCGCATCCTTCGAATCCCTGATAACCTTTGGACGAATGAAAACGAGCAGTTCTCTCTTCTCAAAGTCGACCCCGCGGCTCCTGAAGAGATTACCCAGTACGGGGATTTCGCCAAGCACCGCCATGCGATTTATGTTCTTGGTTTCCTTGCTGCGCTGCATGCCTCCAAGAACGACCAAGCCATTGTTTTCCACGCTAACAAATGATACCATCTGACGGCGACCGATGATTGGCTGTTCGTTGTTGTTGATGGTGACAAATCCGTCTATGTCATTCACTGACTGGTCGACTTCCAACTGGATGACATCGTTCGGCCCGATGAGCGGCTTCACTTTCAGCTCTATCGCGATATCCTGATATTGAACGGTTTCCCGAACAGATGTGCTTAAAGTATTGTCCGTGGTCGTTCCCGTGACGATCGGGCGTTGCTGACCCACCGTGAATGTGGCTTCTTGATTGTGGGTCGTTAGAAGGGTCGGTATCGAAAGTATTCTTACGTTACTATTTGTGCGGGCCGCGCTGAGAATAGCATCAAAGGTGAGATCGGTAATCACTCCCGTTCGAGCGTCCAAATTGAAATTTACGTTATTCGCGCCAATTCCCAAAACATCCAGACCTTGGAGATTACTAATATTTGTAACACCGGCCGCCGCTTCGTTTTGCGTGTAAGTTCCCGAAATCGATTCCATTCCTGAATCGGCATCATTGTCCAAATTCACCTCCGCGATAATCACCTCAATCCGTACTTGCGGCAGCAATACATCGATCTTGGCAATGAGCTCGGTCATCAACTCTAAATCGCTACGAGTGCCTGAAATGATCAGGGCATTGCTTCGCTCGTCCGCTTCAATCGTCATGAATTCGCTAAACTGGCTATCACGATTTTCGAAAGTCGAATTGACAGCACTGCTGACTTGCTGCTGCAAAGCTGTGTTTGCAGGCTGTTGTTGGGGACGGGCGTTCTGATTGATACTTTGAGGGTTCCCTTGCCGGGTCTGCCGATTACCTGGATTCGCATTGGCCTGGGAGCGATCATTGGATTCGGAATCCGTCGAACCGCTCACAAAACTGCTTAGCAAACCGGCCACCTCAGTCGCTTCCGCATGGTTTAATACAATAACTTCGATCCGCGTGGCCGGATCCGACTTGATATCGAGCTTCTCGATAATCTCGTCGAAAAAGACCATATTCGCCGGCTCGGACATGATGATTATTTGGTTGGTGCGATCATCAGAGGCGATGGCCGTATTGGAACCAAATAGAATCTGGTTGGGGATCGCTCCTTCACCGCCGGTATTGACCGCAGGGACAGCTCGGGCTGGCTGGTCACCGCCACCTCTTTGATTTCGATTCTGACCGCGATTGCTGTTTGAGTTGCTGCTATTTTCTTCTCCGAAGTTCGCTCGGGCGGCGTCTATCAAGCCTTGGATCTGGTCCGCGACCTCACTCGCCTGAGCAAACTGAAGCGTGTAAAACTCAGTCGTCACGTTCAGCCGGCTCGGTTTGTCTACCTCGGACACCACGTACTCGAGACGCTGCAAGTTGCTAACGGTATCCGTAACGATTACCGCGTTGGAATTCTGGAAAGGAATGATCGTGCTGAAATTCGGGCTCAAAAATGGCTGAATCTGCTGCTGAAATGTCTGCGAATCCAAATACTGGAGACGAAATAACTTGCTAACAACTTTTCCGCTCGGATCACGATCCTGAAGCGAAGCGATCTCTAGCTCAGGCGCTTCAGTTCGAATCGTATTTATGGCCACCACCTTGAGGAACTTTTCTCCTAAAGGAGTTACCCCAATGCCATTGATGCTGAGCAAACTCTCGATCGCAAGCACGGCATCTTCCAAGGGCAAATCCCCACGACTATCGAAAGTGAACTCCGGCGTTGGCAACGCCATCGGCCTTATAACCGATCGACCTGTAAGCGTCTCCAGATGGTGCAGAACACTCACTAGTGGCTCGCCTCTCCAGAGAATTCTCACTAAATCGTCTTCATTAGCCGTTTGAGGAACATCCGCATTGTCTTGGCCGAAGATTGCTGTTATCAGCAATCCGGCGGTGGCTAGGGTCGAGATACTTCTCGATCCGAAAATTCGTATCCAATTTATCATGGCGTATATTCGATGGATTTCAATTCTAGTTTCACATCGAGAAATTGAGGCGTCCGTCTCTGGGCTTGAATGGTGATCTGCTGCAAAGAAACATAAGGCAAGCTGGTCTTTATCTCATCGGTAAAATCGATGAGCCGGCTATAGTTGGCCTTACCCAGGTCGATTGTGAATGTGTGAAAGGATAGCGGTCTACCTGCACTTGATCGCGGTGTATTGATCTTAAAATCGGCGAAGCTGTATTTCCGAATGAGATCATCGATTCGTGCATTGACCTCATTCACCGACGGAAGTTTGGAGAGATTGATATCTTTGATCAGAGCGTTATACTGCTCTGCAGTCTCTTCCTCGGTAGCAATCTCGCTTCCTTGGTTCTGAGCCGTAAAGTTAGCTACGCGAATGTCGTAGCTCGCAGTCCCATGTCGATCCATCTGGAACGAAAGCCACACGCCCAGCAATGCCCCAATGAATAGAATCATGAGAAGCTTTTCTCGTATGGATAAACGAAAAAATCGAATTCTCGCTACAGCCACCCAGTAGCCAGCGTTTTCCACCAGCCCCTTATCGCTAACCATTGCTAGCTACCTCCTTACTGCCACCGCGATTGGGAAAGGCTCCCAACTTGAAATTCAGCAGAGCTGTAAACGTCGTACCTCCCGGTCGACTCTGAATATTCTGAAGCTCTATCGTCTCGATCTTCACAAAACGCTCTAAGCGAGCTTTGAACTGATTCGCCTGGCCGTTGCTGGTTGTATTCGCCAAGACCCTCAAGCTGTTGGCTCCATTTGTTTCCACTTTTGTAAACCAAACAGCGTCGGTTCGAAATGGTTCGATTGCCAGCAGCATATCAAAAGGGATCAGATCCGATTCCCGAAAACTTAAGAGCTCGTTGATCGTGGTTTTCTGAGAAATGATCTGCTCGACCAACGGAGCTTGCTCCTCGTTCCAGCCTTTTCTCAATCCCAAGTAGCCCTTTTCCGCAAACCAGACGAATTCTCCCAGCGCCAACAGGCCAATCACTGCCGCCATACCAATCGCGATGCGCCAAATCAAAAAGTTGCGTCGTTCCTCCAGTTGTACGCGTTCAATCATCTCCGGATCTCGCAGATCCATCTGCCACAGGCTATCCCGATCCACCTCCGCGGTGGCTTGATGATCTCCTTCCGACGCTCGCAACTTAAGCGTCTTCTTATCGATCATGATTTCCGAACTAGCTTCCCAAATGCGAATGAAATCGACCGAGCGCTCTTTCTTCAGCTTTTCGACGACATCCTTGAACTCGAAATTGTCGCTGCCATCTTCAGACTCTCCTTCGGTTTTTGGGATCGACTGAAAATAGCAGGGAAGCTCAGAGAGAGAATCATACTCGAGATACGTATACGAATTCGCCGCTTCTATTATAAGAGGAGACTTTTGTTCGGAATTCCCAGCGAGCAGACCGATGCTAAACTCCGGTATGACCACTTCTTGAGTTTCCCAATCAGCGGTGATTGACCGCTCGAGGCTGCGTCGGTAGGCAGAATAGAGAAATGCGAATCGACGCCTAGCATCAATAGCAAAGCCGAACTGCAAATGCTCCAGAGGAAATGGCGACAATGATTCCAACTGCAGTTGCAAAAAACTTTCCAGTTCGTCCTTCTCCACATCGCTAGGAATCTCAACCCTGCGGCAAAAAAACGAATATCCTTGGGCCATCGCCGCCCGCAAAGTCAGCGATTTATGTTCCGGAGTTTTTGTTGATGCTTCTGGCACAGTGATTTATAATTTTTACGAGGGGCTAGCGTTATTCATACCGGGCTCCTCTCTGAGCTCAAGGAAAAGGAACGGGTATTCTAGTTCCCCGGTTTCACCATTTTCCGATGTCTCTAAACCCGTACTTAGTGTGCCAATCAAGCTGTACGAGCTGCCTTTTTCCTGAACCGTAACTTTTACCGTAAGGACACTGATTTGTTGCGATAATGGAACGCCTCGCTCGGTCTCGCCAATGACGTCGCTCAATTCTCCCGCGTTGGCGAAGTAGTTATCGTCGTCAGTTCCGGGCTCGCCATCAAAGCCCGCCAGAAATTCCTCGATCGTTTCGATCTGTATCTCATTTAGCCCAGCTAGCGAAAGCAGAGCCAAAGGCTCTGCGGAATTCACGTTCATCATTTGAACGGGATAGTGCGTAACAACATCCGATAGTCGGTCGAAATTTTCATTCGGAACCCCATCATCATCGAAGAAGAGTTCTCGGAATCCGATTATCGAGGACAACTCGTCTAACGAAGCGAGTGGCTGATTCGAGGGATGCATTTCCAACTCCGTCGTGCTGTATTCCCGCGACTCCGCGCCATCAATGCGGGCCTCATCATCTTCGTCGATCCAATCCAGGAGCGTATTGGTCAAGGTCTGGCTGACATCCAGATTGAATCCCATCTCATCAAAGAGAAGGAATAGTGATCCCTCATCGAGCTCGTTGATGCTCAGCTTGGCCGACTCATCGATAAATTCGATGGTCACATTCAATCCTTCGGGCACTTCGATTTGAGCATAATCAAGAGGGTTCCCCCAACCTTGGGCTGGCGCATAAATAGCATTGTCGATGGCTTTTACGTCAGCCAGAACCGCCACAACCACTTCTAAATACGACCAGGCATGAAGCCTTAATCTAGCCCGCTCAACGTAATAGCCTTCGCCTTGGATTTCCACATTGGCCCGCTCCACAAATTTAGTCAGTACGTAGCTCACCACAATAATCAGAACCAGAACCATCAACAAGATGGATCCCCGTTGCTGCGCTGCCATTTTACTTTCCCTAAAAGCCATATTCAAAATATGGGTACTCCATCAAACAAGGCGGGTAGAGGGATCTGACGTTTCTCTTCCTGGCCTTCGTATTCGAAAACGATCTCTATTCTCTGCGGCAGCGTAAATGTTCCGTCAGGCTCCTTGATGGGGTCTTCTTCGACTTCCCATTCGGCATTCTCGTCCTCCGTATCTATGTAAAAATAATTCATGCCCTTGACGAACGGGGAGACCAAGGTCTTTCTCGGCTCTTCTTCGCCAAAATCCTCTTCCAGCCGGGAACGCCAAAGGAGATATAGACCATCATCCTCATCCAGTTCCAGCGAGCAAACAACATACGGCAACGGATCCTCAGGCCAAACAAGCACCCCTGGGCTTTTCTCAAGCTCAAACGTCAGCAACTCCTCATTTTCGTATTCCCGCCCACCTCGATTGGACCAATACACTACCGACTCCACCTCACCGTCAGACAACTTCCAGCTCGATTTCTGGAAAGATTGTTCAAAAAATCTCGATACACCGCGAACATGCTTTTGAAATAGCCAGACATTCGCTCCCTTGCCCCACAATTCCCCGAGTGAAAAGACGAACGTCGTCGCGGCCACCAGTATGGCCGCTCCCATGAAAACCGCGAACATGATCTCCAGCAACGTGAAGCCCCGCTTGGACCGGACAGCTCCTCTCGATTTTCTCAATCCCTTCATCCGCTACTCGAGTCCCGCTTGACGGGCCAGCAACCGATCCCTCGTCTCGGCTCTCAAATCCGCGCGTTCGATAGGATCCGACCAAGTAGGCCGCGTCAAGAAATGGATCTCAGTAAAAACTTGTTTCTCCCCAGTTTCTCGATCTTCCATTTCCACGTTCAGCCAAACCTTGAAAAGGTCAGCCACCAACGTCGGTTCGCATTCAATTTCCCATGTCGCCTCACCGTGATGTCCCGTCATCACCTCGCCGCCTTCCTCGAGCTCTTCGATATCGGAAATGGAGAATGCCTCGGCCCGCATCATAGACATATCCTGCTCAAACGGCTGATCCACTTGAATCGCAGAAATAGCATTGATGATATTCAAATAGGATGCCGCAAACGTAGTCACCGCGACTCCAAATAGCGCGAGCGCGAGCATTACCTCGACGATCGTGAAACCTCTATTCGGGTTTCTCCCCGTCTTTTCCGTCACGCGTCATCCTCCTCGGGTTTCGTCATCTGAGATCCGGTCCAAGGATCAATTTGGTACGAGCTTTCGTACTCGGCTATTTTCAAATCGACTGAGAAAGGCGTACAGGTCCCGTCAGGAAAAAACGTAATCGTTTCGATCTCTCTATGAGTGACCAGCTCACCCCGAATCAATCGGTAACCGTCTCGCGGAAGCATTAGCTTGAAAATCACTTCGATTTCGATGCCTTCTCCCAGCCCGCTGGTATCCACTTGGAAGGGGACCTCTTCGCCGTCGGCAGACACCAAAAAGGCCTGGAGCTTTTCATCGAACCTTACGCGATGGGGCACCCGATTGAATACCGCGCTTTGCTTGGCTTTTTCGACCGCGCTCCACAGCTCGTTTTGAAGGGCTTCTAGCTCACCTTGCTTTAAGAGAGATTGTATATTCCAGATAAACAGGGACGACAAAAGCGCGATGAGAGCCATGGTTAGCATGAGCTCGATAAGCGTAAAAGCGTTTCGACACAGAAAGATGCTATCCGCTTTCAAACTCATTCGCCCACTTTAATCCACACGCGGGCCCGAAATAGAACCGGAACCGCCAATTTAAGAAATCGATTTCCTGTATAACCTCTACCAGTTAGTGATATCGTCTCCCGATTCCGTTCCATCTGGTCCCAACGAAAATAGATCGTAAGCCGATGTGTTGTGCGTTCCCGGGTAGCGATACTGGAGTTCTCGCCCCCATGGATCCACCAGATCTTCGGGACCTTCTATGTACGGACCTCGCCAGCGACCCCCATCATTCTCCGGCCGCTGCGCCAATGCCTTCAATCCCTGTTGCGTACTTGGGAAGCTTCCCATATGTATACGGTAACTGGTTAATGGGGTCTTAAATGACTCTTTGACCTTGAAGCGAACTAGCTCCGCCTGATTGGTGCCAAAAAGGTTGTCCACATTGGTAACGACCAGTCCAACGAGCAGTACCATAAGCCCGATTACGAGCATGATCTCGATCAGGGTAAATCCTCGTTTGCTGGAAAGGGAACGGTTTCGTTTCAACTGCCGTCTGTTCATCATCTGGGTATTTGGAATTCGAATTCTGATTAATTAAGAGATAATCTACGTTTGATTAAACATTCGATGCAATCCTCAGGTTTCAAAATTAAGTATTGGATTTCGTAACAGGAATGAGCCCCCGACAGGATTCGCTACCTTTGTTCAGATTTGATACCACTTGCAAAAAGGTTTGGGTAAGTGGCATTAGGCATTACCGTCAATGACCGGCAATATTCGACAAACGAGGTAGGCAAACTTGCTCCATTCCCTGCCTGAAACAAATTACTCGCATACCCTGCTATTGATAATCAATAAGTTACACAATTGGTATGTTTTCGCTTAGCATTGGGCGAACAATCCATGATCGCATCAACTAAAGTAACGGAGCAGGCTGAAAACCGCTGGGCGAAGATCGTCGAACGATTTCGAGCGGCCTGCGTGCTTTACAAAGAAGGCGATGAATCCGAGTCGAGACGCATTATTAAGGAGGAGTTGCCCGCGCTCATCAGATCTTGGATCAAACTGCTCCCTAGCTCGCTCAAGAATGACGCCAAGGCGGATTTGAGGGACATGTTCAATCGCGAACAATCGATCGTCGATCAAGGTATTCGATTAAGGAATGTCTATCGCGACACGTTGATCAGACAGATCATTCCCCAAGTCGAGGAACAGGTCGCGGCCAAATACCGGGAAATCTATTCGAACGAGCAGCGACGCCAAATTCTCGCCCATCAAGACGGAGCCGCTCGCAGCCAGCCTTGGCTGCAGGCCGCGGCTAGCGAGTCTCAATTGAATCGGAAGTCGGAGACTGAGACCATAGCCATAGACGACGTTTCTTCTATAATTGATGCCGTGCAGAGGAGCAATTCCGAAGATCTCGCTATGTCGGTCCTTCCGCTCAAGGAAATCGTGGGCTCGATAAGCAACGCCCAAGTAAGCGATCTGATCGAACAGCGATGAACGTCGCTAACCACTGATAGGGACACGAATTTCTATTCCAATATGAACCAAAGCTCTACAACGCCTTTAGAAGACAGCCTCGCCTCCAGCCAAGACACTGCGTTCCTCGGCTATCCCGCTTCGCAAGACTTGATTTCGACCGCGGACTCGGACAACGATCAGGACCTATCATTCAACAAGGCAAAATTTACGTCTGGTCCCCGGACATCTTCTGAGCGCCCACAACTTGATACGGGAGCAACCCTACTTGTCGGGCTCGACCTGGGAACGAGTCGAACCTGTATTCAACTAGCCTCTGCCAAGAATGATGCCTCAACGCTTAACACAGAGATTCCAACTGTAGTTGGGTACGCGCGCAGCGGAATCCTGCCAGGTATCCTACCGGAAAACCGGACAGTTTTTTTTGGGATGAAGCCTTGGCCCATAAACTCCACTTAGATTTGGTCTATCCTCTTCAAAATGGAGTAATCACGAATTTTGAGGCTGCCCGCGACTTTCTAAACCACGTCAGAAGTCGAGTCGGCACGAGCGAAGATACCGAACTAAGAGTGGTAATCGGATTACCATCCAAAGCGGGAGAAAAAGCCCGGGAAGATCTTCGCCTTGCTGCTACTAGAATATTCGATCGCGTCATTCTCATTCCGGAACCGTTCTTGGCCGCCCTGGGATCACGCGAATCCAATGCGAACAGCGACGCGGTCGCCAATTCCCTCTTCGTGGATATAGGAGCTGGCTCGACCGACATGTGCCTAATTCAAGGATGCTATCCTTCGGACGACGATCAGCTTTCGATCGAGTTCGCAGGCGATCAGGTGGACGAGATTGTTCAAGACGCTATTCTCTCTAGATATCCAGATTGCGGAATCACCTTGCCAAGGTGCCGGGATATCAAAGAGCGAAACTCATTTGTTTGCGGATCCAAGGAGACCGTTATGACGCCCATAATGATTCGCGGTAAGCTCAAAAGCCTAGAGGTTGG
Source organism: Opitutaceae bacterium (assembly GCA_002694885.1). Classification (GTDB taxonomy): domain Bacteria; phylum Verrucomicrobiota; class Verrucomicrobiia; order Opitutales; family Opitutaceae; genus Pelagisphaera. The sequence goes on along the minus strand of NZNM01000103.1, from coordinate 7,590 downwards.
CGAAGCGATTGACAGAGGTTGCACCGAATTGCTTCAGCGCGTTTTTCAGGGAGTAGAATATCTTATCGAGCGAGCGGACCCCGATAGCATTCCAGGTCTCTTGCAAAATATTTTTCTTACCGGAGGCGGCAGCCGCATACCAGGACTCGCCGGAAATCTCCAGAATTTGCTCAAGGAAGCCGGCTTCGGCGAATGTCGCGTCATCGAAGCAGGTGACGGCTACAAGCGCCTCGTCGCCCTGGGGGCCTCGATCGCAGCCCAGCAGGCCGAAGAACGACAATGGCAGAATCTTTTACGTTAGTGTACTTACAGGTGATATAGACCTAGGGGTAGGTTTGTTAGTACAAGCACTTTGTGGTGCAGGAATAGGATGACGGGCTCCGGTTTAACCGAGGCCCGCCTTTTTCTCCATCCAAACGGTAGAGATCAAATTGAGACCCGACCGATACCATCCGAATCCACCCATTTCGAGCGATGCGCCCTAAGACGATTGTGGCAAAAGCCTCCATTCGAGTGAGTTCTCGAGGATTTGCTACTTAAGAAAAATACCCCGTGGCCGTAGTTCTAGGGAGCAACAGGAAGTTCAAATACATGAAAAGCGTCGTAATTATAGAAGATCAAACCGCAATCAGAGAGATGGTTTCCGAATTTATTTCGGTTTTGCCGGGCTATGAGATTGTAGGTTCCTTCGGCAACGGCAAGGAAGGTCTGCAAGGATGCATTAAGCTAAAGCCGGACACCGTCATTCTAGATGTCGGTCTCCCTGAACTCAGCGGCACCGAGGTTCTTCGTGGACTGACGTTGCATGTACCTGGCCTTAAGGTGCTAATTTTCTCCGGAAAAGCTAGCTCCGCAAACATTCGGGAACTCCTATCCGCTGGAGCTCAAGGATATGTCGACAAGATGGACGGTTTCGACGAATTCAAGAAAGCGCTAGACATCATTTCCGGGGGCGGAACCTTTATCGGCCCGAAAATGGCAAGCGTCATGCGTTCCTTGATTCTCAATCCTGATTCCAGCTCTAGTGAGATCCCCCTCTCCGATCGCGAAAAGCAGATTCTGCAGTTCGTAGCCGAAAGTTACTCAACGAAAGAGATCGCAGCTCGTCTCAACATATCCGTCCGGACGGTGGACAATCACCGGACGAATATCATGAGAAAGCTCAATCTCCATGATGTCGCTGCGTTGACTCGCTACGCGATCAAGAACGAGCTAATTTCGCTAGCTTAACCTGCGAATCCTATTCCACTAAATTCACAGCCATTTTTCCTATTTCCCAGGAAATCGCGGATCGAGAAATTCTCCTTCCGCAATTTCGGGCTGAAAGGACTCAGCCTTCGCAACAATCAGTAAATCCATGGATGGAAAACGACCAGAGGCTTCTGGCGGATCGCGACCAGCTGGCGACGACGTTCAAGCCGATCAATCTCCCTTATCTTCTCGCGCCAGTAGCGCTCATGATGAGGGGACTTCGACTCGTTGCGAAACTCCAAACCGTACCCTTACCGGCACCGATACAACCCTGCCCCTATTGAACTGGGATCTGTTCAGGGATTTTAGCCTATCAAGCGAAAACGCGGCCTACACACTCCATGATGGGTTCGGACGCTTTCTAGATGCTGCGGGCGAAATCAAATCCATTTGGTATCAAAAGAATGGAGAGCTTTCTGGGAAAAGCATCTTTGACCTCGTCGAAGATCCCATCTCCTTCAAAGCTTGGTTCAGTTGTTTGGAGCTCCCGCAAAACCAGGAGGAGGCCACCGTCAAAACCATTCGACACAATGGGTCCTCCAACCGCATTTCACTAAAAAGAATCCCGCTGTTTGTTGGCATTTGCCCAGAGCAAACGCGCATCGTATTGAAAGCGGTCGCAACACCCGCTTCAGAAATCAAGGACTGCTGGAAAGAGGATGATACAATCTTCCGATTTAGTTGCGAGGCCGATGGATCACTTAAAAGGGCCGATAAGGCGTTCATAGAGCTTCTTTGTCTAGAAGCAGCGGACCTCAAAACCATTAACCTCCTTGACTCGATTCATTCGGAGGACCTAGACCGATTTTCAAAGCTCATTTCAAATAACGAACGTCCCTTTGAAAGAGATTTGCGGCAAGTTCGCTTAAAGGTCGGCCAGGAAAGAGAGCATAGCCTTCTTTTGCATGGGCAACCTACTTCGTCTGGTTGGAGTTTTCGAGCCGTTGACATCACACTCCAAAAATCCGGAATTAGGGCGGTTCTCGACAATCTGAACAATGGTCTCCCCGGACGCTCCATCGCGATCATCGGACAGCCAGCCATCGATTCGCCATTCATCGCCTCCAATCTCGTTTTCGAGATGGAAACGGGTTTTTCTCGAAACGAGTTCATCGAAAAGTCGTTCTTAGATCTTCAGGGCGAAGCGACTGATGGGGATGCTGCGACGTCTCTGAAATCGGCCCTTGAAAATCAAACAGATTGCGAGCGAGAAATCTATCTGTATCGCAAGAACAACGACGGCTTTTGGGCAAGAGTTCGCATTCTTCCTTTGCGGGACAGCAAAGGTTCTCTCCGAGGTTCCGCTATAGCTTTAGAAAACGTGACTCGAGAGCGGGAAACTCAAAGTGTAGCGATACAACAAGAAATCCTTCGATCCTTGGGTCAAATGGCAAGCGGTATCGCCCACGATTTCAACAATCTACTCGCGCCTATTCTTGGTTTCTCAGAACTCCTTCTGAAAATGCCCGAGGATGGGCGTGACAACCAGAAATTGGTCTCGTTTCTGGAGAAAATCAAAGTCGCCGCGCAAGACGGAGCCGCTGTCGTCAATCGCCTCCAAGAATTCTACCGGTCTCAAGATCAGGAAACCGAAGTGGCGGTAAATATTGATCCCAATACGCTTGCTCAGCAAGTCAAGGATCTCACCCAGCATCGATGGAAAAGCCAAGCCGAAGCGAGCGGGGGGGACATCGATTTCAGTATTATAGTCGAGACAGATAGGCAGCTTCATGCAAACGAACCCGAGATCCGGCAAGCGCTTTCCAATCTTGTTCTCAACGCAGCCGATGCCATAAAGAAAGATGGATCGATTACTCTTTCCATCAAAGACTTCCAAAATCAAGTTAGTATACAAATTATAGATACTGGTAAAGGAATGTCTGAAAAAGAGATTCTCAAATGCCAGGACCCTTTCTATTCGACGAAAGGGAAATCGGGCACAGGACTCGGGCTTTCAATAGTATCCAATATCGTCAAACGCCACGGAGGCGATTTCCGTATCGAATCCAAAAAAGGAGCCGGATCCACCGTGACATTGCTACTGCCTGCAAAAGATGTCACCAACGAAAAAACCGAGCCTCTCATCTAACGATGAGCAATCGCGACCTCTCCGAGTGATGCTTGTTGATGATGAAGCCGTTCTACTGGAAGTGATTTCCGAGTTGCTAGGCAATGGCGACCACGAAGTGGACAATTTCGAATCAGCTGAAGATGCCTTAGAAGCATTCTGATCGAACCCATATGATCTCGTGATTACGGATCGGGCAATGACCAACATGACTGGCGACGCCCTAGCAAATAAGATCAAGTCCAAAAGCCCTGAAACTCCCATAATCATGGTAACTGGATTTGGAGACATGATCAATTCGGGGGATGATTCCCCGAAGAACGTCGATCTCGTTTTGGCAAAGACTGTTCCGCTGAACACATTGAACGAGCGAATTTCCGAACTCGTTGGCCGCGACCGCAACTAGCGGCGTTTCCCTAAAGGAAATAGCCCCGCTGTTTTTCGCTGATTGGCAGTTCGCAACGCTCCATCACTTTCAAAAGATCCTCCCAAGCGGCTCGCTTGTCACGCTTACTGTCGTTGCGTAGCAGATACGATGGGTGATAGGTCGAAATCAAGGGCGTTTCTGCGAACTCATGCCAAATTCCCTTCACTTCCCTCAAGGTCCTGCACGAATCGAACCCGAGCAAACCTTTGGCCGCAGTCGCCCCTAAAGCGACAATCAGCTTAGGTTTCACAATTTCGATCTGCCCTGCCAAATAGGGCAGACAGAATGCCATCTCCTCTTTGGTAGGAGGACGATTGCCCACTCGCGTAGGTAGCCTTGGGCGCCAATTCATAATGTTGCCAATGTAGACTTGCTCGCGCTCCAGCCCCATCGCCTTGATCATCTTATTGAGCAATTGGCCGGCCTTGCCCACAAACGGCTCGCCCTGCTCTTCTTCGTCGCCTCCTGGAGCCTCGCCGCAAAAGAAGATATCCGCGTCGAGATCGCCAACGCCAAAGACCGTCTTATATCCATCACGAGTATTCTTTTGGCATACGGGACAATTTAAAACGATTTCTTTAAGAGCTTCCCAACGCGCTCTTTTATCGCCCTCTGGCAATGTAAACGCAGGAGGGTCTCCGAAAGGAGAATCGCTTGTCGGCGACCGGCTAGGATTTTTGACGACCTCATCCTTTAGCAATCGATCGAATTCTTCCGGCGAAGCTGATTTGATTTTTTCCGGAATCTCTGTAGATACGGGCGAACTGCTTTCTTTCGAGGCAGCCTCGTTCTCTACACGATTTCCATCCAAAGAAACTTGCCTCAATGTATGTATAGTTTCATCGGATACACTAACATAGTTCACGCCATCATCGCGTAAGCGTTTCAATTCCTCCACAATCGCTTCCAGCTCTGACTTCATCCGCTTATCGGTCTTGGCTTAACAGGATTTTCTCGGCATACTTAGCGAGAAGATCGAATTCGAGATTGACCAGATCGCCCGATTTACGCTCCACCAGATTGGTCATTTCTAAAGTGTGCGGAATTAGCCAGATGCTTATCAATTGATCGTCAACTTCAGCAACCGTGAGGGAAATCCCATCGACTGAAATGCAGCCTTTATAGACTAGGTACTTTCGGAATGTTTTGGGAGCCTCGATTTTCAATAATACATCCCTGCCCTGGTGCTTGATTTCCTTGATTTTTCCTACGCAGTCTACATGGCCAGTTACGAAGTGGCCACCAACTCTACCATCGTTCCGCAAGCTTCTCTCTAGATTCACTCTTGATCCTAGATCGACCTTTTTCAGATTAGTCACCAACCGAGTTTCTTCGAGCACATCAAAAACTAGCGTATGCTCGCTCATCTCGGTCACCGATAAGCAGCATCCATTAACGGCTATACTGTCTCCGATTTTGACATCTTCGGAAACGACTTCACCTCTCAATTTCAAGCGCCAACTATCTGGCTGCGCGTGAAAACTCAATACTTCTCCAGTTTCTTCAACTAGTCCCGTAAACATTTCGAAGGACTATCGGCCATCTCACAGGATTGCGCAATGGATTTTGCAATGGCATTAACCCCCAATCGCATAAAAAACCGGGCTCCGATCAATCGGAGCCCGGCTGAAAATCCGTATTGCTCTGAGGTTTCTAAACCTTCGCGGGTACTTCGTAATCCTGGCGATACGCGCGCTTGAGATGCTTGTTGGCCTGACGATAACCTTTACCACCGACAAACTTTTCGGAACTGGCATCGAATTTCAGCTCGTTGCCAATTTTCCAAAGCTCTCTAGACTGGTCTACACTCCACTCTTCTAGCTGGTCATGAAAGCGGCCGTGGGCCTCTTCCAGCAATGAATCTTTCCCAGCGAATTTCGCGGTTGCTTTGCCGTTCGCTTCTTCTCCTTCCATATAGGAAATATTTCCCAAATGCGCGAGGCAGCTCGATTTATATGCGCTTTCCAGATGGGAAGCCACATCCGCTTCATTGCGGCTATTGACCGCTCTAATGAAGGCTGGGAAATGATCGAATCCACCATCACCCTTGAACGCTTTGAGTTTCTTCCCATCATTGTCATAAACGATTCCGCCTCCGCGTCCACCGCGGAATTCGCCTCCATCGCAAGTGACAATAACTCCAACTCGGCTTCCCTTGAAGTTCGGGGCGCTGTTCAGTTCTGGCTTTACCCATAGGTTTCTTACTTCGAAAATGGCGGGAATCCCGCCCCAGTCGAAAGTAGTGATACCCATATTCGGGGTGTTGCCTGCATCGCTCCAACCAAATCTGCCTCCGAGCGACTGGACTTTCAACGGATGGTCAGGATCGCCAAGAATCCATCGCATTAGATCAAGCTCGTGTGGCCCTTGGTTGCCCAAGTCTCCGTTGCCGGTGTTGAAGTCCCAGTGCCAATCATAGTGGAATCTTGGACGGTAAAGGTCCTGATGTTCGGCGGGCCCAAGCCACATATCGTAGTCCACGGATTCTGGCGGCACCAGTGGACTGTCGATCTTACCGACGCTTTCCCGATTCCGATAGCACAATCCACGAACCATTTTGATTTCGCCGATGTTGCCCGCGTGGATCCATGGAAACGCTTCGTTCAAGCCAACGTCAGAGCGGTTCTGAAACCCTGCCTGAACGATTCTGCCGTATTGCTTGGCAGCTTTGACCATTTGGCGTCCTTCCCAAACGCTATGGCAAACCGGCTTTTCCACGTAAACGTCCTTGCCCGCTTGGCAGCCCCAAACGGTTTGCAGAGCGTGCCAATGATTAGGCGTAGTCAATACGACTGCATCCACGTCCTTTCGCTCGAGCAGCTTTCGATAATCCGTCTCTTGGCTGATAGTAACGCCATACTCCTTGTCAACATCAGCAGCCCGTTCCGCCAAAACGTCTGTGTCCACATCGCAAAGAGCGACCAGGCGGGCTCCTTCAGTTCGGAATACGTCCTTGATAAGGCTCTTTCCTCTTCCACGAAGACCAACTACGGCAACCCGAATGTCTCCGTTGGCTGCTTTAGCCCAGGAAGGTGTAATTGCAAATGCGCTCGTAGCCAGCGCGGAGGCTTTGATAAATTTACGGCGAGATAACATAGAATTTATGGGTTAAACTTTCGATGTATAAGACACGGCTTTCGAAGAGGCGCAATCGAAATCAGTTGTCTAAGCTAAGACGTGAAATCCCTTTCGTAAGGCATACCACTCAGAAGAGAGTTGAATGAGTAGTTTGATCCACCTCTTGCAAATCGTTTCGATCCCCGAAAATCGATTTCAATAGGGCCTCAAAGCGACGTTCTCAGTTTCGAGAACGTAACAAAACAATTTTCACGCAACTCCCAGTTCTTCAGAGCCAGTTGCCGCTTGGCTATCGAAGAGGCCGTTCCGCTGATCCAAAGCTCGCGAGTGGCTCCTGCCATTTCCTCCGACAGTAGCGACTCGGTCAACTCCGGAGACCAATGGAGATAATCCAATGCCAAAGGGAGAATTACAGAACCGTTCTCACTCACCGCCACTGCCAGTCCTCTTCTAACCTCCAGTCTATGCAATGGTTTTACTAACTGATTATAATTTCCGAAGACCGAAACGATCTTCACCATCAAAAGCGCTTCCTCACGCCCTTGAACCTCCAACAGCAGACGGACAAGTTCCAGTCGCCCATCCACATCGAGTTCGTCCAAGGCAAGTACGAGTTCGGTTTTTTCCGTTAAGGTATAGTGGTCGAGTTCATTAAAAAAAAGAACCACGTCGGCCTCTAAACCCATATTTTTTAGGGCAATAGAATTCAGGCGCTCAAGCTCCAACTCGGATTTGCTCCACACCATTTCCTGCGCCTTCAAAGTGT
>NZNM01000102.1 GCA_002694885.1 Opitutaceae bacterium | reverse complement strand
TGTTCATTAAGGTTCTGTTTGCTGTAGTGTGGTGCAGCTTTGGCGTCCTTCACATGTATCGCCTCAAGGAGATCGTTCGGCACGAAGGCCTGGCCCCGGGAGCTCACCGATTCGACCGGAACGCGGGTTTTATGGTGGGATTGCTGGCCGGGGCCGCGGTATCGTCTATCACAGGAGTGGGAGTAGACATGGTACTCTACGCGGTGCTGGTCCTTCTCTGCCAGGCTGATCTCAAGATCGCTATTCCCACTTCGGTCATCATCATGACCTTCACCTCGCTCTTCGGTCTAGCGACCAAGACGTTGTTTGGATCTCTCCAGCCTAGCGTATTCGAAAACTGGTTAGCGGCTGCCCCGGTGGTGATTTTGGGAGCGCCTCTTGGAGCTTTCATCGTGAACCGCATTGGCCGGACCTCAACCTTGCTCGTTGTATCCATCCTTTGTGTCGGCCAATTCCTGTGGACCTTGCAGAACGAGTGGGCGGCGCTAGGTGTTTTGGGTGCGGGCATCGCTTTGGCAGGCGTACTTATTTTCAATCTAGGATTCGAATACCTGCACCGCGTAGGCGGGCGCTTCGATCGACGGAATCAGCGGTGACGGTCTAGGATAGATTAAAGATCACCTGGGCTTGTTGAGAGGCATTTCTAAAGGTAGGGAGGACCGGCTCGGTCCTGCAAAATACGAATACGGAGGACCGGGCCGGTCCTCCCTTCCAAAGTCAGCAAAGCAATTCTGAATTGTACAACAGCCCCAAGAGCTCAAAAAGCTGGATTTCCTGTTTGCGAACGAGCCCTTTTAGATTTTCCCATAAAACCATGCCCCTTGCCATTATCACTGGAGGCGCCACCGGTATTGGAGGCGCCGCCGTAAGAAAATATGCTTCCGAGGGTTATGATGTTGCCTTGCTGGATGTGAACAAAGAGGAGAGCCTTAAACTCTGCCAGAAGGAGCATCCAGGATCCGTCGCCTTTTTCGAAACCGACGTTAGAAGTCGAAAGAGGGTCGAGGCCTCCATCGCCAGCGCCGTCGAAGCCTTTAGACCCCCTTCTGTTCTCTTCGCTAACGCGGGCATTCAACGCCTATCCAGCCTGTTCGAGCTCAGGGATGAAGATATCGGAGCCAGCAGCTGCTGGGTATGCCAACTGGAGATGGGAAAGCGCCAGTAGAAATATGGCTGCGAAAATTGGCGAGAGGCGGAATATCGAAAGCATTTCGGGGTGGCTGGTTGAAGTTTCGGGTGATATAGTAGCCAGGTAAAAAAGCGTTACTCAAGGCCCAAACTGAGAATTCAGACATTCTCCACGTAATGAAAATCAAGGCGAATTCACAGCTATTTGGAGTTGTCATGGGTGGAATTCGTCAGTACCGACATGCGACATATGAAGTACTTCTCGATTCTTTGCCTCGTAGCATTTTGCTCCACCAGCTTTGCCCAAAATCGCATCGGTACAGGTGGAAGCAAGGAACTGTACACGCAATATTGCGCTCAGTGCCATGGCCAAAATGGCGAGGGTGGGCAAGGCAGCTCGCTCATTGATGATGTTTGGAAATGGGGCGGATCGGACGAAGAGATCGCCAAAGTGATTCGCGAAGGGCTCCCGGAATTGGGAATGGTTCCTTGGGAAGGCGTGCTCTCCGAGGAGCAGATTCGCAGTCTGATCATTTTCATGCGCGAGCAGAAGTATCTGGCGGAAACGACAGATCTGCTCAAGAGATCGATGCCGAAGGACGGGATTTTCACCACCCAGTATCACAAGTTCAGACTGGAGAAGGTTTTGGAGCTGGACGACATACTCTGGTCGATCGCGTTCTTGCCCGACGAGTCCATGTTGCTGACACAGCGCGACGGGGTGCTTTGGAAGGTGACCAATGGCAAGAAACGCGAAATCAAGGGCACCCCGGAAGTGCGGGGAGTCGGCCAAGGCGGTCTACTGGAGGTGGCTCCGCATCCCGACTTCAAGAAGAATGGCTGGATCTACTTGTCCTATAGCCAAGATGCGGGAGCAAAGGTAGGTGGGAAAACCGCTTCTATGACCGCGGTGGTTCGGGGTCGTATCAAGGGTAACAAATGGGTGGACCAAGAGGAGATATTTATGGCTCCACCAAAATTCCATACGACCAAAGGCGGGCATTACGGATCGCGATTTGTGTTCAAAGATGGATACCTATTTTTTGGGATCGGCGACCGTCAAGAGGGCGATCCTGCTCAGGATCTAACGGTTCCTCACGGCAAGATCCATCGCATCTATGACGATGGCCGAGTGCCTAAGGACAATCCCTTCTACAACACTCCCGGAGCCTACAAGACTATTTGGGCCTACGGAAACCGCAATCCGCAAGGGATGGACTTGCATCCACTTACTGGAGACCTTTGGGAAACGGAGCACGGCCCACGCGGAGGCGACGAACTCAATTGGATTCGCCCGGGCATCAATTACGGCTGGCCCGTGATCACCTACGGCATGAACTACGATGGTACGCCATGGACGGATAAGACGCACATGGAAGGCATGGAGCAACCAACTCACTATTGGCTGCCTTCAATCGCTACCGCGGGAATCGATTTTTATGAAGGAGACGCGTTCCCTGGATGGAAGTACAATTTGCTAGCGACAGGTATGTCGGCGGAGGAAGTGCAGCGTATCGTCATCCAAGATAAGAAAGTTGTACACATCGAAACGATCTTGAAGAAGCAGGGACGTGTTCGCGATATCGCCACCGGTCCCGACGGGCTGATATACGTGGCTCTCAATAGGCGTGGCCCCAATAAGGGCGGCCTCCATAAGCTGGTTCCGGTGGAGTAAGCCGGTCAGATCTTTCGTGGTAGGGAGGACTCGCTGAGTCCTCCAGTATTGTCGTGAATGTAGGTGGAAGAGTATCGAGCCGATCCTCCCTGCCATTAGAATGTGCTGTGACTGCGAAGGTTTTTTGTAGAAGTAGCGGCTTTACGGCACGATAATTCTAGCTTAATCGCGGCGTAAAGCCGCTCCTTCAGCCGATATCATCTTATTGGGAACTGGTTGAGAGAGTGTACAATAAATCTCAATCCGAGTTTCAAATGGTAGGGCTGACTGTCCCTAGTCAGCCGCGATTGGAGAGGTTTGTCGGAACGGCTGACTAGGGACAGTCAGCCCTACCATCCTCAAAGCGAATAAAACTCAAACATTAGGCGTTCGCTCAGATGCATTCGATCGTATCTCGTTGCTACTAGTGTCTATTCTTTAAGGCTGTTCTCCATGCCTAAGATTGTCATTATCGGGGCAGGAAGCCTGGTGTTTTCTAGTCGCTTACAAGCGGATATTCTCAGTTTCGAGAATCTGCGAGATTCCCATTTCTGCTTAGTCGACGTCGATGAAGAGCGGCTGGGGTACGCTCAAAGGATTACCGAGCGGCTTTTGAAAGCGGGGGGCTATACTGAGGCTACTTTCGAAGCGACCACCGATCGTCGCAGCGTTCTATGCGGGGCTGATTACGTAATTTCAAGTTTGCTTGTCGGCGGGTATCAAGCCATCGAGGCGGAGATCGATATCGCCAAGCGCTATGGCGTCGATCAATGTATTGGAGATACCCTGACGCCTGGCGGTATTATGCGCTGCCTGCGCACGCTCCCGCATCAGGTGGGAATTGCCCGGGACATGATGGAGCTGTGTCCAAGAGCGATCCTGTTGAACTACACCAATCCCATGTCCATGCTATGCTGGGGCATGTATCGTGCTGCCCCTGGGGTCCAATTGGTGGGGCTTTGTCATTCTGTGCAAGGGACGTCGCAGCAGTGGGCAAAGCGATTAGAGCTCGAATTGGAGGACGTCGACTGGCTTTGCGCGGGAATCAATCATCAGGCTTGGTTCTACAAGTTCGAAAAGAATGGGGAGGACTTGTTGCCTCGTATTAATGAACTGGCTATCGAGCCGCGAATTTGGAAGGGCGATACCGTGCGCATGGAAATGGTCAAGCATTTCGGCTTTCCCGTTACGGAATCAAGCGGTCATGGATCCGAGTACACGCCTTGGTGGCGGAAGAGGCCCGAACTCATCGAGCAGTATTGTCCCGGTGGCGGCTGGAACGGTGGCAGCGGCTTTATCAAGGAGCTCTATGCCCGACCCGACTGGAAAGATGAGATGGAAAAATTGGCTAACGGGGAGAAAGAGATCGATTTGAACCGAAGTTCTGAATACGGATCGCAGATTATTCATGCGGCTGAAGGAGGAGAACCGGTGGTGATACACGGTAACGTTGAGAATCGAGGGATGATCGACAATCTTCCGGAGGACAGTTGCGTCGAGGGACCGGTTTTCGTCGATGCCAATGGATTGCAGCCAATGAAGGTGGGCGATATTCCAATGGTCCACGCGGCCATCAATCAGACGCAGATCAATGTCCAAAGGCTGGCGGTGGAAGCGGCGTTGACCCAAGATCCGGAGCGGGTTTTCCAAGCATTCGCCATGGATCCGTTGACGGCAGCCTGTCTATCGTTAGACGAGATCCGATCGCTGGCCCGAGAGATCTTGGAGGCCCAGCGGTTTTGCCTGCCGGAATGGGAAGGGATTGAGATCGAGGATAAACCTGTTCTGGTGGGTGTCGAGCCAGACGAGGTGGAGCGTCATGAGGATCCGGGGGTGTAGATTGAGAGATTTCGAAGGCAATCGCATTGATGCCGAATTCGTTTGCCGTGAGAGGCAACGGACAATTCGCTAATTAAACACGTCAAAATCTGGACTCAACGAACTCGCTTTAGACCTAGCCAAGGACTATCCTGCTAGCCCAAGAGAAACGCTAGCCGGCTATGTAGTCGCCAAGCGAACCTTGGACAAATGCCGGGCCGCGTTAGCGGTAACGAATGGGGAATACCATTTCGATTGCCCGCTGGATAATTTCTTTTTCGGTTTCGCGGAGGTCAAGCCAGACGCTTTCAAGGAGTTCGTGGCGACCGGCGCCAACGATGAAGCGGTGGCCGAGTGGATTGCGTCTAACGCCAAGCAACGAGAGCGTCGGGAGATCATAGCTTGTAACAACGAGATGCGTGGCAAGCGGATTAGCGAGATGCCGATCGAATTGCAGGAGTTCCTGGAAGGCTATATTCCTGAATACTTCCCTCAGGGCCGCGTGGTCTACGTATTGTTCGATGTTTACGGCATCGAAGAGGGAAGGATATAGCTTTTTGTGGGCGGGAGTTCGGCAACTTGGAGATATTTCGTTACATCTTTGTCGCGAGAATCAACTATGCCTATTCTGCTTGCCCAGGCCCCTAGATTGATAAAATGTGCCGTTGATTTCATCAACCGGGGCGAGGGAAACGTTGCCTCATTTTAAGAAAACCTAGTTAATCAAAATCCATATGAAAAAATCAGTTCTATCTCTTATCGGAGCCTTGTTTTTGATCGTGGGAGTGTCTACCGCGTTTGGCGCTCACCATGGAGACAGCAAGATCGCTCCAAAATCGGTAATCCACGTTGTCACCGTATCTTGGAAAGACGACGCTTCGGAGGATCAGATCAAAAAGGCTCTCGATGGCGTCAAGACGATCGCCAAAAAATACGACGGAGTGACTCGCGTATGGATCCGTTCGATCAAGGCTCAGGGCAATCGTTCCCATGCATTCGTCATGGAGTTCAAGGACGAGCAAGCTCTTAAGGACTATGCGGGAAGCGCTGCACAAAAGGAGTGGTACGAAGTGTACCTGCCGGTAAGGGAAGCCAGCACGACATTCGATATTACCAACTGACGCTCAATTTTGCCTTAGAACAAAACTTTCAGTCGCACTGGGGAGCTTCCAGTCGCGGCTTTTTTGCGAGCGCATGGATTAAATTGCTTTGTTGAATATAGAATGCTGGCCATGGTTGATTTGATGAAATCGCTACTACCCCTCGTTTGCGCGCTATTGAATTCGTTGGCTTTCGCTCAATCTAAGCCGAATTTGGTCTTCATTATAGCTGACGATCTTACATTTAGAGACATCGGATCCTATGGTGGGCAGGCCCACACTCCCAACATCGATTTTCTGGCGACAGAAGGCATGCTATTCGAACGCTGCTTTCAATCATCATCGATGTGCTCGCCGACGCGCCACAATATCTACACTGGATTGTATCCGTTTAATTCGGGAGCGTATCCCAATCATACCTTCGCTAAACTGGGCGCGAAGAGCGTCGTACACTATTTGCAACCCTTGGGCTATCGTGTAGCCTTATCGGGAAAAACGCATATCAAGCCGGAATCCGTATTCCCGTTTGAATACAGCAAAAAGGACAACAATCCCGATATGGAGGCGATCGATAGCCTGATGGTGGAATCGGTTGCTGCGGGAAATCCCTTTTGCTTGTTCGCGTGTTCGAACGAACCGCATGGCCCTTGGAACAAGGGAGACGCGTCTATCTATCCGCCAGATAAAGTTATTCTGCCTCCTTACATCGTGGATACGCCTGAGGTACGAGAGGGATTTAGCGCTTACTTGGCGGAGATTACCTACTACGATAGCCAAGTGGGGCAGATTCTCGCGTTGCTCGACAAGCATGGGCTAAAAGAGAACACGCTGGTTATGGTGGTGTCCGAACAAGGCAACTCGATGCCATTCGCCAAGTGGACATGCTATGGGAATGGGTTGCAGTCGGCTATGATCGTCCGTTGGCCTGGTCATGTGGAAGCGGGTTCCACGACTAGGGCAATGGTAGAGTATACTGATGTGCTCCCGACCTTCATCGAGGTGGCGGGTGGAATCCCGGCGGCCTCCCTAGATGGCCAGAGTTTTGCCCCTGTGCTGTCAGGCAAAACCAATCGGCACCGAAACTACGTTTACGGTCAGGTGACTACTCGCGGGATCAACAACGGATCGGACGCTTATCCTATCAGAACCGTTCGGGACGAGAATTTCCGGCTGATTTGGAACCTGATGCCGGATGTTGTATACAGCAACGCCTACACAGGTAATAAGGCATTCAAATCGATGATCGCCAAAGCAGAGTCAGGCGATGCTCATGTTAAAGAATTTGTATCCAAATATCAGTGGCGGCCTGAGTTCGAACTTTTCGATTGCCTGGCTGATCCCTTGGAAATGAACAATCTGGCAGAGAACCCGGAGTACGCTAGCGTGATGCGCCGTTTGAAAGGAAAGCTGGATGCCTGGATGGCGTCGCAAGGCGATACGGGGATTCAGACTGAGCTCGATGCCAAATATCACATGCGAAACGCTCAGAACATGAGCAAGGCCGAGGTGGATGCCGAGTGGGCGAAGCGAAAGCGGTAGAGAGCGGAATTCTCGTTTCGATTTCGAGGTGATCAATCCGAAACACGTTGGCTCTATTCTCCAGGTTCGGGCGGCTGCTTAGGGAAAAGCAGCCCTACCATTTGCACGAGTTTGACCGATGGTAGGGTTGGTTGCGCGTCTCGCTGTAGCGTCGCGAAGGCGGATCCTTAACCAGCCGCTTTTGCTCCTCAAAGCCGTTTTTCCAGTTCACGGATGGCTCGATCGAAAATCTCCAACGCTTGCAGACGTTGGTGCTCGGTTTTGTAGGCCCCCTTTTCGCGGTAGAAATTTTTGCGGCCCTGAAGGGCCTCAATAAATTCCCGGGCCGTCTCGGGAGAGCGTATTGGCTCGTCGTTTACAATGACGCGAATGGCGTTGGTGTGGGCCGTAGCATCAATGTTTTGAACATTGATGCGAGAGCCCAGACCTGAGAGAGCGATCCACGAACTTTCTTCTATTTTGAGGTTCGTATCGATCGACCAAGTATGAATGCCGCTGCTATTTTGTTTTAGAACGGAGACGTCTACGGGCTGTCCATTTCGAATCAGCTCAATTTCGCGAAGGGGCCTAGGCGAACGGAGATTTCCGGTCACGCGTACAAAGCCGGGCTCAGCCAGATTTATGGATTCGCCGATGGGCTGTCCATTGATTTCGAGATCGATCAGTGGTCCGCTGGAGGTGAATACGCGACCCCGGTTCATGGCCTGTTTGAAGGCATCAAATTCAGTCGATCCTCCCTTGTGCACGTAGGTACGAATGGAACCGAGAAAGGGCTGCCATGCGTCTCGATAGGGCCAGTTGGGCAGGTCAGTTCCAGCCATAGGAGGAAGAAAGTAGCCGCAATTCATTAAGCGATACCAAGTATCCAGTTCATAGATAAATCCATTGCTAATTTCCCAAAAATCGACGCGGCCCAGTACGGCGTCGGCGATGGCGGTTGGTTGCTTGCCTAAAGAGCCACCGTGGGCGACGCCTGCGTAACCGCCTTGGTTTTGGGCCTCCTTGAGAACATCGTGAAGGGGAGGATAGTTCTCGACAACTTTTGGCCAGCCCATTCCACCGGTCGAATAGGGCTCGATTATTTTTGAAGTCCCCAATAAGTTGATATGCCCTTTGGCGGAAGCGCGATATTCTTGACTAGGGATGAGCCATTGTCGTTCGTCATTGGAGCGTCCGGCTTCACCAAAAGCGAATTGCCTGGACCAGATTCCGGGAACCATGCCGCCTTTCAGAATCATGAAATGGCCGGCATCCAGGCCATCCGCATCCAGCATCGCTAACCAGTGGCGATCATCGGCGGAATTCAGTCGGTCATAGTGGAGATGCTCTTCAATGGCAGCCCATCCAGAATCCCTCAGGTTGGACCAGCGATCTATTGGAATCGCCGCTGAGGCCGATCTTTCCTCGAGGTCAATTTCAATAGAATCAGAGATGTATTCGAATCCGCGTGACGCAGTAATCTTGATGGATTCGGCGCCTTTCGGGTATGGGATACGGAGCGGGCCGGTGATGAGGGCGTAAATGACGGTGAATCGCTGTTGCTTACTCTTGTGGATAGAAGTGAAGCGAATTCCGTGCTCATTGACTCCTTCAGGGGCCCAGTAGTCGCCATCGACTTCAAAGGAGAGACGGGCGTTTAAGGGCTCCCTGGTATCTGCGTCGACTACGGAAATTCGCAACTCTTCTTTGAGTCTCTCCTTCTGAAAGGGGCCAAACTCGTGGGTAACGGGGATTGCGTCGTGTCCTCTCGATTCGCTGGTCGAGAAGAGCAAGCAGAGGCCAGCAACGACGGGAAGGGCACGATGCATGGGTCGATAGGTCGATTTTGATTTTGACAGCACGGGTCGTCTTGTCGACCGCGGATTGCCGGAATCGGGCGTGTTTTCGATTGTGGCGATCTATCGCTTGATCATGAGCATGCAGTCGGTTATGCCCTTCAATTCATATGAGTTTCTCTAGTTGCTTTCATGTCCCGCGCATCTTCTTGGCCCTTTTTGCGACGGTTGGCTTGACCAACGTTTATGGCGCCGATCGTCCCAACATACTGTTCGCTTTTGCTGATGATTGGGGAAAGTTCGCCAGCGCCTATGCCGATTTGGAATTCGAGGAGACCCCAAATACGGCTCTGCAAACGCGTCACTTCGATCGCATCGCCGACGAGGGAGTTTTATTTACCAACGCATTCGTCAATTCGCCTTCCTGCACACCGTGTCGGAGCGCATTGCTTTCTGGACAGTACTTTTTCAGAACGGGTCGAGCAGCCATTTTGCAAGGGGCGGTCTGGGATGATTCGATTCCTTCCTTTCCGCTTTTGCTGCGGGATGCTGGCTACCATATTGGGCAGACTTACAAGGTGTGGTCACCTGGCTCGGTCAAAGACGCTCCTTTTGGGGGTCGGAATTATGAATACGAATCAGCTGGAACGCGATTCAATCAGTTCTCCCAGAATGCGGAGAAGCTGATGGAGAAGGGAGCTTCGGTTTTGGAGGCGAAGCGGGAGCTCTACGACGAGGTTTTGGGGAATTTCGAAAGCTTCTTGGATGCTCGTCCGGATGGAGCTCCTTTTTTCTATTGGTTCGGCCCGACCAATGTTCACAGAAAATGGATACGTGGATCTGGAAAAACGCTTTGGGGGTTGGAGCCGGACGACTTGAAGGGTAAACTGCCTGATTTCTTGCCCGATGTGCACACGGTGAGGGAGGACATGATCGATTATTTTGGCGAGGTCATGGCCTTCGATACGGCTCTTGGGGTTTTGCTAGACCGGCTCGCGATCGCGGGCGAGCTAGACAATACTGTTGTCGTGGTAAGCGGAGATCATGGTATCCCCGGGTTTACCAACGCTAAAACGAACCTTTACGACTACGGAACGAATGTTGCTCTAGCTATCCGCTGGCCGGGCAAGGGAAATACGGGTCGAGTTGTCACGGATTTTGTCAATCTGATGGACCTCGCCCCTACTTTCCTGGAAATCGGAGGAGTTTCCATACCTGATGTTATGACAGGACGTAGCTTAGCTGGAATCCTTTCTTCGAATCGAGAGGGTCGAGTAGAAAGCTCTCGCCACTTTGTTGTGACCGGTCGCGAGCGTCACGTTGCCAAGGCTCGGGCGGGGAATTTACCTTATCCGCATCGGGCCCTTCGAACCGACGATTTTCTCTACATCCGCAATTTTAAGCCCGATCGCTGGCCTGAAGGCGATCCGGGCAAGGGTGCCGCTGCAGTTGATGCGCATGAATTGACTAATAACACCTTTGCTACCTTTGGCGATCTAGACGCCAGCCCTACCAAGGCATGGCTTGTGTTGAACAAGGATACTGAGTTCGGCAGGCCTTATTATGACTTCGCCTTTGGCAAGCGTCCCGGTGAAGAGCTGTACGATTTGCACGCCGATCCGGATCAAGTCGTGAATCTCGCGTCGGATCCCGTGTATGGGGCCAAACGTGACGAGCTCCGCAATCGATTGCTCAAGCTGCTTGAAGAAAACGGAGATCCCCGTGTGACCGGCGATCGCATGACGTTTGAAAGGCCACCGTTCGTCGGAGGAGAGTAGGATAGGGATCCAGCCTGAGGGCAGCTCCCTGGCTAATAGGCAAACAGGTAAGATACCGATTCTAATATTTTGGTAGAAGCTCGCCGCCTTTGCGTGCGCTAAAACCCGCCCGGAGGTCGGGTTCCACCTCTAACGACATCCATTAAAGAGTTGCTTGCATAAAAATGTTTCGCGGCCCTAAGCCGCTCCTGCAATTGTTTTCACGCCTCAGCCGGAATGTTTTGCGCTCAGGCGAAAGAGCCCTATCGAATGGAGGCATGTACCTCAAAAAATGGCTTCAATCCGGTTTTTCCGTAGCACTTTTAACCTCGCTCTTCGCCATCCTTGCGTCAGCGGATGCCCCGAACGTGATATTGGTTATTACCGATGACCAGGGCTATGGCGATATCGCAGCCCACGGAAATCCGATTATTAAGACTCCCGCCCTCGATTCGCTGCATAGCGATTCGGTGCGCTTGACGGACTATCACGTAACTCCGACTTGCGCTCCCACACGCGGCGCTCTGATGAGCGGGCATTACACCAATCGAGCGGGACCTTGGCACACGATCATGGGGCGATCTTTTCTTCGAGTTGGCGAGATGACTTTAGGCCAAGCGTTCTTAGATAATGGATACGAGACCGGGATGTTTGGCAAATGGCATTTAGGCGACAATTATCCCTACCGTCCCGAGGATCGCGGATTTTCGGAAGTGGTTCGCCACGGAGGCGGGGGCGTTGGCCAAACTCCGGACTATTGGGACAACTCCTATTTCGACGACACCTATTGGCACAACAGCAAGCCCAAGAAGTACAAAGGCTATTGTACGGATGTCTATTTTCAGGAAGCCAAACGTTTTATTAAGTCTAGTGTCAAAAACGATAATCCGTTCTTCGCCTACATTTGCACGAACGCTCCCCACAGCCCATTCAATTGCCCAGACAAATACTGGAAGCCTTACTTGGAGCACGGAATGTCCGAACGAGAAGCAATCTTCTATGGCATGATCGAAAATATCGACGAGAACGTAGGGGCCCTGAGAGCGTGGCTGGAAGAGGAGGGATTGGCCGAAAACACCCTGTTCATTTTCACGACCGACAATGGTACTGCGAGTGGCGAAAAACTATTTAGCGGTGGCATGCGGGGCAAGAAAGGCAGCGAATACGATGGAGGCCACCGCGTTCCATTCTTCATGCATTGGCCTGAGGGTCATCTCGATGGTGGTCGCGATGTGGATACGTTGACCGCTCATATTGATATTTTGCCCACGCTTATCGATCTCTGCGGATTAGTCGGTCCAATGGACTACAGCTTCGATGGCCGGACCCTGGCTCCCTTGCTTTATGGAACACCTACTCCGTGGCCGAACCGGGTGGTCATTACCGATTCGCAACGTGTGCGGGACCCCATTAAGTGGCGCAAGTCATCAGTGATGACTGATCGCTGGCGACTGATCAATGGCAAGGAGCTCTACGATATCGAGGCGGATCCGGAACAGAAGAATGATATCGCCAAGCGAAATCCGGAGACGGTGAAACGCCTGAGAGAGGCCTATGACAAATGGTGGGACAGCATCTCCCCCAGCTTCGTCATCGATGAGCGCCCGGTTCTCGGTAATGACGCGGAAAATCCGACCCAGCTAACGAGTCACGACTGGCTCACCGACGATGGCACCTCGCCCTGGAATCAGGGGCACATTCGTCGAGGACAAGCAGGCGTTGGATACTGGGCGGTCAGGGTCGAGCAGGCAGGAACTTACAAGATTTCGCTTCGCCGTTGGCCACAGGAGATTTCCAAGGGTATTAATGAAGGTTTAGAGCCGGGCGACCCCGTTCCAGGACTCGCCACTTTTCGCGAAACCCCAGGCAAAGCCTTCGATTTTACGCGAGCGTCTTTAAATGTGGCGGACTTCTATGAAGAAAAGCCGATCAAAAAAGGGGCAGAGAGCGTAACGTTCACCGTCGACCTTAAGCCAGGCGATTTTAAATTGCGCGGAATTTTCAAAACCGGAAGTGGTTCAAATGGCTCCGTTAGTTCGTACTACGCGGTTGTGGAACGACTTTAATTGCCAGCCTGGTCTCTATGGTGAAGGCAACCGGCCTGCTTCTATTGACTGTAGGCATTTGCTTGCAGCTCGAGTATCTCGCGTTGGGGCAAACGATGGCTCGCCCTAATGTCGTCTTAATCTTCGCGGATGACCTGGGATACGGCGATGTTAGCTGCTACAATCCCGATTCGAGGATTCGAACACCCAATCTGGATCGTCTGGCGTCTGAGGGTATCCAGATGACGGATGCCCATTCCGCGTCGGCTGTATGCACGCCATCGCGATACGCTTTGCTGACGGGGCGTCATAGCTGGCGAACTGAGCTGAAGAGTGGCGTTCTGGGGGGGTTCTCTCTCCCCCTTATCGAGCCAGGCAGGAAGACCTTGGGTGACTTGTTCAAGCAGCGAGGCTATGCGACCGCTTGCATCGGAAAATGGCATCTGGGTATGGAATGGGACCGGCCCCATCGTGGGGACCAGGAATACGCCATGCGTCAGAAATGGGATGGCGTCGATTTTTCAAAACGTATCCGCAGAACGCCGACGTCTAATGGTTTCGACCTCTTTTTCGGTATCTCAGCTTCGCTAGATATGCCTCCCTATGTGTTCATCGAAAACGATCGCGTAGTAGAGCTGCCTACTTCCATGCTGGAATTCGAAGACAAAGGTGGTCGTCCGGGACCTGCTACAAAGGGATGGCGACACAAGTACGTGATGAGCGCGATTATCGACAAAACAATCGAGTTCGTTGGAGAGTATCGCAACGAACCCTTCTTCGCTTACGTGCCGCTAAACTCTCCTCATACGCCACATGCCCCGGCCGATGCTTTTGTCGGAACGAGTGGCATGGATGTTTATGGCGATTTCGTGGTAGAAGTGGATCATCACGTGGGACGCGTCATGCAAGCTTTGTCCGATTTGAGATTGGCTGACAACACGCTCTTCATTGTTACCAGCGATAATGGACCAGAGACCAATATGTATGAGCGTTTGCAGCAGACAGGTCATGACAGCTCTGGGTTGCTTCTCGGGTCGAAGCGGGACAATTGGGAAGGGGGTCACCGCGTGCCGTTTATAGCTCGCTGGCCGGGTGTGATTCGGGCCGGATCGGGAAGTTCGGATCCCTTCTGTTTGGTTGATTTGATGGCCACGTTTGCAGATTTACTGGAAGTGAACCTCCCGGAAAGTGAAGGCGTGGACAGTGTCACCGCCTTGCCTCTATTGAAGGGAGAAAGCGGGGCCTATAGAGAGTCGCACGCGATCATCCATCATTCGAGTGGCGGCCGTTTTGCGATTCGACGTGGAGATTGGAAACTGCTACTGCATAGCGGCTCAGGAGGAAACAATTACAGCGTGAAATCGGGACGTAGGGCGAAGGCCTATGCAGGTACCCTCGAGCAGCGGCTTTTCGATTCCGGCCACCGGCAGCTTTACAATATGCGATTGGATATGGCGGAATCGCAGAATCTAGCCACCGAACATCCAGAAATTGTGGCGGAATTGACGAGCTTGGCCACGGAATACATCAAGAATGGACGCAGCACGCCAGGTTCGCGCCAGGGTTACGTTGCTGGCGATTGGCCGCAGATTGACTGGGTCGATTGAGTGGGGCAGCGCTTCAGCCTGCTTGAACCTTAGTAAAGAACCGATTAGACCGGAAAAGTGGGCCAATCAGCCGATCAACTCTTTTCGGTAACCTTAGCGAAAAGAGTTTCAAGACAGTCGGGTAGGATTAGCGCGGACCAGGATTCCATTTGCTCAGCAGCGATATTCGCTTGGCCTTTGGTCCAAGCATCTGTTTAACCCTTAGGGTATGAAAATCCTCCCCCTTTTATCCCTCTGTTCCTTGATTACGCTGTCTGCCATGGCCGACAAGTCTCGTATCAATCTAAAGGTAACTCACGGTCCGATCCTCGGGCGCCCAGGAGCGACTACCATGAGTATCTGGGTTCGGACGAATGTTCCAGGCGAGGTCGCGGTCAAGTATGGAACTGAGCGTCTCAAACAGTTGATGATGTCCGAGTATGTGGAAACCAAGCTCGAAGACGATAACACTGCTATCATCACACTAACAAATCTGTATCCAGACACGCTGTACTACTACACGGTCGATAAAGGCCTGAGCGGCACCTTCAAGACGCTTCCTCGAACGGAAGATTTTATCGACGAGGAGCATAACCCGAAAGGCCTGTTTAATTTCCAGTTCGAGTTTGTCTCCTGCGTCAATCAGGCCTGGCAAAGCAGCATGGGTCCGGACATGCCGATTTACGATACTTTGAACGAGCAGGTAGCGGATGACGTTCATTTCGCTATAATGAACGGGGATTGGCTCTACGAGGAGGATCGCGACTTTCCGGTTCACGCCTGGAGGGCTCAAGCGCGTCTGGAAGACCAGGATCCCAATCCGGAAATAGTGGACTTGGCCCCGCCGATTGTGGGCGTATGGGAGAACTACAAGACTTACATGTATCGAGGCCGCAACATGATGGAGTGGCATAGCAAGGTTCCCAGTTTCTACACCTTTGACGACCATGAGCTGCTCAACGATATTTATGGGACGGGCGAAGCGGGCTACGTGGATCGTCGAGCGGTTTTCCGCGATACGGCGGTACGAGCCTGGTTTGATTATCTAGGTTGGGCCAACCCTGTGGCTCACGATGTGCCGGCTAGGTTTGGCGTGGGCAAATTCCAAGAGGGGAGCGACATCCTCTACGATCCCAATGCGAATTTCTCGAGCATGGACCTTAAAGATCACGCCAACTTGGTGGTTCATTGGGGCAAGCCTACCGATGGGATTCAAGCCATGGATTTGGATCAAATTCCTGGTGACCCCAATGCCGGCGTCTATGACATTGTCGAGATCGTCGACCGCAACCGCCTGAAGATCTCGCCTCCGGGTCGGGCGGACGGCGAAGCGAATTACTCGGTCGGTCGACGCTCCTACGGCTCCTTTCGGGTAGCCAATTGCGAATTCTTTATGCTCGATACGCGATCGCATCGATCGCTGCACGATGTCGACAATCCGGACCAGCCGGGGGCCACCATCTTGGGCAAGCAGCAGCTTCAGTGGTTGAAAGACACCATTAGCAACTCGGACGCTGATTTCTTTTTCATGGCCTCCAGTGTGGATTTTATGATCCCACACGTAGGAAGTGGGGGCGGAACCGACTTCAACACGAAGATCAAAAAGGATGATGCCTGGACGGTTTTCCTGGAGGAGCGCGAGGACCTCATCGATTTCTTCGAAGCCAATAGCCCCAAGCAGTTCTTTATGCTGACGGGCGATTTGCACAACTCATTCGCCATCAAAGTGCTGAACAACGTGTGGGAATTCGCCTCGGGTCCGGGTAACTCTGTCAATCACGTTCCCGAAGCCGACGAAGGGAATAGACCCATCAATGGAAAGTTCAAGTATGGTCCGCGCGAGTGTGAAATCCGCTGGTCGACCTATGTTTACTCGGATACGCCTCGCCGGGAACGGACGCACCCCCACTACTGTGTGGTGCAAGTGAACAACGTCTTCAACAGTCCGATACAACGAGGCGACACCCGTTGGGTCGCGTATCCGCATCCTCAAGTTATATTTAAGTACTACGACGCTTTCACCGGTGAGTTCAAATTTAGTGAATCGATTGTCATGGGCATGGACAATTAGCCCGATCTTGACCGGAGTCGTAGGGAGGACTGGCTCGGCCCTCCAAAATCAGGTAGAGCCGACTGTGTAATACTGAGGAAAATACTTTCAGTGGCCTTCGGCCAAATCCGCGCTGCGGACAAAGATGATCCTACGTTTCACCAGAATTGGGCGTTCCAACGGCTCAGTCCTCCCGACATTTAAATTATTTCAGTTGAGGGCGATAAAGCTACTCCGCCTTGTCCCAATCCAAGAGTCTATTCCGATCCTGGGGCCAATCCCCGGCGAAGAGAGTCAGCCGATCCTTGCGATTTGGCAGATGGATAGAAATCCAGTCAGATAGGAGCATTCCGAGAACGTGGGCTGTGAAAAAGGGATCGATCTTTTCATCTTTCTTATTCTTATATGTCTCCATGAAAGCGTTTTCTCCCAAGTGTCTCGTTTCTTTAATCGCATTGGCAATTGGGCTTTCCACTCAGGCCGAACCGCCACGCGATCCCGTAGACCAGCCCAATGTGGTTTTAATCATGGCTGATGATGTCAGTTGGGAAGCCATAGGTTGTTACGGAGCGGAGGACTACGAGACGCCTCGAATCGACGATATGGCTGCCAAAGGCCTGCGTTTCAAAAATTGTTTTTCCACCCCTATCTGCACGCCCTCTCGGGTCAAGCTGATGACGGGTCAGTATAATTTCCGCAATTACACGCACTTCGGCTACTTGAATCCGAACGATAAGACCTTTGGCCATCTGATGCAGGAAGCCGGTTATCGCACGGCCATAGTCGGGAAGTGGCAGCTCAATGGCCTGTATAACTTAATGCCTGGGCATGACGACAACATGCGTCCGGTTAAAGCGGGATTTCACGAATACTTCTTGTGGCAACTGACGACTGGCAAAAGCGGCAAGATCGGGGGCGAGCGATTTTGGAATCCCCCCATCGAAACGAATGGCAAGTTCATCACCAAAGAAGAGAACGCGGGCGCCTATGGGCCGGATCAGATGAGCGACTACTTGTGCGAATTCATGGAGCGCAATCGGGACGCGCCATTTTTCGCCTATTATCCGATGGTCCTCGTTCACGATCCTTTCGTGCCTACGCCAGACACCATTGACGATGCCCCAAAGGAGACTGCCAATGAGTGGGATCGGCCCCGCAACAAGGAGCATTTTGTATCCATGGTGAATTACATGGATAAGATAATCGGTAAAATTGTCGACAAGACGGAAGAGTTGGGAATCGCTGAAAATACCATAATCCTGTTCACTGCAGACAATGGCACGGGCACCCCGATCGTTTCCCGCTGGAATGGAATGGATATCAAAGGTGGGAAGGGCGGCCCTACCAATATGGGCACTCATGTTCCTTTCGTCGCGTACTGGAAAGGGCAAACCCCCGTAGGGCAGGCTCCGGACGACCTGATTGATTTCACCGATTTCTATGCAACCATGGCCGATGCGGCTGGGATGGAACTCGACCCTAGCGATCCGATAGACGGGCGCAGTTTCTATCCTCGACTGAAAGGTGAGGCCGGGAATCCACGGGATTGGGTGTTTACCCATTATCAGCCTTATTGGAATAAGATTCCTTCTCAGTTTGCCCGAACGGAGCGATTCAAGCTCTACCGGGATGGACGGTTCTACGAAGTGCCCAAAGATTTGAGAGAGGCGAACGATCTATTGATCGGGGAAGCCGGTGAACGGGCCGAAGTGGTTCGCGAAAAACTGCAGGCCTTTTTGGAATCAACGCCTCCACCTCCGATGGTCAAGGAGAATAGGCATACTGAGCGCCGTCCCATCTATCCTGACTGGAGAAACCTGGTCGATCCGAATGATTGAGGAGTTGATTGGGGTTACTCAAATTGCGAGAACATAATGAATGTAGGAGTGGCTTTACGCCGCGATTTAGATAGAGGGCCATCACGGCCCGGCAGAGCGTGGGCCGCTCCCACGATTTCGAATGATGATTGTCTCAGAGCTGTCCAAAAGTTACGGTGTATTTGTTAGAAAAAGGTAGGACTGCTTGTCCCTAAGCAGCCGACCTAGTGCTGCTGACTAGGGATTGTAAAGCCCTACCATTCGGCTTGCTGAACGTCTCGTTAAATCGACATTTTCAACTATAAACAAGAATCACAGTCAGATGAATATTCCCTCCGTCCTCGTAGTTGGTTTTTTAGTTCTCTCTTCCCTCATCGCTCAAACGCAACGCCCGAACATCATACTAATCTACACCGATGATCAGGGGTTCGGAGATGCCAGTTCCCTTAATCCAGAGGCCAAGTTCAAGACGCCTAATTTGGATAAGCTGGCCAAAGAGGGTATCAGTTTCACCAATGGGCATTCTTCAGATTCGGTGTGTACGCCCTCACGCTATGGATTGCTGACGGGACGTTACAGCTGGCGGACGCGATTGAAGACGGGTGTTCAGGGCGCGGATACGCCGGCTTTGATCGACAACGATCGCATGACCATCGCCTCCTTGCTCAAGGAGAATGGCTATCACACGGCTATGGTTGGCAAGTGGCATTTGGGCATGGATATTCCAGGCGAAATGGGGAACCGCGATTTCGAGTCGCCCATCAAGGAGATGCCCTTGGATGTTGGATTCGACTATTTCTATGGAATCCCGGCCTCGCTCAATTATGGCTATCTGGCCTGGATCGAAGGGCGTCATGCGGAAGTCCCGCCGACGATGTATACAGCCAAAAAGCCGAATGACCGGCACATGGACTATCGGATCATGCCGCCGTATTTTGAAACCCCGGAAGAAGCGAAAGCGCTACATGGAGCTGCTGCAATTGAAGTGGCGCCCGATTTTGTGGATACGGAGTGTCTACAGCGGTTTACGGATAAGGGTATTGAGTGGATGGAAGGAAAATTGGACGATGCCAGGGAGGGAAAACCGTTCTTCCTCTACTTGCCCTTCACATCGCCTCACTATCCCGTTGCGCCAAGACCAGAGTTTTGGGGAGAAGGCGACGCGGGTGGCTACGGAGAGTTTATGGTAGAGACCGATCACCATGTTGGTCGTGTCCTGGAATTTCTGGAAAAGAGCGGGATTGATGAAAATACCCTGGTCTATTTTAGCAGCGATAATGGGCCAGAAAGATCATGGGTAGAGCGCATCAAGGACTTTAATCATGATAGCAGCGGCATTTACAAAGAGGGCAAGCGCTCGGTTTACGAGGGTGGGCATCGTGTTCCCTTTTTCATTCGCTGGCCTGGTGGGATCGCAGAACCAGGCCGAACTTGGGACGGATTGGTAGGGCAGGTTGATCTTCTTGGAACCATCGCCGATATGATCGGCGCTCGGCTTCCTCACGAGGCAGGTGAGGATAGTCAAAGCTTCTACTCGGTGCTTCGCGATTCGAAGTCCAAGTACAGGCGGTATCCGCTTATCAATCACGCTATGAGAGGTCGGTTTTCAGTGACGGAAGGCGATTGGAAACTGATCATGCCTCACGGCGATTTGGGGCACGAACTCTACAATTTGAAAAGGGATCCCGGTGAAGAGAGGAATGTGTACGCGAAGAATCTCACTATCGCGAATGATCTAGAGCGGAAGATTACTGAGATCATTTGCCGTGGACGAACGACCCGCGGGCTTCCGCAGCCCAACGATACAGGTTATTGGAACGATCTTAGCTGGATCACTGAGGTTCAGTACAACCGGTTGTCAGTCCGCCGGTGATGAGCGCCTATTCGTAAGTGTTATGAGTAGCGCGTGCCCAGCAATTGCGGGGCTGCGTATCGGGCGTGAACATTTTACGCGGGCTGAAGCGCCGCGCTACTTGAGAGTTGATCTGTGATTGGTTGGAGGACCGAGACGGTCCTCCCTACCTGTATTACAACGGGGCCTTACTTCTTGCTCCGAATCCGGCAGGATGCCGCTTCGGGTCTAGTGCCCGTGATTCAAATAGTGCTCTTTGAGGATATCGCGCCCGAAGTCGCCATTGAAATCGCGCCAAACGGTATGGGCGTGATTGGCGTCATTTTGCACGTTGTCGTATTCTATCAGAAAGGTGGGTCCCTGTATGCGGTAATAGTGCGGTTCACCGAGTTCAATGCCGCCAGCCCAGCCAAAGCGAATCTTGTCGAATCCAGTCTCTTGGATCTTTTGAAGCCGCTCTTTAGTTAGTTCCAAGGGCATAGTGGCCGCGTAGGTATAGATCAGTTTTTCCAAAAGAGCTTTTTGAAAGGGATACATGCGGGCCGCTCGAATGCCCACCGGCGCGAGCGGCCCGACCTCGGTCGCTCGATTGGTGACGATTTCCGGATAGGCGATACTTTGGAAGTGGGCCAGCGGGCGCTGTCTTTCGTCGAAGGATTTCATCAGCTCGCGAGCGAGATCTTCCTCTTCGCCAAGGACGCGGAGCCCTTTGCGATCGCCTTCTTTCACATGAGCGGGGTTGGTTCCCAAGAAGCGCGGGGCCACAGCTATTTGCTCGCCATCCACGATTGTGAAATGGAGAGAAATGTGGTGCCCTTCGAACCGCCACCCCCAAGTGCCGTGATCGGATGGCTCCCCGTAAAGCATGACATGGTAAAGCTCGGGAACGCGTATGTCAGATCCCGTGAGCTCGAGGAGTACCCGTTCAAGGTCTATGATGTCGCGCAGCTTTTCATACCCTGATTCGCTCACACTCGATTCCAGCAGCTGATAAGCTAGGCGTTTCTGCCGTTCGGAGAGGGTTGTTAGAGCAACCCCTTTGCGGCCTATCATCGCCACGGGCAGGAAGTCCCATTGAACTCTGTAGGGATCATCGAACTCGAACACCGCTTTTCTCCTTTGGGAACCGTCGAGGGAGCGGATGAAGCTCTTGGCGGCATTCTCTATCTCATGAGCTAGCGGTTCATCACCATGAAGGTGGGCAGCGGCCTGAGTTGGAGCCAACAAGCAAACGGCAGCCAGGACGGTTCCAGTTAAGCTGAGGGAACTAGGAAAGCGGCGAAGAAACTTCATAGCGATGGATAGAAGAACGGATTCGAGGAATTGAAAAGAAGAAACACGAAGCGGTCGCCTCATTGACTTTTCCAGCTCGGCAGCCTTTGATTCGAACATGTTCCGTTTTCTTTCGACCCTGTTGATCATTCTTATTGCTGCGGTCTCTGTCCAGGCCTCGCAAACCGCCGAAGAAGCGTGGTACGGCATTGCCTTGCGCAATAAGGAGAACGACAAGAATAAAGCTTTTTTGTATATTGAGAACAATCCTGCCCTGCCGAATGTACTCATATATGGCGACTCGATTTCGATCGCTTACACCCCGATAGTTAGAGGATTGCTGGAGGGGGAGGCTAATGTTTACCGACTGCACGTGAACGGCGGATTTTCTGCTTCGTTTATCGAAAAGATGGATACTTTGCATGAGACGATGCGAGACTGGAAAATCAAGGATCGATGGGCCCATGATTGGGACGTGATCCAAGTAAATGTTGGCCTGCACGATTTGAAGTACGTGGTTAATGGCTCCAAGCTGGATAAGGAAAATGGCGAGCAAGTGGCATCGCTTTCCGAATACGAGCAAAACCTACGCGATATTTTTGCCTATCTCAAACGAGAGCATCCGGGAGCCAAAATCGTTTTCGCTTTGACCACTCCGGTTCCCGAGGGCGAGCGGGGTCGACATGCGGGAGACGCCAAGCGATACAACGAAGTCGCGTTGAAGGTTTTGAGAGACCACCCGGAGATCGCGGTCAATGACTTGTATGCATTCACAGTCGGACATCACGAACAGTGGTGGACCCGACCAGGCAATGTGCATTTCAACCCGGAAGGCATCCGAGCTCAGGGCGAAGCTGTAGCTTACAAGCTGAAGGAATTGCTGAGAGAAGAGTAGTGCGAGCCCCGCAATTGGGGGTCCGTATAGGGTAGAACAGGCATCTTGCCTGTTTTGATCACAGGTTGGAAGCCTGCGCTACTTTCCCCACCCCATTCTTTCATTGTCGAATTTCCTCACACCTGCGTAAATTGAGGTATGATCAAACGTAAGCCCCTTTCGTTGCTCTTTGCGCTCTCGCTCGTTTCCTGCGGATTTGCTGCGGGCAAGCCGAATATCCTGTGGATTTTCGCTGAGGACACCTCTCCCTGGATGGGATGTTATGGCGATGAGGTAAATGAGGGCCATACGCCGCATATCGATTCGCTGGCGGCTCAAGGAACGCTTTTCTCTAGGGCGTACGTTCCAGCGCCGGTCTGCTCAGCCTGTCGGTCCGCGGTTATGATGGGACAGAATCAGATCCGATTTGGGGCCCACGAACACCGATCCTCCAGAGGCCCCCGCAAGATCCAGTATCCCAGCGAATTGAAGTTGCTGCCCCAAATTATGAAGGAAAACGGGTACTATACCTTCAACCTCGGTAAGACGGACTACAATTTCATCTGGGATCAGGACTCGACCTATTCCATGGAGCAAAAGCAGCGTTCGCCCATCCCTTGGGATAGGATCAAGGCAAATCAGCCATTCTACGGACAGATCCAGACAGCTGGAGGGAAAAATAATGTTAGGAATTTTCCGGCTGATCGAAAGACGGATCCCGAATTCGTTACGGTACCGGCCGACTACCCGCAAAACCGGCTTTATCGGGAAGTGGTGGCTGAGCACTACGACTCCATCCGCAAAGACGACGATTTTATTGGGGACGTACTCGAGGGGCTGAAGCAATCCGGACTCTGGGAGAACACTATTGTGGTCTATGTTTCCGATCACGGAGCCAACAATCTGGTCCGTCACAAGCAAATGCCTACGGAAGGCGGACTCCACGTCCCCTTCGTCGTCCGAGGTCCCGAGAAATACGTAACCAAGGGAAAACTACGCGACGACTTGGTAGACGTGTTGGACTTGTCCGCGACTACGCTCGCGTGGGCTGGAATCGAACAGCCCGATTGGTATGAAGGGCAGGATTTATTCGCTCCCGATTTCCAACCGCGAACATTTGTCGCTTCTGCCAAGGACCGATTGGATCACACGATCGATCGAGTTCGCACCGTTCGGACCGAGCGTTTTCGCTACACGCGCAACTACAAGCTAGATCGCATTCTGCTTCAGCCTCAATACAGGGATCACCAGCCGTACACTCAAAATTTGCATGATCTCTATAACACGGGAAAGCTTTCGCCTAAGTTGGCTGAGATCTATTTT
The DNA here is from genome assembly GCA_002694885.1 of Opitutaceae bacterium. Lineage (GTDB taxonomy): Bacteria > Verrucomicrobiota > Verrucomicrobiia > Opitutales > Opitutaceae > Pelagisphaera. The sequence goes on along the minus strand of NZNM01000102.1, from coordinate 9,255 downwards.
GGAGAGCGGCGTCCCGAAGAATTGTACGATGTCGAGCGGGATCCGCACCAATTGAACAATCTTGTCGATGACCCGAGGTTTGCCGGCGTATTGGACGAGCATAGGGCGCTGTTGGATGGCTGGCTTAGCAAGGGCGATATGGGAGAAATAGAAGAACCGGATGCGGAGATCGCGTTCCAGAATGAAGGTCCAGAGAAGTGGCGGAAAGTGAATCCTGAATACGAGCATTTGCGTTTAGACTCGGACGGCGATGGGCTTTCGGACCAGTGGGAAGGCTATAACAATCGTGATGCCAACGATGGGAAGCTGCTGTTCACTTTCGATTGCGGCGGATGGCAGACCGAAGGATGGCAAGCCAATCCGGGGTTGTCGAATATAGCCGGATTCAAAGGGTATCTCGATTTTCACCTTCCGGAAGGGAAGGGATCGATTGTAAGAAGCGGTCTCGATGCTGACCTGGCCAATCAAGGGGGCTCATTCGCGGTTGCCATGCGGGTAACCGAACCGACCTTGGTTTGGCTCTCGGTGAACCATGGAAACGGAGTGACTCGCCGAATGGCGGGACCTGTTTCTGTCAATCCCGCGAGAGACTTTGCCACAGCTTCTTTCACCTTGCCGGAGTCGGGTTCGGCCAAAGCCCTGCGACTCGACTTTGTCAGCGAACCAGGAACTTTCGTTGAAATCGACAACATGCAAGCGCGTTAGGGCGACCTTCAGAATTTGTAGGAGCGGCTTTATGCCGCGAAAGTATCTGAAATTAGTGGTAGCGCAGGCTTCCAGCCTGTGTATGGCGCAGTTCCGCTTTTAGCGGGGCGACGACTTTTGCTTAGACACAGGCTGGAAGCCTGTGCTACTATTTCATTCTACAAAGTAGCCAGGTGCTGGATACTCTGGTTGACGCTCTTGATGGGATGGGGGGATTGATCTTGCTCTATGTGGCAGTGGCCAACTCCGGCGGTTCTCGCCACGCGAATGACAGGATCCCAGTCGATAACGCCTTCGCCGAGCTCCTGGAAAGCGTCATTGGGTACTTTGCCGAACTCGGGGGTCTGCATCCCCTTCTTCAGATCCTTCAGATGCAATTGCGACACGCGGCCCTTAAGCTTGCGAATGAGTTTAACCGGGTCTTCGGCGGCAACAGCAACCCAGAAGACGTCGACCTCGAACTTCATGTCTTCGGAGAACTCACTCATGAAGACGTCGAATCCCGATTGCTTGCCCTTTAGAGGTTGAAACTCGAAAGCGTGATTGTGATAGGCGAGCTGGATACCAGCGCTCTTGGCTTTAACGGCGGCTTTGTTGCAGTTCTCTGCCAACCGTTTGTAGTCATCGAGCGTTTTGCGGTTCCCTTCATGTACGTAGGGTACGACCAAGTGGGAGAGCCCGGCGTCCTTCGCTTCATCAAGGATCTTACTGAATGGTACCGTACCTTCCTTATCGGGGTCGGTCACCGATTCCCACACGAAGTGGCTAGAATTGACGGCTAGCCCAAAGTCCTTGGCCGCTTTGATCATTTCCCCTGCGTTTGGAAATCCGTACGGTTCAACTTGCTTGTATCCCGCATCAGCGACGGCTTTCAAGGTGCCCACCGTGTCTTCTTTTATCTGATTGCGCAGCGTGTAGAGTTGAAGCCCGATCTCATTGCGGTAGCGGTTATTTTTCCCAATGGCCATGGCTTGGAAGGCTGCTGATGATGCCAGAGAAGAGGCAAGGGCGGTTCTAAGAAAATGACGTCGTTTCATATCGGGTAGTGATTGTAAGTAGGTGGGCCAAGTTGAAGGCTGATACCGTGCCAGGCAAGCTCTGACTTGTCGTCAACGCAATGGCTGAATGGCGAAGCTAAGTTATTATCAGTTTGTATTTGGTAGCTTCGCCTGAAAATCTTGGGCTAGTTTTCTTCAACTATGAGCATCAAAAATAGTATCTCAATTGTAGCTTCGAGTTTGAGTTTATTGCTCAGTTTTTCGTTGTCCGCACAACCGCCGACCGTTACGCCCGTCCAGCAGGATGCGGAATGGGCGGTTAGTTGGTGGATGCCTCGGCATGAAGAAAAATTGGTGGAGGCCGAGGCTCGAGGCGACGACGTGGAACTGCTTTTTATTGGCGACTCGATCACTCATGGCTGGGACGAGGGACTATGGGCGGAAAATTTCGCCAAGTACGGAGCCTTCAACTTGGGTTTCAGTGGAGATCGAACGGAACACGTCCTTTGGCGCATCGATCACGGGGCCTTGGAAAACCTATCCCCGAAAGTGACGGTCATCATGATCGGAACTAACAATACGGGCCATGACGAGGGGCATCCGCCGGCTGAAACGGCCCAAGGGATCGAGGCGATCATCGATGAGATCCAAAAACGCCTGCCCGAAACGAAGATCATTCTCCATGCGATATTCCCGAGAGGCGCCACGGCTGATAATCACATGCGAAAAGTAAACGAAAAAATCAATGAGATGCTGCCCGGGGTGGCTAAACGAAAGGGAGCGGAATTTCTGGATATCAGCAATCTGTTTGTTGAAAACGATGGAGTTTTGCCCAAAAACGTAATGCCGGATCTGCTACACCCGAACAAGAGAGGTTATGAACTTTGGGCAGCGGGCTTGAACCCTGTCTTGGAGCGGCATTTTGGAACCGAAGAGGACGAAACGCCAAAAGAGGTAATCGCTCTTTGGCCCAAGGGGGTTCCTGCTCCTCATGATAAGTCCTTAGTTGAGAAGAGCGAAGTGGGGCCGCGCGATGGTCCGGGAACGGTGAATCGAGTGACCAACGTGGCGGAGCCTAGCATCAAGTGGTACCCGGCTAAGGGCCGACGCCCCCGGACTACGGTCCTCGTTTGTCCGGGAGGTGGCTACAACAAGTTGGCTTGGGATTTGGAAGGCGAGGAAGTTGCGGAATGGCTTAATTCCATCGGCATTTCCGCTGCTGTACTCAAGTATCGGGTACCCAAAAATCGCGAGGGGGCTTTGCAGGACGCCCAGCGGGCTCTAGGAATGTTGCGGAGCAATGCCGAGAAATGGAATTTGGATCCCGAACGCATCGGCGTGCTTGGGTTTTCTGCGGGCGGGCATTTGTCCGCTACGCTGAGTAATCACTGGCGGAAGCGGGCGTATCCAAAAATGGATAGCGCAGACGACGTTTCCTCCCGACCGGACTTTACGGTATTGGTCTACCCAGCCTACATCGGCACGCCGGATTTCGAGACGGCAGACGACTTTTCTTTGGACGAAGAAGCGCCTCCCGCCTTCATCGTCCAGACTCAAGACGATACCAAGCACTTCCCTAGCGCGATCGCCTATAATAACGAGCTACTCAAACGAGGCATCGAGGTAGAGTTGCATACGTTTCCGACTGGCGGGCATGGCTATGGCTCGCGCCCATCAGCGTATCCGGTTTCTGGATGGAAAGACCTTTGTGGTGATTGGTTGCTAAGGCGGTAGGAAAAGCGCGTTTGCAAAGAGTAGCACAGGCATCCTGCCTGTGAATTTATAAGTGTTTTCTACACAGGCTGGAAGCCTGTGCTACTTTATTGAATCTTGAGAAAATACGTTACCGCCCTGTGTGGATGCTGGAGCGCTGGGAGGGGCTCGGCCGGTTAGGGACAACCGGCCCTACCATTGGCATAGCGGTTCAAAAGGAGTAAAGCCGGTGATAGGCAGGGTCCGGCATAAGATGGATTAAAGGTCACAACCGACCTTTTTCCCGTAGGAGCGGCCCACGCATTGCGGGGCCGCGATTAGTTTCAAACGATTATCGCGGCGTAAAGCCGCTCCTACAATTAAGCTACGATTACTCTGGAGCCTTTTCATACACTAGTTTTCGCTTGGTCTCGCCAATAGAATCTATTCTCATCGCTCTATGCCCTTACTCCGCGAATCTATTTCATTCCTGTTGGCCCTTATAGCATCCTCGCTCCTCTTGGGCGCCGATAAGCCCAACGTGGTATACGTCCTTGCAGACGATCTTGGGTATGGCGACTTGAGCTGTTTCAACAAAGATTCGAAGATCCAAACACCCTACTTGGACGAGATTGCATCCCAGGGGATGATGTTTACTGACGCCCACTCGGGCTCGGCGGTTTGCACCCCCACGCGCTACGGAATTATAACGGGCCGCTACAGTTGGCGTTCTCGATTGAAGAATGGCGTTTTGGGCGGCTCCTCGGTACATCTGATCAACACGAACCGCTACACCGTTGCCGACTTGGCCAAGGATCAGGGCTACCATACCGCCATGATAGGTAAGTGGCATCTTGGATGGGACTTCCATTTCGAAGATGGCGAGCCCAGCAATACGTTCTTTCTCAACAGTGGGGAAGTGATCGACTACAAGAAGCGGGTTAAAAATGGTCCGGACGCGCTGGGCTTTGACTACTACTATGGTCACTGCGGGTCTTTGGATATGGCGCCCTATGTGTATGTAGAAGATGGGGTGGTTACGGCGGCGCCGAATCGCATTACGGTTAACGAAGACTACAAAGGATTTTGGCGAGTGGGGCCAACCGGCTCGGATTTCTATCACATAGACGTGACCCCGAATTTCGTTAGACGATCGGTCGACTACATCGAAGAGCGCGCCAAGACCGGGAAGCCCTTTTTCCTCTACCTGCCATTGCCCAGCCCGCATACGCCCATTCTGCCTATTGATGAGTTCGAAGGAAAGAGCGGCACCAATGAATACGGCGATTTCGTACAGCAGGTCGACTGGCACATGGGGCAGATTATGGAAGCGCTGGAGAGGAGCGGTGTTGCGGAGAATACGCTATTCATTTTCACGGCCGACAACGGCTGTTCGCCTAGAGCTGAGTTCGATGAGCTGGATGAAGTGGGTCACAAGCCGGGCGGGATTTATCGAGGAAACAAAGCGGACATCTACGAGGCTGGCCATAGAGTTCCGTTTATTGCCCATTGGCCAAATGGCATCAAGGCGGGCGCAGAATCCGATGCTACGATCTGCCTAACGGACTTGCTAGCTACGATGGCGGATATACTGGATGCGGATTTTCCAAATAATGCAGGCGAAGATAGCGTTAGTTTTCTCCCGGCCATGAAAGGGCAGGCTGGCGAAGTTCGAGAGGCTACTGTCCATCATTCCATCAATGGTTCATTCGCTATTCGCAAGGGCGATTGGAAATTGGTCTTATGCCCTGGCTCAGGTGGCTGGAGCGCTCCCAGGCCGGCCGAGGCAAAAAAAATGAGCATTCCCCCAATTCAGCTCTTTAACCTAAGGGAGGATCCTTCGGAGAGGAATAACCTGTATTTGACCAATAAGGACAAGGTTAGGGGAATGTATCGCCTGCTAGAGTCGTATGTGGAAAATGGGCGCAGTACCCCAGGTCCGAAATTGTCCAATGAAGGTATTACAACCATCGACCCGGACGATTTTTCGAAATTGAAGCGAGAGTTGGGCTTGTAGGAGGGTAGGGCTGCTTATCCTTAAGCAGCCGTTTTAGGAATTCCGTAGGGGTGTCGCTTGCGAGAACCTTTTTTCTGTAGGAGCGGTTTTATGTCGCGATTTTGATGTAGGGTGTATCGTAACCATCGCGGCCCCGCAGAGCGTGGGCCGCTCCTGCAGAAATCAAGAAGGCTACAAAGTCCAGCCTTCGCGGTAGGGCGGATTGATTAAGGCGTTGGCGTCTTCGTTATTCGTGAAGCGCAAGTTTTTAGTATCCCAACGCAGGTTCTGATCTTTCATTTGGATTGCCGCCATGCCGAGGAGCGCCATTTCCGTTAAGGCTCCTCCGTATTCAAAACTTGAACTAGCTGGCGTCCCATCACGTCCCTCCTTGCAAGCCCGAATCCAATCATCTTCGTGACTACCTTTGACGCGCGGGATCGTTTTCGCCGGTCGCTGGTAGGCCTTCATGCGCTCCTCGGGAATAATTCTCAAGCTGCTGGCCCCGTGTGAACCGTGTAGCATCTTGCCTTTGTCGCCGATAATAATGGCCCCGCTTTTAGGGAGCTCTCGATCTGGCTCTAGTTCCTCGGGACGAGGTGGGAGAAGTCGGCCATCATACCAGGTCAATTTAACGGGAGGCTTCTTGCCGCGAGCCGGAAATTGGTAGCGAACGATTGAGGCTCGGGGAAAGGTTTGGGAGCTGACATCAGGCTCCCAGTGAGTCGTGGAAGCGTTGATCATTTCCGGTGCCCCTAAATCGAGAGCCCAAAAAGCAGGATCGAGAATGTGGCAGCCCATATCACCGAGGGGGCCGGTGCCGAAATCAATCCAGGCCCGCCATGTTTTCGGGTGGTAGTCGGGGTGATAATGACGGTATTGGGCAGGTCCTAGCCAAAGATCCCAGTTGAGGCTCGTTGGTATAGCGGGCCGTTCCAGGGACTTCCCCTTAACTGCGAAAGTGGACCAAACTTGTCCGCCGACGGGCCGATCGGTCCAGGCATGTACTTCTCGGACATCCCCAATAGCCCCATCATCGATCCACTCTTTCATAAGCCGGATGTACTCTGAGGAATGGCCTTGATTGCCCATCTGGGTTTGAACCCCGTAGCGTTTGGCCGCTTCAGTGATGGCGCGGGCCTCGTGCACCGTATGGGTCAGCGGTTTTTGGCAAAAGACATGTTTGCCCGCTTCCATGGCTCGCATAGTGATCACCGCGTGGGTGTGGTCCGGAGTGGCGATGATGACACCGTCGATGTCCTTCTGCTTGTCGAACATCTCGCGATAGTCCGTGTAGATTTTCGCTTTGGGGTAGGCTTTATAGGTTGGAGCAGCGTAGTCGTGATCGACATCGCACAGAGCCACAATGTTTTCGTCTTTGCACTTGCGAAGATTGGAAGCTCCCATCCCACCAACCCCAATTCCTGCGATATTCAGCTTTTCGCTGGGCGGTGTTTGGCCGGAACCGGCGATTACGTGCCGAGGCACAATTTGGAATGCGGTTGCGGCAGCCGAGGCGGCCAGGAACTTGCGACGAGATAGGGGTGATTTCATAAGCGAAATAGTTTGTTGGCGGATAAAATAGGGGGTCCGCTGGCGATGCCAATGTGAATCTCCGGTTCTCTGCGTCCTGAGCGTTGCCTAAGTATTGGTAGTCGCGGTCTTTAGGCCGCGAACAGAAAAGTAGCATAGGCTTCTAGTTGCACTGGGCATAGCTCGAAAAGCGACGACTGGCCTGTGTCTGACAGAGTTTTTCGATTGAATACCGCTTTGTGTCTGAAACAGGCAGGATGCTTGTTCTACTCTCCGCGGCCCCGCAATTGCGGGGCTCGCGCCACTGAATGCTCCATTTTCCGCCAATCAATTCTTTCGTTGTCGAATGTCCCGGGAAGCGCGTAAATAAAAATATGTTCAAGATCGCCCCTCTTTCCTGTCTTATCGCCTTATTGTTTACTCTGAGCGGTTTCGCCGCCGAGAAACCCAACATTCTTTTCATTTTCGCGGATGATCAGTGCTACGATACCATCGCTGCATTGGGATACACTGATATTGATACGCCGAATCTGGATAGGCTAGCCAATCAAGGAACGGCGTTTACGCAGACCTACAATATGGGTGGTTGGCATGGAGCCATTTGCGTGGCCAGCCGCACGATGATCAATACGGGGCGCTTTCTTTGGCCGGCTAGAGATCTTGAGCCGAAACTGTCTCAAGAGATCAACAACGAGCGCATGTGGTCGCAGCTCCTGCGTAACGCCGGCTACGAGACCTTTTTCACAGGCAAGTGGCATGTGAAAGCAGACACCGGAGCGATCTTTGATCACGTCTCCCATGTTCGCCCGGGAATGCCGGGACCGATCTACTATCCGGAAGCCTATGGACGTCCTGTGGAAGGTCAGCCGGATCCGTGGGATGCGACCGATACGAAATTCGAAGGTTTTTGGGCAGGCGGACGGCATTGGAGTGAAGTCGTGGCGGACAACGCTGAAAACTTCATGGAAATTACCAGCCGCTCTGAGAAGCCGTTCTTTATGTATTTGGCTTTCAATGCCCCGCACGATCCACGGCAGGCTCCCCAGGAATATCTGGATCGCTATCCACTAGATCGAATCGAAGTGCCCGAGAGCTTTATTCCTGAGTACCCCTACGCGGAAGCCGGCAATGTCAAAGAGGTCAGAGATGAAGTACTCGCCCCCTATCCACGAACCGAATACGCAGTTAAGGTTCATCGTAGAGAATACTACGCGATCATCACGCATATGGACGAGCAAATCGGGAGAATTCTTGACGCCTTAGAGAAGAGCGGCAAGGCGGATAACACCTACATTTTCTTCACCGCGGACCATGGATTGGGAGTCGGGCATCATGGTTTTATAGGAAAGCAGAACATGTACGAGCACAGCCTGCGTGTGCCGTTGCTAGTAACGGGGCCCACTATCGATAAAGGGGAGCGACTGGATACGCGGGTATATTTGCAGGACATCATGCCCACCTCTCTCGAACTCGCGGGAATACCCGTTCCCGAGTATGTGGAATTCAAAAGCCTTCTTCCTGTCATGGCTGGGGATCGGGATTTACAGTACGACTATATCTATGGGGCTTACGAGCCGGGAAGCCAGCGGGCGTTTATTAGCCAGGACTATAAGATGATCCACTATCCGACAATCGATAAGTACCGGCTCTATAATTTGGATACAGACCCCTTGGAATTGAACGATTTGGCTGGCAAGAGCAAGTACGAGGGAACCCTGGCGAAAATGAAATCCGAGTTTTCCTGGTTCATGGGCCGAATGGCGGATCCATTGAAATAGGGCAAATCGATCGATGTTTGCCGCTTCAATTGTAAATCAAGGTAGGGAGGACCGGCTCGGTCCTCCGTCAGTAGTCGCTGCCTTCAGGCTGCGATCATCGGACAGTCTACACATTCGCGGCCTGAGGACCACGACTACTTTTCAGTCAGAATGACCTTATTCGCAATTATTCAAAGATTCAGCTTTCATTTATTGTTGGGAATTGCCTTTGTGTTCTCAGCCTTCGCCTCCGACTCCCGCCCCAATATTCTTTTCATTATCACCGATCAGCATCATGCCAAGATGCTTTCGGCGGCGGGCAATCCCTATTTGAAAACTCGGGCCCTCGATAGCATTGCCGAATCCGGTATCCGTTTCACCAATGCTTACGCAACTAATCCGGTTTGCATGCCCAGTCGACTATCCATGTCCACGGGGATGATGCCTGGACGGTTTGGCGTTTTCAATAATGGTATGGAGGCGACTATACCTGAGGAAGTGACGGCTAATTCATTGGGCAAACTCATGAAGCGAGCTGGCTATGCCACGTTCTATGGCGGCAAGACTCACTTGC
>NZNM01000101.1 GCA_002694885.1 Opitutaceae bacterium | reverse complement strand
GATCTCTTTCCTCACGGAGATCGATGGGAACCTTTGCCAAGCTGTGATTTCCACTTTACCAACAATGATCAATATCGAGAGTCGATTTCCGCGGGTAATCATCGGAGCCATAGCGGCAACATCCTTAGCCCTTGGAGCAACTGCCAAAGAATTCACTCACAAGGCTCATTGATAGGTGTAGGAAGCTCGCTTGCGAGCGATTGTCGCATTGGAATTGATCCTTGTTTTTCGCTCGCAAGCGAGCTTCCTACAACGCAAACCACTTGAGTTGACACCTATTCCCAATCGCGAAAAGGCCGGCCACTACCAATTCCAACTCTCCATTGACAGCCGAAGCACGGCCTTGATCATTCGTCTCATGAAGCCTTTTCTACCGCTCCTACTTCCTGCCATTTTCAGCATTTCCATCTCGGGACGAGAGAGTCCGAACATTCTTTTAATCGTCTCCGACGACATGGGCTATTCCGACATCGGCAGCTATGGAGGGGAAATCGAAACCCCGGCATTGGATTCCCTAGCGAAAAAAGGACTCCGCTTGACCAACTATTACGTGCACAACATGTGCTGGCCTACCCGTGCCAGTATCATGACTGGCTTGTATCCGAATTCGTCTTTCGCAGACGGATCGGCAACTGGTGGGCTAAATCCGGAAACGACACTACTGCCAGAAGCGCTAAAATCGGCAGGATACGGCACCTATATGGCAGGCAAATGGCACTTGTCGGACCCTGCTCAGCCGAATGGACCTAGTGCGCCTCACAATAGAGGATTCGACAGCTCTTACAGTACCTACTGGGGAACTTCAGACTTTTTCGCTCCCGTAGATCTCAATTTGAACGGGGAGGATCGCGAGTTCGAGTGGCGAGGGAATTCAGAATTCTATTACACGGATTCGATTACGGACTACTCCCTCAGATTTTTGGAAGAACACAAGCGACTGCCAGAAGAAAAGCCCTTCTTCCTTTACGTTGCCTACAACGCTGCTCACTGGCCGCTTCACGCCAAGCCCGAGGACATTAAGCACTATGAAGGCCGCTACTCTATGGGCTGGGACAATCTAAGACAGAGCCGCTATCAACGCATGCTCGAACTGGGAATCATCGACAACTCTTTCAAACTATCTCCACGACATCCCGATGTGCCTGCTTGGAACGACGAGCCTTACCAAGACTGGCAAGAACGCCGCATGGAGGTCTACGCGGCTCAAGTAACAAGCATGGACCGCAATATTGGTCGCATCATCGACCGACTCGAAATCATGGGGGAGCTCGATAACACTATCGTCATCTACCAGCATGACAACGGGGGCTGCCATGTCGAATACCCACCGGAACGGACGGGTTCCTGGACTCGTCCTTTTACGACCGATGGGAAGCGGGCTCCCATCATCCCTGGGAATATCCCGCACGTCATGCCGGGTCCCCAAAGCAGCTGGCAATCCTATGGCTATGGTTGGGCCAACGCTTCCAATACTCCCTTCCGGCTATACAAGCAACACGACCACGAAGGGGGCACGCGTTCGCCGTTCATCATCTCTTGGCCCGACGGATTGGACCCGGATCATACCGGCGGCCTCAACCGAGAGGTTTGCCATGTCATCGATCTCATGCCTACTCTGTTGGAGGCGGCAGGCGTATCCAAAATCAACCAACAGCCTTTACCTTTGGAAGGGAGATCTTTTCTTCCCGTTATCACCGGCAAACGGAATTCTCTCCCAAAACATGACGCCCTCTTCTGGGCCCACAATAAGGGCAAAGCTGTGCGCGTCGGTGATTGGAAACTTGTATCCGAGAGTAGACGGCCCTGGGAACTCTACAATCTCGCCGACGATCCCACTGAGCTCAACAATCTGGCCGACACCATGCCCGAGAAGGTCAAAGAACTGAGCCAGAAGCACGCCGAATGGATCAAACGCACGAATCTCTCCGGCAAGAGGATGCGACGCAGATAGCGGACTCATCACCCTATCCTCAGCCTCAAACCTATTGTCCGCAACGCGGACACCCATTTCCTGAACCGAGCAGAGCGGGTGAAGGAACTAGCGAACGGAGTAAGCGATGTTAACAACGCTCGTGCCTCGCTTGTTGCCTCTGCGAGGCAAATGGGTGTCTCTTCGAGACTATAGGTTCGAACTAGAAAACCTTGACCTGAACTCTTATCATCAAGTTCTCGCGGCTACCCGCGAAATCAAGCCAGTGAAGCGCATCCTGTTATATTAAATTGCTGTTAAGGCGTTCCGCGAGCGGAAGCCCTACCTTCGTTTTGGCAAAAACGGGAAGAGCCGTTCTGTCACCTCTGCGTCTACCGAGCTCCCGTATTCGCAAATCTCGAAACATTCAGCATCTTTGATCGAGCTGCCGCGCTCGTGGCCATAGGTTCGGATCAAGCTATGCCTAGCCGCTTCGCCCGGCTCGCTGAAAGGACGGACAAAATCCGCTAGTCCTGTCAAGCGTTCATCCGGATCCTCCGAGGCTTCCAGCTCAGACTGCCCAATCCATGGGAGCCATTCGTATACTTGGGAAACATGGCAATCCAGCATTCGTATTTTCGTATTTAATACATCATCAATATCGACAGCGATATCTGGCTGGAACGGGATCGGTTTCTGGAAGTCGTCCGCGAAATAGAGGATCACCGGCATTCGCTCCAATCGCGGACTGTCCGGGCAAATATTGGGAACGCCGACCAAAAAGGAGCAGTCTTGGGCCAGCTGCGACGTATAGCGGTGATCGGGATGATAATCGTTAGGCCGGTGAGTTAGCACCAGGTCAGGGCGGAATTCCCGAATCAATCGCAGAAGTTTAAATCGCTCCTCCAATCCCGGCACTAGCTGCCCATCATGAAAATCGAGCACCTCGTATTCGATTCCCGCCACATCGCCCGCAGCTCGGGCTTCCTGGGCTCGCCGTTCAGCCAAGGCCGAGCCCGACATCTCATGATGCCCAGCATCGCCATTCGTTACGGATACGAATTTTACTACACAGCCAGCCTGTGACCACATCACCGCGCAGCCACCGGCCTTGATATCGCAATCGTCGGGGTGCGCGCCTAAAGCGAGTATCCTAGGTTTTCTATCATCGTTCATCGCATGAGCACGATAAGTCTACATCCATGGGAAGCAACTGGACAATGTCCGGAAGATCGCTTTGCCTCCGAAGATCTGGTCCAAACCGAATCAAACCCCACGCAACTCCGCTTCCCTTATGAATTTCTACGCAAGTCTCCACCGCAATCTGATCACCGGATTTCTGGTCGTCCTCTCCCTAGCGATCCCTCTTTCTGGCGTTGATAGACCAAACGTCATTATTATCTACACCGATGACCAAGGAACCATGGATTTAGGCTGTTACGGGAGCGACGACCTGGCGACGCCACATTTGGACAAACTCGCCTCCCGGGGCGTTCGCTTCAAACAAATGTACTCGCCCTCAGCTATCTGCTCAGCCAGCCGAGCGGGGCTATTGACAGGCCGCTTCCCGGCTCGAGCAGGCGTACCGGGAAACGTCAGCTCCCAAGAGGGAGTGCCTGGAATGTCCTCCCGCGAAGTGACCATTGCCGAAATGATGCGATCAGCCGGCTACACTACTGGCCACATCGGGAAGTGGCATCTTGGATACACGCCCGAAACCATGCCCCACAATCAGGGATTCGACTATTCTTGGGGACACATGGGCGGCTGCATCGACAACTATTCCCACTTTTTCTTTTGGAAGGGGCCCAATCGGCACGATCTTTGGCGCAACGGCGAACACATCTTTGAAGATGGGTTCTTTTTCCAGGATAGCATGGTTCGGGAAATGAACGATTTCATCACCCGCAACCAGGAAAAGCCCTTCTTCATCTACTGGGCTCTCAACTCGCCTCACTACCCGCTGCAAGGCGATGCTAAATGGCGCGAATACTATAAAAATCTTCCGTCGCCACGCAGCAAATACAACGCCTTCGTCTCCACCTTGGACGAACGCATCGGCCAGATGTTGGAGCACCTCGATGCCATGGGCTTGACCGACAAAACAATGGTCATCTTCCAGTCGGACCATGGTCACTCCACGGAAGAGCGTACCTTCCATGGCGGCGGTTCCGCCGGCATCTACCGAGGAGCCAAAGGTTGTCTCTTCGAAGGCGGCATTCGCGTGCCATCCATCGTATCACTGCCAGGGGTCCTTCCAGAAAACGAAGTTCGCGAGCAATTCGCTACCGGGGTGGATTGGCTCCCGACCATCGCCGATATCTGCGGCATCGAACTGCCCGACCGGCATCTGGATGGGAAGTCCATCAAAGAGGTCATTCTTTCCGAATCCGCTTCGTCACCGCACGACACTTTCTACTGGCACCTAGGCGGAGGCAAAAATCCCGAGTGGGTCGTCCGCGACGGCGACTGGAAACTTCATGGCAATCCCAAGGACCGCTCCAACAAAGCCCCCATCACCGAATCGGATCAGCTCTTTCTGGCCAATCTCTCCATGGATCCCACCGAAATGACCAACCTAGCCAACAAGTATCCCGAAGTGGTCGAACGCCTTTCCGCTATGCGAGCGAATTACCTCGAGAGTATCGAGAACTCGCTAGCGCGAGGGGAATAGGTTGAGGCGTATTTAACAGGATACGCTTCGCTACAGGATGCTCCGGCCAAGGCCGGAGTGACATGATCTCATCGAGCAAATCTATTGTCTCGGCAGAGCTCAGCGGAGCACGAGACACCTATTTGCCTCGTGGAGGCAACAAGCGAGGCACGAGCGTTGTTATCATCGCTCACCGGCAAATGCCGGATCGCTAGTTCCTTCACCCGCAACGGCGGGATCAGGAAATAGGTATCCGCTTCGCGGGTAATAGGTTTGAGAGTCAGAACCTTGCGACTTAGGCTGACGGTTATGCGCTGAGCGGGACTTCGCCCGTCAGACTGTCAGACTAAAATCGCTGAAGGAGCGGGTTTATCCCGCGATTCATAGCCAATTATCGCGGCGTAAAGCCGCTCCTACGATAAAGTAGGCGTCTGGAATCGCCCCCAATTCCCAGCTTGCCCAACTTCATTCGTGAACTAGCCTTCACCCATGATCAGGCCCAACTATTTAATATATCTCTCGTTAATCACTATCGCGACCCTGGCCTGGGTTCTCCAGGCCCAAAACCGGGGAGGTTGGGCGGACCGCTCGCGACAGGCGGAAAATCGCGGTTTGGCTGAACCGTTTAAAGGGATCACTACCAATGGCGAGGCCGAAGAAGGTCTCTACGAGATTCGCACTACAGGCGTATCCACCGAACCGGTCCGCCAAGCGGCCATCGCTTTTCTGAGAGCTCTTTCGTCAGAGCAGCGTGATCGAACCACCTTTCCGGTCGATGATCCCGAGTGGCGCAAGTGGATGAATCAACACTTCTACGTTCGCCAAGGGGTGGGCTTCGACGAGATGGATTCCAATCAACGCGAGGCCGCCTTCGGCCTCATGAAGGCCTCGCTCAGCGCCAACGGACTCAAATTGTCGCGGGACATCATGAATCTCAATCGTACCTTAGGCGAGCTGAACAACGACGACTTCGAGCAATACAATGAATGGCTCTACTGGATCACCGTCATGGGCGAACCTTCCAAGACAGAGCCCTGGGGCTGGCAAATCGATGGGCATCACCTCATTATCAACTATTTCGTTCTCGGCGACCAGGTCGTCATGTCGCCAGTTTTCGTCGGCTCCGAACCGGTAATCGCCGAATCCGGGAAGTTTGAAGGCACCAAAATCCTCCAAGTTGAGCAGGGAAAAGGGCTCGAATTCGTTCAGGGCTTGAACTCGCAGCAGCAATTAACAGCTATCATTCGCTCGGACAAGACCCGGAACAACAATCTGACCGAAGCCTTTAAGGACAATGTCGTCCTCGACTACGCCGGCATTCCCGGATCGGAACTGAACGCTGAGCAGAAGGGCGATCTCATTGATCTGATCGGCCTCTACGTCAGCAATATGAGAGAGGGCCACGCCAAAGTCCGCATGGACGAGGTCGAAGCTCACCTCGAACGCACCCACTTCGCTTGGATCGGCGACACCAGCGACGATGCCGTTTTCTATTACCGCATCCACAGCCCGGTCATTCTCATCGAATTCGATCACCAAGCCCCCGTCGGACTGCGCCAATACTACCCCGACCGCCGCCCCGTCCGCCAGCACGTACACGTCGTCGTCCGCACCCCCAACGGTAATGACTACGGCAAGGATTTGCTCCGGCAGCACTACCAGAAGCATAAGCATTGATAACCCAATCTAAATTTATGAATAGACCGACATTCAACCTGCTAGTCGCCATCATCATTGCGGCGTCAACCAATTCTCAAGCGGCTCCCATCGATACACAAATCATCGCCTACAAGGAGGTCGGCGGAAACGAAGCTCTAATCCTCAAACGCTACGGTCCCTCGGGACAGGAAGACGGAACGGCCTTGCCCTGCGCCCTTTTCTTTTTCGGAGGCAGCTGGAATGGTGGCGACATCAGTCACTTCGAGCCCCAAGCTACCCATCTGGCTGAGCGAGGCATGGTGGCCATTTGCGCCCAATACCGGACGCGCACGTCGCACGAAGTCCCGCCCAATGTTTGCTTGATGGATGCCAAAACCGCCGTGCGTTATGTTCGGCAAAATGCTGAGGAACTGGGAATCGATCCGCATCGACTCGCTGTGGGCGGCGGCTCTGCTGGCGGGCACTTGGCGGCAGCGACCACCTTTTGCGAAGGCTTCAATACGGTAGGCGAGGACACAAAGATTTCTACTCGGGCTAATGCCTTGCTACTTTTCAATCCCGTCATCGACAACAGCGTCAATGGATACGGTCACGATCGAGTGATAGAATTCTGGGAGGATTTCTCGCCACTTCACAATATCTCGTCTCCGCCCCCGACCCTGTTTCTACTGGGCGACAACGACAACCTCATTCCCGTCGGTACGGGGGTCGCGTTTAAAAAAGCCATCGAAGACGCCGGAGGCCGTTGCGAATTGCATATTTATCCGACCGGGCAGCACGGCTTTTTTAACCAGGGCCGCCCCGCCGGCAATGGAAAAGAGTATTACCAAGATTGCGTCCAGAAGATGGATGACTTCCTGGTGAGCTTGGGCTTTTTGAAGCCGAGAAAGTAGAACAGGCATCCTGCCTGTTACCCTAATATCTAAAACAGGCAGGATGCCTGTTCGACTTCTTATCGGAATGACGAATTATGCGCGGTACGGCGCAAGCACCGATCCTACGGTACGTACCCAAATTACTATTACTTCTTTGAAGCCCGTCCCAACCCCTTTGCGGACTCCGCGATCTCGAGCCCGCGGACGCGGGCGGGCGGTTATTCCCTCAGCCTCCATCTCCCCTGCCCGAATTTCAAACAGTTGCCAAAAACAGCGGGATCAAAGAGTTTCATTGAAACTCCTATTCTTAATCGCTTGTTATTTAGCTGGATAGTCAGTAACCCTAAATTTCATGCAGAGTATAGGCGATCAACTAGAGGAAGCCAGGAAGCAGCGAGGCATCACCGTGAGGGAAGCCTCGGAGGCGACCAAGATCCGCGGCGAGTACCTCAATAATTTCGAGAGCAACTCCTTCGATATCAATCTGCCCGATATCTACATTCGCGGATTCCTGCGTTCCTACGCCAACTATCTGAAGATCAACGCCGACAAGATTCTCACCGACTACAATGCCCATCTATTGGGCGAATCCAAACCAGCCCGTCGCGAGAATCGGGAGCTTCTCGGGCGTCTCGAACTGCAGCAACAGCCGCTCCATGCCGAAGAGACGATCAGCGCCGGGGCCATTGACGATGAGGAGATAGAAAAAGCCGCCGAGCCTGAGGAGAGTATTCCTATATGGGAACGTCTTAACCTTGAAAAAGACGTAGCCATAAAAATCGGCATAGCCGGCGGGCTAGCCGTCCTGCTTATCATCGCCATCATTTGGGGATTCCTCGCTTTTATGGGATCCGATGAGCCAGCGACCGATTCGGATCTGGCGGAAACGCCTACTCCCGCTCAAGCGGCTAGAGACGCCACGCCATTCACCTTGATCGCCAATGACGACGTACGGGTAGAAGTGAAGCAAATCGACGGGGATCTACCTTTGTTCTTCGCAGTTCTTCCCCGAGGACAGGAACAGGAGCTTAGCGCCGTGGGCAGTATTCGCGTAACCTACAGCGATGCCGAGGCCCTTTCCATTCGTATCGGGAGCAAAACCTATGCGATGCCACCCGATCGTTCTTCCATGAGAACAACGCCGTCTAAAGTGCTCGCCGATCAAGCTAGTTCCAACTAATCTAGCAAAGACGATGCTCGTTTGATTGAAGATAGGGCGCTTGGCCATAGCTTCGTTAGAGGCTTATATTTGCGTTGAATCCCTTTCCGCCCGCGCCTAAATCACGAACATGAGCAAACTCTCTGTCGCCATTGGCTCCGATCACGCTGGCTACACCTACAAAGAAGCGATCATCGAACATCTCACTGCCAAGGGCCACGAGATAAAAGACTACGGCACTCACTCGACGGAGTCCTGCGACTACCCTGACTTCATTCGACCCGTTGCCGAAGCGGTGGCAGCCGGTGAATACGATCGCGGCATCGTGCTCGGAGGCTCTGGAAATGGCGAGGCCATCAGCGCCAACCGTGTACCGGGAATTCGCTGTGGCGTTTGCTGGAATGAGCAGCTAGCCATTTGGAATAGATCCCACAATGATGGGAATGTCCTTTCCCTAGGCGAACGGACCGTGACTCAAGAAGACGCCCTGGCCATCGTGGATACTTGGCTAGCAACGGAATTCGAAGGCGGACGCCACATCCCGCGAATCGAAAAAATCGACGCTAAACGATACCGTTGACTTAAGGAGGAAGTGGGAAGGAAGAAGTAAGAATTGCTTCCGGAATTGAACAACCGAATTCCCAACCCTTCTTAATTCTTCATTCATAATTCTTAATTCAGCAAATGATCTACAGACGACTAGGGAAATCCGGGCTCCAGGTGAGCGCCTTATCGTTCGGGTCGTGGATCACCTTTGGCGATCAGGTCAACAACTCAGTGGCCGAGTCCTGTTTAAAGACCGCCTATGATGCCGGCGTGAATTTCTTCGATAACGCTGAAGTTTACGCCAATGGCCAGTCGGAGGAGGTCATGGGGAGCATTCTCTCCAAATTTGGCTGGGCTCGGGATACCTATCTCGTCTCCAGCAAAGTTTTTTGGGGCGGCGATCGTCCCAATCAGACCGGTTTGAGCAGAAAGCATGTCGTTGAAGCCTGCCACGCGGCCTTGCGGCGCCTGCGGGTCGACTATCTCGATCTCTATTACTGCCACCGCCCGGATCCAGAGACACCCATAGAGGAAACTGTTCGGGCCATGGATACCTTGGTTCAACAAGGGAAGATTCTCTACTGGGGAACTTCGGAATGGAGCGCGGCATCGATCATGGAGGCTCACGCCATAGCGCGCGAACATCACCTCACACCGCCTACCATGGAGCAGCCCCACTACAATATGTTGAAGCGCCAACGAGTGGAGATCGAGTACGCTCCCATATATGAATCGATAGGATTGGGAACCACCATCTTTTCACCCCTGGCTTCGGGCATACTCACGGGCAAATACCGGGATGAAATTCCTAGCGATAGCCGGCTATCCATCGAGCGGCTGGAGTTTCTGCGCGAGCGTTGGGAGCGCCTGAAGGAACACGGGTTCCTCCCCGTTTTGGAGACCTTGGAAAGCTTAGCCCACAAGATCGGGGCCAATCTTCCTCAGCTCGCGATCGCTTGGTGCCTTAAAAATCCGAACGTAAGCAGCGTCATCCTCGGGGCGTCCAAGCTGGAGCAGCTCGAGAACAATCTGGGAGCCCTGGAATTTATTGACAGTCTCGACGAGGAGTTGATGGACGATATCGAAGTGGCACTGAGCCCAATAAAGGAGCTCGATGTTTGAGGATTTGATGTGGCGGAGCCTACTTCGGGCCTACTCGATTGATGTTTCGCAAATGTGTAGGAGCGGCTTTACGCCACGATCCCACTTAGCAAAAAAATCGCGGTGTAAAACCGCTCCCACGAGCTGCCAAAACTCTCTAACGATACTCGCTTTCGCTTCGCTAATCACCTGCCTCACCGGCTGTCTCAATTCAGAACCCATGGAAAAAGAGGTTATCACACTCCGTTTAGACACTCCCTCGGCCGGATGGAGCGCAGAACCCCTTGAGGCTTGGAAAACGGACGAAACAATCTATTGCCTGTTTCAACTTTCACCGCCTGATGGCATGGCCGCCCAGGTAATTACGACGATCGAGTCAGGTATGCAGCTGCCTCGATCCGAAAAAGCAAAGAAGCTTGTCGTCCTCGGCAAAACTTGGAACTGGTCGTCAAGCGACTCCATTGCCTTTCCCGAATCGAGAGAAGGCTTCTTGGCTTCTCTTCCCGACGATGCATCGCGGATTGAAATCGATCAAAACGAGCCCTAGCGTCTTGAAACTAAAATGAGCTCCGCAATCGAAAATAAGGAGATTTTTCCAGCCACTCCGGACATCCTCTCCGAGCGAGATCTTCGCCTGAAAAATGGCCAAGCGAATGACGAGGACCTTCTGTTCGTTTATCGATGGATGGCCTACAGCCGTTTCGTCGATATGCGGATCCTCGAGCTTTTTCGCCAGGGGAAGATGAAGGGCACGGTCACCTGCTCGGACGGCAACGAAGGCATTGCAGCGCCCCTCGCTCTGATGCTAGATAAGTCCATCGACTGCGTCTCCTGGACGCATCGCGGGCTGCCAGGGCATCTAATCTGGAGCGACCATCTCGGTGATCATTTGTGCCAATACTTGGGTAATTCTGGTAGTCCTACCAAAGGACGGGAGGGAAACGCCCATCATGGAGACCCGCTAAATCGCAGTTTTCCGATGATCAGCCACCTCGGGAAAATGTGTTCGAATGTAATGGGCGGAACCAACTCCCAGCGTCGCCAGGGATTAGAGGCGGTTGGCATCACTTTCTTCGGCGATGGTGGCTCCAGCACGGGCGAAATTCACGAGAGCCTGAATCTCGCGAGCGTACTGAATTTGCCGGTAATCTTCGTTATCGAGAACAATCAGTACGCTTACTCCACACCTATCAAAGAGCAGTATGCGGGGGAACTAGTGGATCGGGCCGCCGGCTACGGCATGAAAGGCATTTCCCTGGATGTGGCCAATCTGGAGGAAAACCTGCCCATCTTCTGGGACGCCATCGAGGAGACGCGGGAAACGAGCCGACCCATGCTCATCGAAACCCACTCGCTACGACTGCGCGGCCATGCTGGCTATGATACTTGCGATTACATCGACCCGGATACCGTAGAAAAGTGGATACAAGAAGATTGCCTTCCCAATTTCAGAAAACGCCTCGAGGCGAAAGGCTTCGGATCTCGATTGGACGAAGAAGACGCGATCCTTAAAGAATTTGTGGATACGACGCTGGCTAAATCGATCGGACTTCCTCCTTGCCAGTCAAAAGGGCTGCTTGAGGAGGTCTATGCTCCATCGCGGACATCGCCTGACTGGAAGGACGAATCCGACGTTGAGGCGCCCACGCTCACTTATGCCCAGGCCCTCAACCGTGCTCATCGAAAAATTTTGGAAGAGTCGCCCGAGTCGCTAATCATGGGACAGGATATTGCCGACTATGGAGGCCCTTTCAAAGTCACCGAGCATCTGCACCGGGATTTTGGTCGAGAACGCATTGTCAACATGCCCATTTGCGAATCCGCCATGGTCGGCTACGCAACTGGATTGGCGATCACCGGACATCGGCCCATCGTGGAATTCCAGTTCGCGGACTTCGCGGTCGATGCCACGACCCAGATCACTCTAAATGCCGGCACCTACCACTTTCGCTCCGGGGCTAAGGTACCCATGGTGTTGCGATTTCCTTGCGGCGGCGGACTGACGTTCGGTTCTTTCCACTCCCAGGATCTGGAAGCGCTCTATCTGCACCTTCCCGGATTGAAACTCATCTATCCAAGCACGCCGCAAGATGCCTATGACGCCATGCTGGCCGCCTACGAGGACGATAACCCGGTCCTCATATTCGAACATAAGAAGCTTTATCGCCTACTAAAAGCTCCCGTGAAATTCAATTCCGACTATCGAAACGTCTGGCAACCTGCCCTCAGACGTAAAGGGGATTTCGCCACGGTAGTCTCCTATGGTGAAATGACGCTCTGGACGAGCGAAGCTTTGCACTACTTAAAGGAGGAATACGAACTCGATTGCGACCTTTTCGATCTCCGAGCCCTCGCTCCGCTGAACCTCGACCGCATTCGGGAGTCTGTATCCAAAACTGGGAGGTTGGTGGTCGTTCATGAAAGCCGTCGCAATGCCGGCTTTGGAGCCGAGCTCGTTTCCCGAATTACCGAGAAACAATTTTTCGACCTAGAAGCCCCGCCCCTTCGCATAGCCTCGCAAGACATGCCTATACCGTTTGCACCCGAACTGGAAGCCGACTACCGGCCCGATACAGATAAAATTCTGAATACACTGATCGACTGGATCGAAACCGACTAATCGCATGCCGGAAACGAAAAAAGGACTTCTGGACTGGGGCGCGATCGAACTATTCGCCATGGATGTTGATGGCATTCTCACTGATGGCTGCATCTATCTCTCCTCGGACGGTACGGAGGCAAAACGGTTTTCTATAATAGACGGGCTAGGCCTCGTGAGATTGCGAGAAGCAGATGTCAAACTAGCCTGGATTTCAGGCCGCGCTTCGGAAGCCACCAGTCGTCGAGCCGAGGAATTGAAAATCGAATACGTTGTCCAGGGCGAGAAGGACAAAGCGAAAGCCTTGCAAGGGCTCCTCGAGCGACTCGGGATCGAAGCTAAAGTAGCCATCTATATGGGCGATGATTGCATCGATGCTGAAGCCATCCGACAGGCCGGGATCGGAGTCACCGTTCCGGAAGCTCAAATGGAGGCGATCCAAGCCGCTGATTTTATCACTAATCGACCCGGTGGAAACGGCGCTGTGAGAGAAGTATGCAACCATATCCTGACTGCGCGTTCCCAGTAAGGTAAACTAATGCGGTAATCTCCATGAAGTCCTCTCCGCGTAAGAACAAACGTCCCTTCCTCGCGCTTTTGCTACTGTGCGGGACCCTGCTATTCGCCCAAACGCCCAACGCCCCCATTACCAATTTCAAGTTGCCGCTATTCAACGATGCCGGCTACCGGACAGGTTACTTGCGCGGCGACCAAGGGATCTATCTCAATGCTAGCGAAGCTCGAATTCTAGGAATGGTCCTCAATCAGTATTCTGGCGACGAACGCGATATTGTCACTGGAACAATGGAAAGCCCTGAAGCCCTGTTTCGCTTCGACAAGAATGGAAAAAGCACGGCCTCCGGGCCCGGAGCCATCTCCCTGGAGAACGATACCTTCCGCCTTACCGGGGAGGATTGGATTTGGCAGGAGCGCAATAACCAGCTAATCATCAACAAAAAAGTGAAAATAGTCATCTTCGACGAGATCGGAAACGTCATCAAATGAATCGCTCCCTGCTCATATCGTGCCTAACCCTTGTTGGGCCTGCTTTGGTTAGCGGGCAAGAGGCTGCTTCGGGCGAAGCGGATCCCAATCTTTCCTATACGGGCAAGCCACTCGTGCAAACGGAAATTGAAGCGGAAACGCTGGAAGCGGAAATCACTGAGGACAAAGGCTACCTCATTGGTCGCGGCAGCGTAAAACTGACAGCCACCAATCTTGAAATTACCTGCAACCAAATCGAAGTATTCACGGATGTGAAGGACAAGGATGGCAACGACACGCTTGGCGAGCTCAGTTCCATCCAAAAAATCATCGCAACGGGAAACGTTAAAATCGTACAGGAAGAACGAATGGCGACGTCCGGACGGGCAGAGGTATTTCCCAACGAGGATTTCATTCTCCTAGATGAAGACCCCATCGTGTACCAGAATGACATCACGATCGACGGGACAGGGGCCCAAATGCGCATTCTGCGAGGCAATGGGCGCGTGGAGCTAATCGGGGACACCAATAATAAGATCCGAGTAACGGGTCGTCCCATCGAGGACTTCGGCTTTGAGGAAAACGAGGATTCGATTGTTCCACCAGAAGACGAACCTGTAGACGATTCCAACAACGAGGAAGAGGAATCCCCTGGTTCGGAGAAAGGAAACAACGAGGACGATCCAGAGGCCGCCGAGCAAAGTGATGAGTGAAACCCCCACTAAAGAAGTCGAGGAAGCCGAAGCGCAACCTGCCGAAGAGAACAAGAAAGAACCGCACATTATCGAAGCTCGGGGCTTGGTAAAAACCTATGGCAACAACACAGTCGTCAATGGCGCCAGCTTGGATATCAATACAGGCGAAGTAGTCGGGCTCCTCGGACCCAACGGGGCGGGAAAGACTACGACCTTCTATATGATCGCCGGTTTGGTCGAAGCGACGCGTGGCTTCGTTCTGCTCAACCGGAAAACGATTACTCACTTGAAAGTCCACCGCCGGGCGCGGCTAGGAATCGGCTACCTGCCGCAAGAGCCGAGCGTTTTCCGCAAGCTATCGGTATGGCAGAATGTGCAAGCCGTCGCAGAGACCTTGCCGCTGAACCGCCGCCAACGGAAAGGCCTCATCGAAAGCCAGCTTTCCGATCTCGGACTGCTCTCGCTGGCCAGACAAAAAGCCTACACCTTGAGTGGCGGAGAACGGCGCCGACTGGAGATCGCCCGTTGCTTAGTTACTCAACCTGAATTCCTGTTAATGGATGAGCCTTTTGCCGGAGTTGATCCAATCAATGTTGCAGAGGTACAGAAGATCGTATTGGCGCTCAAAAGTCGAGGTATCGGAATTCTCATTACGGATCACAATGTTCGCGATACGCTGGCGATCGTCGATCGAGCCTACCTGATCCATGAAGGCAAGGTCTTGACCAGCGGCGATCGCGACTTTTTGCTCAACGACCCCCAGAGCCGCAAGTTCTACCTTGGCGAAAATTTCAATATGTAGAATAGGCTATAAAACCAACTGCTCCACAATTCCTAAAAAGCCACTTCTCGATGCCCTCTTCCAAGCCGGTTAAAAAAATCGACAGCCTTTCTGTTCGGGACTTCATGAACGGGTACGCCGATCATCTGAAGCTGGAGCTCGTTGCCGGAAAGCGTGGTCTAAGGCGAGTTATAAGAGAGGGCAGCGTCAATCGGCCCTCGCTAGCCCTAACAGGATTCTATCGGTACTTTGCCAACAAGCGACTCCAGGTACTCGGGGCATCGGAAATGACCTATCTTCGGAGCTTGGACGAAGACATGCAGCGGAAGCGGCTTTCCAAATTAATTGAACACACGATTCCCTGCCTGGTTATCGCTCGCAACTATCTGCCGCTGCCCGTGATGACAGAGATTGCCGAGACTCGCGGACTGCCAATCTTGCGGACCTCGATGATCACCATGAACTTCATCAACGCAGCCACCCTGGCTCTCGATGCTGCTTTCGCCCCTTCGACCACAGAGCACGGGACGATGATGGATATCAAGGGTATGGGTACGCTTATCCGAGGAAGCAGCGGTATAGGAAAAAGCGAATGTGCCTTGGCTCTGATCGAACGGGGGCATAGTATCGTTGCCGATGATATCACTCGTATCCGATTATTGGATGAACGAGAGTTGATTGCATCCAGCATGGAGCTTAATCAAGGTCACATGGAATGCCGCGGGATAGGGATTATCAATGTGGGAGAGATGTTCGGGGTGCGCAGCATTCGCCCAGAAAAGCGTATTGATCTTGTGGTTTCACTTATGGAGCTGACACCGGATGCGAATGAAGATAGGACAGGATTGGACCAAGATTACTTCACGATCCTCGGAATAGACGTTCCCCACATTGAAATCTATGTCCGCCCCGGACGAGATATCGCCCGAATTGTCGAGGTCGCTTCTATGGTACAAGCCTTGAAACGACTCGGTCATGATCCTGCCAAGGAATTCAATGATCGCCTGATCGCCAAGATGGCGGAAAAAAAATAATTTCTTCGCAACTCCGCCGTTTCTGACAGCCATTGATGCCAGCCACAGATCGTCGATTCACGAATCTTGCATCCTTAAACAGCTGCCATTTAGAGAGTTCCGCGCGAGAATAATGAGCTCTTCCGAAGCAAGGTTTTTGCACAAAAACTTATGCGCATCGGATTGTTAACAAGTTGTACAAAACTAGGGCTTGAGAATTGCGATTCTCTTTACGTTACTGTTACAACAATTCCTTTATAAAACGCGTCCCCCGCCATCTGTTGACACCTTGAATTCCCAATCCGAATTAGCCACTTTTCGCTCCCCGATAACTTCCTGAATACCAACGACTTGAAGATGCGTCAAATTCGAACGCCTCTGACAAGCCCGTTGAACTCTTTTTTTAATGGCCAATTTTTTCGGAAACCAAGTTGGAGACAATCAGCGCGCCACCGCCTTCATCAACAATGTGAATAACCGCTAACGTTTCTAATTTATTTCAATGCCGCAGGTTTCCGATCCCACACAAATTTGGGAAAAAGTTAAAGTAGAGCTAACTGAACTCCTTCCCCAAGATATTTTCGATAGCTGGTTTGCTAGCGTAGATTGTCTCGAGGCTAACGAGTCTGCTGTGGTGCTCCAAGTCGCCAACGAATTCTCCGCGATATGGATCAATGACAATTATCTCGATCTGCTGTCGAAGTCTTTCCAGCGTTTCCTTGGGTATCCTGTGACGATTGCCCTCCAAAATAGAAGCAATACGGAAACTGAAACTGCTCAGGACAACAATCGCATCGCCGAACGTATCGATGGGCGATCTCAGTCGTCGGTAGGCCGCGTAAAGCCAGCGGGCAATTCGCCGGCGGAGACGACTCTAAACCGGCGCAATACCTTCGAGAATTTCGTCATTGGCTCCAATAGCCAGTTAGCCCACGCAGCAGCCATGGCCGTAGCTCATGCTCCTGCCGGCGCTTATAATCCGCTTTTCGTCTACGGCGACACCGGTCTGGGCAAGACCCACCTCATGCACGCGGTTGGTCATCACATCCTTCTCAACAAGCCGGAAGCTCGCATCGCCTACTTGTCATCGGAAAAATTCACCAACGAATTCATTTCCGCGATTCAAGAAAACACGCTGACTCAATTTCGTAAGCGATACCGCAAAGTTGACGTCCTCCTTATCGACGATGTTCAATTTCTGAGCGGCAAGGAACGTATACAGGAAGAATTCTTCCACACCTTTAACGAGCTCTTCGAGCAGCAGAAGCAGATCTTCCTCTCTAGTGATCGCCCAGTAAACGAGATCGCCAAGCTGGAGAACCGCCTCGTATCCAGATTTCAATGGGGATTGGTCACCGATATTCAGGCTCCGGATTTTGAAACTCGAATCGCCATTCTCTGCAAGAAAGCCGAGCAGCACAACTTCAAGGTGCAGGACGACGTGATCAATTTTATCGCCGAGCACATCGTCAAAAACATTCGGCGCCTGGAAGGGGCGCTCATCAAAGTTTGCAGCTACTCTTCGCTCACGGGCAATCCCCTCGATATCGCCACCTGTGAAATGCTTCTGAGTGATGTTCTAATGGAAGCTGCTCGCCAGCAGTTGACCATCGACGCGATTCAAAAGCGAGTCGCTGAATACTTCGAGCTTCGACACTCGGATATGCTTAGTCGTCGTCGGCCCAATCATATAGCCGTGCCCAGGCAAATTGCCATGTACTTGAGCCGGGAGTTGACCAAGCATTCCTTGCAGGAAATTGGAGAAGCCTTTGGCGGTCGAGACCACGGAACAGTCATCCATGCCTGCCGACAAGTGGAGAACCTGGTCGACCAAGACGACACGGTTCGACACAGTGTGGACTACTTGAGGTCCCAGCTTTCCAAGTAAAACCCATTCGGCGCCGCCAGGACCTGCGAGAGGGTTATTGGCTAGGAAAACCATTGCTTCTCGAATTCAATCCTCTTTGAACTAGGAGCATCGATGAATCTTAGCGACGAACAGAAACGGATTATCGCTGAACGCCTAAGTGACGGGGCGTCTATAGCGGATATCCAGAGCTTGATCTCCGGCGAATTCGATGTTGCGGCAACCTACATGGAAACCCGCTTCCTTATCGACGACCTGAATCTCGAATTACAGGACCAGGAGAGGGTTTCCGCGGATCTGAATGCGCACTCTAGTCCGAGCGGCAACTCTGCGGCCAGCGGAGGGGCTGTGCTTGATCAATCCGGCACAGAAACTACACAGGCGGCAGCTTCTGGTGGAGGCGTCACCGTGGATATCGATAAGATAAAAAGACCAGGAACGGCGATAAGCGGCAGCGTAACATTTAGCGATGGCATTTCCGCAAAATGGTACGTAGATCCAATGGGTCGCCTCGGACTCGATCCCGACCAGCCCGATTACCAACCCAGCCAGGAAGATATAGAGACCTTCCAGTTGGAGCTTCAATCGAAAATGCAGGGCCCGGCAGGTATCTAGTTCCCGCTTCGCGAATCTATCAGAGCTAGCAATCCTTCCTCGCTAAGAACAGGTATTCCCAAACTTTCGGCTTTCGATAGTTTCGATCCCGCCGACTCTCCAGCTACCAGATAGTCTGTCTTTTTGCTGACGCTCCCAGCAGCTTTCCCTCCTTTACTCTCGATCAGAGCTTTAGCCTCGCTGCGTTTCATTGTAGCCAGAGTACCTGTAATGACAAAGGTCATACCATCGAAAATCGCATCATCTCCTTCGGGGACTTCCGGAGCCACTGGGTTCATGCCCAGTCTAAAAAGATCATCGACGATGGCCGCATTGGCTTCGTTTTGAAAGAATGCCATAATACCCTCTGCGGTCTTTTCGCCGATTCCTTCTACTTCGATCAGTGACTCGACACCGGCATCCCGCAGTCGAGCTACCGATCCATACGCCTTTGCCAAGTCTTTGGCAGCAGCTGCGCCTACTTGGGGGATTCCCAATCCATGAAGCAATCGCCAAAAATCGTTCCCTTTGCTTTTTTCGATAGCCTCCAACAGATTGTTTGCCGACTTTTCCGCAAACTTTTCCAGACCAATCAGATTATCGAAGGTCAAACGATAGATGTCAGCATAATTGGATACCAAGGTTCGAGCGACCAACTGATTGACTACCGCAATCCCTAATCCCTCTATGTCCATGCATTGTCTGGACGCAAAATGCTCCAAGCGCCCTCGAACCTGGGCCGGACACTCTATGTTTATGCAACGCAATGCCACTTCTCCCTCCAATCTGCGGGTCTCGGATCCGCATTCCGGGCACGTGGCCGGGAACACGAACGGCGCGCTTTCCAATGGACGCTTTTCCTTAACCACTCGCAAGACGGCAGGGATGATTTCACCAGCTTTTTCCACGATCACCGTATCGCCAACCCGCACATCCTTACGCTCCATTTCTTCAGCGTTATGCAAGGTCGCCCGCGACACGGTTGTTCCTGCCAACGTTGTCGGTTTGAGTTGGGCCACTGGCGTGAGCACTCCCGTTCTGCCAACTTGGATCACGATATCCTCCAACAGCGTTTCCGCTTGCTCCGCGGCAAACTTGTAGGCGATCGCCCATCTCGGCGCTTTGGAAGTCTGCCCTAGGATCGCCTGCTCCCTAAATCCATTTACCTTAACCACGGCCCCATCAGTCGGGTAGGGAAAATCGTTTCGCATAGCGTCCAATTGCTCAATCGCCTCCCAAGCCTGGACGGCTCCGTTGACTTTCCAAAAACGCTCCCCAACTGGAAAACGCCACTCTCTTAGCTTTTCGTGAAAACCCCATTGGGTTTCAACGATATCCGGCTGGCAAAAACCAATCCCGTACAAAATGATGTTCAACTGTCGCTTAGCCACTTCCGCGCGGTCCAACATCTTCACCGTTCCCGCGGCCAAATTGCGGGGATTCTTGAACGCTTCCAATCCCTCTGTTTGTCGCTCCGAATTGATGCGATCGAACTCGTCGTTCCGCATGTAAATCTCCCCACGAACCTCGACGATTTCTGGGGCTCCACTTTCCTCGAATGACTTGGGAAGCTCTTCAATCAATACCGCATTGGCCGTAATATCATCACCTTCCGAGCCATTGCCTCTGGTTACCGCACGGACTATTTGACCATTCTCGTAAGTGACGCTAACGGCGACCCCATCGATTTTTGGCTCGACGACAAACTCAGTCGATTCAGATTCCAGCCCTTTTCCAACTCTCTCGACAAAAGCGAAGAATTCATCTTTCGAATACGTGTTGTCCAGGCTCAGCATCGGTAAACGATGCTGATAGGTTTGAAATCCTTCCGATAAGTCCTCGCCAACCTGCCCAGTAGGGGAATCTTCCCTCGCCAATTCCGGATACGCGCGCTCGAGTTTCTCCAGTTCCTGCTTCAGCAGATCGTAATCGAAATCGCTGATCTCCGGATCCGCTTTGCGAAAATACAGTTCGTTGTGCCGCCTAATCTCATGAGTAAGAAAGCGAATCCTCTCTGCCGCCGCGGTTTCATTCATCGGTGTCTATAGAAAGCTCGGGCAATGCAAAGGCAAGGTTCGGATGCGCCAGCCTGCTCATTCTATTTCGGCCAACCTGAGACGTAGTATATCAGAAACTCGCGTCTCAAGCGCTCGACGGTAAAGTCGCCAGTTCCGATACACCCAGATCGCAGTAACAGATCCAGCCCCATCGGCGATCCAATCCCAAGCATCAAACGATCGCAGTGGATTGTAATATTGTATCCACTCGTCTACGACCCCATACAAAAGCGTCAGGGCAATCGCTCCAGCAAACCGGCCCGCGGCCAACAAGCTCCCAGCCAGAAACCGAAACCAGAGAGTCGCCAACAATCCAAACACGAAAAAGTGGGCAATCTTGTCAAAGTGCTCGAACTCAACGCTCGGCGGTCCCCCTTTGTCGAAACTGGAGGCCCAAGCCAAACAAGCCACAACGCTCAAGGCCAATGCCAGCGATCGGACGGAGCGGCTGAAAAGAAGATTCGAATTTGAATGCGAGTTGGACACTCCCGCTAGAATAAATCGACTCGAAAAATGGTCGGGCCACCGAGATTCGAACTCGGGACCTCTTGTCCCCCAGACAAGCGCGCTAACCAGGCTGCGCCATGGCCCGACGATAAAGGAAAGGCTGCAAAATCTGGGGAGCTCTCCAAACGATTACAACCGTTTTTTCGAGATCCACAGCCGCTACTCAATGTACAGGAATTAACTTGATTCTCCTGTTTGAGTTCTGCATACACCTCAATCCTTCGAAACGCTTGCCCAGGTGGCGGAATTGGTAGACGCGGCGGATTCAAAATCCGCTTCCTTCGGGAGTGGGGGTTCGATTCCCCCCCTGGGTACCATTGAAGATCACGTTTACGTGGTCTTTATGTAGGCAGCGGAGGGGAAGCGAACGCCCCTGGGGGTTGGGCTCTTGTGATCATGTCGCTTATCCTTCGCTCGGTAGACGCAGCGCAGCGAAGATGGACAATGCGCAGCATTGGGACGCAGTCCTGAGCAAAGCGAATCATTCCCCCCCTTGGTACCAGCCTACGCTCGCAATGAATTGGACAGCGGCAGTCTGTCACTCCTAAGTCGAGCTTCCCGTTGAAAGTATGGGAGCCCAAATTCTCCGCTTCCTTTTTGTCAAAGAATTCGGATCCTGTATAAAGCTGAACACGGTAGACAATTAAATTGGTCGTTAACCATTGCTCATCAGATACTTAATAAAATTAATCCATCTTATCCCAAAATTTTGAACGTAATCGCAGAAGCTACCGTCTATCTCTATACAATTTATTAGGGTTTTGTTCATTTTTCGTATCTAGTTTGTAGTTTGATAAGTTGAAAAAGCGCCGCTTAGCGGCGCTTTTTCTTTGCCCAAATTCCAGAGAAAACCGCGCTGAAAGAGGGGAAGATTCAGAAATGCGCATAATTATTGAACGTTTTCCCCATCTGAGCGCCTATCCTTTGTAGAAGAGGAAGTTGTAGTTTTTTCTTAAATCTGGTTTGTAGTTTGATAAGTTAGAAAGGGTCCCGCTTAGCGGGGCCCTTTCGTTTTCTATTTTCCCTCTCAAATGGGTTGAATGGGCCAGCTGCTTGGCCAAAGTCACCCCTATGTCAGGCCTCCGGAGCTATTCTCCTCAACTCGATCCAAACTCTCCGACAATTCTCCTATCATCTGAGGAGTCCCGCCATCTAATTGCCGTTCATCGCGCCCATGTAGGCGACGAAGTTTCTGTTATTGATGGACTCGGATCAGAATGGCTGGCTCGGATCGAGAATGCGGACAAACGAGGAACTACACTAGGAGGGATAGAGTATATCGAACACGCGCCCTCATCGACTCGAATCGCCCTAGCTCAGTCCGTTCCAAAAGCGAAAGGGATGGAAAATATCATTCGCAAAGCGACTGAACTGGGTATTCAGGACATCTACCCGATCTTGTCGGAGAGAACTGAATCGAAGGTTCGTGGTGGAGGAAAAATGGATAGATGGCAGACAGTTGCTATCGAGGCAGCCAAGCAATCCGGAAATCCTTTCATTCCAACCATACACGCGGAATGCCCATTGGATCGGTTTCTGGAAGGAGATGCGAAAAAGTATGACCTTCGCCTAATCGGCTCTCTGCAAATGAATACCGAACCTCTCTACTCGAGACTAACAGAAACAAAATTGCCGAATACTCCATCCGGGCTATTCCTCGTAGGCCCCGAGGGCGATTTTTCGGATTACGAGTACTCAATAATCCGTGACGCTGATTTCGTTCCTATCACCCTTGGGCCGCACGTCTTGAAATGCGAAACAGCAGCAATCAAAGCTTTAAGCCTGTTACAGTACGAGTTTTCTAAATTGGCTTCCTAGAAAAACGATACCCTGGCAGTCACCAGGTCATCAAACCACCAGCGTAGGTGAAGCCTGCGCCGACAGAACAAAAAATGATCTTGTCACCTTTTTCAAAGATGCCCTCTTCCGCCGCCCATCCTAGGGCCATGGATACCGATGCAGCCGATGTATTTCCATACTTGCCAACCGTGACGATGAACTTTTCATAGTCGATACCTACGCGCTTGCTAACGGCCTTTAGAATTCTGGCATTCGCTTGGTGAGGAACGATCCAAGAAACATCGTCCTCACTCAAGTTGTGGCGTTTCATTGCGCTTTCGATAATATCCGAGAACGCGAGTACCGCTCGTTTGAATACAACACCTCCATCCAGCTGAATGTAGAAAGAATCCAAATTATCTCCCGATTGGGGAATTGGGTTCATGGCCCCTCCCCCAGTACGGCAAATCGCGTCGGTGAAGCGCGAATCGCCACTTAGTTCGTGCCTATAAAATCGATGTCCTCCCTCTTGAGGGGTCAGTACGGCGGCTCCAGCACCGTCGCCAAAAAGGAATGCCGTTTCATGATCCTTAGAGTTGGTTATCCGCGACAGTATCTCAGCAGTTACCACTAAGGCGTTTTTCGCCGTTCCGCCGGTAATAAATGCCCGTCCCACTTCGAGGGCATACAGCCAGCCCGAGCAGGCGGCGTTCAAATCGAAGGCCAGCGCATTGCCAATGCCCATTTCTTTAGCAAGGGCGCTTGCTGCTCCTGGCACGGGCTGATCCGGAAGCAATGTAGCCACGATCACGGCGTCAATTTCCGATACGGGTAATCCGGCCATTTCCAAGGCCTTGTTGGTTGCCTCGACTGCCAAACTGGTGGCGGATTCCCCCTCGCTAATAACATAACGCTGTTTGATCCCCGTTACCTTCTCGATCTCCTCCGCAGTCTTTCCCGGGAATTCTTTGAGAATCTCTTCATTGGAACGGGCATTCTTGGGAACTGCGTACCCGATTCCAGCTACGCAGACCGTTTCCGTGTCCTTGTTGGCCTTGGCTGGGCCAGCAGGTTCAGAGGTCGTTGAAGAGACTGACCCTCGATAGTTTTGAACATCATCTCCGGTTACCCGCCCCCCTGGGCCGGTTCCCACAATATCGGTAATCGAAAAAAGATCCAAACCTCTTTCCAGAGCCAGTTTCTTGCCCTTGGGTGTCCAGCGAACTGCGTTGTTTTGAGGCGTCGACGATGCAGGCGAAGCCGCCTGCGGGACTTCAGTTTCTGGAGAAGCGATTTCTTCCAATGGGGCCAATTCCGCTTTTTCGACCGAGCTCTTCGATTCCGGTGGGGCATCCTCATTGGCCGATGGATCAATCTTTAGATGACCCAAAGAGGTATCGTCCGTTTCGATCCTTAAAAACGGGGCGCCTACTTCAAGAATGTCCCCTGCTCGACAGCAAATGCGCTTGATGATTCCATCGCAGGGAGATTCGAAATCGAAAATCGATTTGTCGCTCTCGAGCTCCGCCAATTTTTCACCCTTGGCTATCGCTTTCCCCGCCTCGCAAAATAAGTCCACCAGAGTGATCTCATTTACGGTCGCTCCCATGGAGGGGATAGGAACTTCAATCAGTAACTTAGACATGACGAATCTCGGTTTTAAACTCCAATTACCAAAAGAAGGATAATCTAGCGAATGTCTAACCCCATTAACTTACGCATTTTTCGCCTCCAAGGCGGCTCTGATAAATGCCTGGAACAAGGGATGAGCTTTGTTGGGCTTTGAAAGGAATTCCGGATGGGATTGCACGGCTAAAAACCAGGGATGATCATCCAATTCCACCATTTCCACCAGATCTCGCTTCGGATTGATTCCCGAAACCCTCAAACCCGCTTTCTCGATCTGATCGACATAAGCGTTGTTTACTTCGTAGCGGTGACGATGTCGTTCCCTCACAAACTCCTCTCCATAGGCCTCGAATCCCTTGGTCTCTGGTTTCACTTGGCATTCGTAGGAACCCAATCGCATCGTCGCGCCTTTTTCGACAATGCTTTTTTGCTCGTCCATCATGGAGATAACCGGGTATGCCGTATTTTCGTCAACCTCGTAACTGTTGGCTCCTTCGAGCCCGAGCACATTGCGAGCAAATTCTATCACCGCGATTTGCAAGCCAAGACATAGGCCGAAATAAGGAATCCCGTTTTCACGAGCGTATTTTACAGCGGCAATCTTACCCTC
>NZNM01000100.1 GCA_002694885.1 Opitutaceae bacterium | reverse complement strand
GGTTATAATACCAAACCTTGGCGAAGCTCGTTCTAGCGAAGTGGCTATCAATAACTTAAGTTGTTTCTGGGTGAAGGTTAATGAAACTACGAGGTAAATAAACAGAGCCCAGGAGCCTTCCGGGCAATCGCTAATTCGAATATATCCGAAAGCCATACTTCATTGGCAGCATCTCGCTCGCGAAATTCCACTACCGCGCCATTAATCTCTTCTTGGTTATTGTTTCCACTGCCAACCAGATGAAGCGTTCCGAAAACGACTTCATCCATGATCCAAAGCCGATTCTCCACAAAGCGACTCCAACGACGGTTATCGGATTGAACTATCAGATCGAAAGATGCGCCACCTACAAGAGTCGATGAATCCCCAAAGAATTTCTCTCGCAACGCAGGAAGCTCGTCCCTGAACGGAATCGTTAATAGGGAAAACAATCCAAATTATAGCAGATTCACGGACTCATACCAGCGCCCAACTGCTGCGACGCAAGACCCCGTTCCACAAAGATTGCGGCTACAAACCGAATTCTTGGGCGAAGAAGCAAAAAATCCCGATAGAACCTCAGCTGGGCTAGGTCCGATCTTCTACAGGCACATAATCCCGCTGGGCCGGGCCTTGATAAATCTGGCGAGGGCGATTGATTTTGCCCTTCGGATTCATGGCAATCTCCCGCCAATTAGCAACCCAACCAGGCATACGTCCAATTGCAAACATGACCGTAAACATGTCTACCGGAATGCCCAATGCGCGGAGAACGATTCCGCTGTAAAAGTCGACATTTGGATAAAGATTGCGAGCGATGAAGTAGTCATCCGCTAGTGCCGCCTTTTCCAAATTTCTCGCAATATCCAAACAGGGATCATCGATACCCATCTTGTTGAGCAAATCGTCGCAAGCTTTACCGATGATCTTGGCTCGAGGATCGAAACTCTTGTAAACACGGTGGCCAAATCCCATCAGTCGCTTGCCGCTCTTGCCGCTCTTGGCCTGCTCAATAAAACGAGATCCGTCGTCACCCGACTCCCGGATCTCCTCTAACATTTTTATAACCGCCATGTTGGCGCCACCGTGGGCTGGCCCCCAAAGTGCGTTAGAACCCGCTCCAACGGAAGCGAAAAGATTCGCTCCACCCGAGGCGACCATTCTGACGGTTGAAGTGCTGCAATTCTGCTCATGGTCGGCATGCAGGAGCAGCATGAGATCCAAGGCGCGGCTGACCTCAGCTACCGGCTCATAAGGCTTCCCTTCCTCCGAAAACATCAAATGGAGGAAATTATCTGCGAACGATAATGAAGGATCCGGTTGGTTGCCTGCCAAACCGATTGAAATCCTGTACGATAAGGCAGCAGCCGTCGCGGTCTGGGCTATCGCAGCAGCGGCGGATTCGTCGAAATTCTCCAAGTCACAGGCTCGATCATTCGTAGCTAGATCAGGATTGTAGCAACTCATCGCGCTCAACAAACATCCCAGCACTCCCATCGGCGGGGAATCTTTAGGCATTCCCTTCAACGCTTCGCTCATCAACGGCGACACGGCCGCATTGTCGTGAATTCTGGCGCGAAATTGGTCGAGCTTCTCACGAGTTGGCAGGTTACCGTATAAAATCATGTAGGAAGTCTCGAGGAAATCGGAGGATTCCGCGAGTTGCTCGATGGGAACGCCGCGATACCTTAATATGCCTTGCTCGCCATCGACAAAAGTTATCTCACTTTGGCAGGAACCCGTATTCCCATAGCCTTCGTCATAGGAAATATAACCTGTCCGCGAGCGGAGGGTTCTAAAATCTACCGCCTTCTCGTCTTCAACTCCCTCTATAACAGGGAATTCGAATTCCTTTTCGTCCAGCTTTAGAATAGCTTGCTTGCTCATGTGGTTCAGGCGTTATCGAAGAGATTTTATTATTGGGGCTAAGATCAAACCATGACGATAGGTCCTTGACGCCTCCAATGTAAAGCCCGAGTAGAGACCTGCCAAACTATTAGCCAAGCTACAGTTCGATGGAGAGTGGCTTATCGCATATCGAAGCAAAATTCGCGTAGATTTGAAGACCCCTCTTCTGGCTCTTCTCCGGGTGAAATTGGCACGCCAAAATGTTTCCACGAGCAATCGAACTCGTGAAGTCCTGATCATACTCGGTGGTCGTGAAAATCAACGAAGGATCTTCTGGTTTCGCGTAGTAGCTGTGCACAAAATAAAAGCGTTCTAAGGAAGGGTCCAAATCAGCCCAGAATGGCGAATCCCGCTGCTTCAGAATCGCCGTGTTCCAACCCATATGGGGTATCTTAAAATTCGATTTCGACCGGAATCGAACAACTCGGCCCGGAAGTACGCCCAAACCTCGTACATCTCTTTCTTCAGAGAATTCGAACAGCGCCTGCAATCCAAGGCACACTCCCATAAATGGCCTGTCCTCACGAATCCAACCACTTACGAAGTCGTCAAATTTCGACGCTCGCAAACCTTCAACGCAATCTTCTAAAGCGCCAACCCCCGGCAAAAGCAGTCCCTGAACATCGCCCACTTCTTTGGGAGATTTCACTATGACCGGATTGGCCCCGATCTTTAAAAGCGCATTTTCCACGCTTCTAAGATTCCCCATTCCGTAATTGATAACCGCGATGCTGACGCTCATTTCAAACCTTCAATGGATAGATTCGCGATTCTGCCACGCTGTTCGAGCAGGATCGCCCGCTGACTCTCTCAATAGCTAGAGAGCCCCCTTCGTTGAAGGAAGTCGCCCTTCCAGCCGATCTTCAATCGATGTTGCAGAATCCAAGGCTCGAGCCAAGCACTTAAAAATGCACTCGGCAATATGGTGCGGCTCTTCGCCATACTCCAATTCAATGTGCAAATTGGCCCCCAACGTATTCGTAAATGCGCGACAAAATTCCTTGACTAGGATGATATTGAAATCCCTGACGTACGAAGTAGGACTGGAAACTCGATATTCCAGATAAGGTCGATTGCCCAAGTCAATCGCCACGCGCCCGAGGCATTCATCCATCGGAAGAATGAAAAAGCCGTATCGCCTAATTCCTTTTTTATCGCCCAAAG
The DNA here is from genome assembly GCA_002694885.1 of Opitutaceae bacterium. GTDB lineage: Bacteria > Verrucomicrobiota > Verrucomicrobiia > Opitutales > Opitutaceae > Pelagisphaera. The sequence continues at coordinate 9,800 of NZNM01000100.1, read as the reverse complement.
CGTCTTTGAACACTTGCCCCAAAACGATCCCGGCATCTTCTACAGTATGATGATAGTCCACGTCGACATCGCCTCTAACGGATACATCTAAATCAAATAATCCATGTGCGGAAAACAAAGTCAGCATATGGTCAAAGAAAGGCACTCCCGTATTTATATTTCCATTACCTTTTCCGTCTATATTCAAGGAAGCCTCTATTTGGGTTTCCTTTGTTTCCCGCTTAAGCGAAGCTATTCGGTTTTCAGCCATTGTTCTACGGTTTCGCTCAATTTGAGCATTTGATCTTCATCGCCAACACTGATTCTCAAAAATCCTTCAGTCAAGGCATGAGCAGGGAAATACCGCCCAAGAATCCTGTTTTCCTTAAGGAAATCGAATAGGGCCTTCGCTACATGCGGGCCTTTTTCGCCATTTCGATTTACCGGCTCGAGGAACAAAAAATTCGCCTGAGAATCATATACGAACCAACCGAGGGCTTGAAACTCCTGGCGGTAAAAGTCGCGAGTTCGTTTTATTTTACCCACAATTGCCGTTAGGTAGTTCTGATCTTTTATTGCCGCCAGCGCCCCAACCTGAGAAAGGCGATTGACATTGTAGCTATCGCGAACGCGATCCAGAATATCGATTAACCCTTTCTCAGCTAGCCCGTACCCAACTCTTAATCCAGCCAATGCATAGGATTTGGATAGTGACCTAGTGATCACGATGTTTGGAAATTCAGCAAGGAGTTCGACAGCATTCGCTTTGGCGAAATCAGCGTAGGCCTCATCAATTACGACAATTCCCTCAAACGATTCAGCTAGTTGGCGAAGAACATCATTCCCAAATCCCACTCCCGTAGGCGCATTTGGAGAGGTGAGAAAAAGAATACTGGCGTCAATATTGGAAATGGAGCCCAAGGGAATTTCCATCGAACGATCAAACGGCACTTCAATAACTCCTGTATCCTGGATTCCACATAAAACTGGATACAGCGAGTAGCTAGGATTCACCAGCGTCGCTGGCTTATCATTTTTTGAAAACGCTCTGACGAGCATATTCAGAATATCGTCGGACCCATTTCCAACAATTACGTTCTCGGATCCCAAACCATGCAAATCGCCGATAGCCTCCCTCAAGTCTGCGCTTACGGGATTTGGGTACAGTCTCAAATCCGCGCCATCAATTTCCTGAATCGCTTGAGAAACTTGCGGGCTTGGAGGGTAAGGACTCTCGTTTGTATTCAGTTTAACCCAATCATCGCTATCCGGCTGAAATCCTGGTCTGTATGCGGACAACAACTGGATGTTTTCCAACGCCAAGCCGGCAACTGTCTTCTTTGATTTCATTCCTCTTCCAATCGCGCGGATACCGATCGCCCATGACCGTCTAGCTGCTCCATCTTCGAGAATGCCAGGGCTGCTGGCGCCGCTTTCCTTAAAGCGGCCTTTGAATATCGAATTACGCTCGAGCGGCGGAAAAAATCCCTGACTTGGAGGCCGCTAAAATATCGTCCAGCTCTTCCAGTTGGCAACTCATGGCTCGGCCCAGCTACGAAATCACCCAGAGCCGTGGCTGACCACTCTCCTTGCATTATTGCTCCGGCTGTCTTGATAGACTTAGTCAGTCGATTCAATTCCGACCCAGCGACTTCTAATTCGAGGTGCTCTGGCGCCACATAGTTAGCAACCGCAGCCGCCTCATCGTAATTGCCGACCACTACAGAGAGAAATCCCTGTTTTAACGTTTCACGGATAGTGGTTTTTCTGGAGAGCGATTTGATTTGCTTGCGCATTTCGTCTTTAATTCGCTTTGCGACTGCGTTCCCCAGACTAACCAAATAGATCTTTTCCCTTCCCGATCCATGTTCCGCCTGGGCAAGGAGGTCGGCAGCGACGAATTTCGGATTGACTGTGTCGTCGGCAACTACCAAGACCTCGCTCGGTCCAGGAAGCAAATCTACCCCTATCGTCCCGAACACTTGTCTCTTTGCTTCAACCGTATAGGCGTTCCCCGGTCCAAACACTTTGGATACGGCTGGAATCGTTTCTGTACCGAACGCCATTGCCCCGATCGCGGCAACCCCGCCTATTCGATAAGCCTCTGTAATGCCGCAAAAACTCATGGCCGCCAGCACCGCGTCAGATACTTGCCCTTTCTCGTCGCAAGGCGTGAACGCGACGATCTCCGGCACTTTAGCAAGCTTGGCTAAAGCTCCCGTCATAACTACTGTCGACGCTAAGTTGGTAGGTATGTACAGGCCCACTCGGTCGATCGGGTAAAACCGCTCGCCAATCGTCGCCCCATGGGCGTTCTTCGCCTTCCAGTGACTGGGCAATGCATGCCGATGAAATTCGGTCACCGAAGCGACGGACTCTCCGATTGCCCGCAGTTCTTCTTTCGGCAGACGCCCTTTTGCCGCTTCGATCTCTCCGCTTGAAATGGAGAACTGAGGGGGTTTGATCTTGATCCCATCAATGCGACGCAAGGTTGCCGATACGCCGCGATCGCCTTTTGAACGAACATCCGCCAGAATCTTCGATACGGCATCCACTATGACTGAAGACGGGTTAGCAGCCTTGCAGAAACGTTCCAAAGTATCCTGGAATCGGCGGGAGCTGTATGCGATCTCTACCATGCCGCCACTAATGGCCAAGTCACGCAGCTTGGCAAAGTTAATAATTTCGATGATCCATGAAAGAGCCCTAACCTCTAAGGCAGAGGCATCACGAAATCGGACTCGGGAAGTTTCTTATTGAGATCAATTGATGAGTAAGCGAATTCCATGGATTGGCTGCCAATCGCAGTGGAAAATGTACTCACCATTTTTTTCGGGAAGCGAAGCCCATCAACGATAAGTTCCCCCTCTTCCAGATACTCGACCCCTTTGCTATCCAAGGTCCTGTGAACCTGCCCGGATTCAGCGTCGATGAATCGTTGATAGGCGATTCCATCACCGTGATGATAAGTGAGGATGACGCATTCCCGCCCATTGACGATTTCCTTGCCTTCATAGGTTATATCCCCATTCCGCGTATCCGGTTTCCGAAAAAAGCTAAAAGCTTCGCGAACACTCGACTGCATGATCAGAATTCTGATCGGATCGAAGATTTCCATACTCAAAGGCACGGAATCAACAACTCGCTCGAAAGTAGTCCAACCTTCCGATCCATCCAAAACGGAAACTTCCCTTCTCTCGCCTATCACAGCCACCATACGGTGACGCATCGGCTTTTGATAAACCATCTCGATCGTACCGAGATCACCGGAGCTATACAGCAACGAGCCCTTGTAGTGAATACTCTCGAGGGCATCCAGTTTCTCATCTGGGCCTATGTAAGACCTAGCCAATTCAATCGTGGATTGAATGATCTCCTCCTCAGATTCAGCCGACCAAGCCACAGCAGATAACCCAGTTGCTATCATCGTTAAAATTAGAATACGAAGCTGATTTTTCATAGTTATTGGCGATGGAATTTAAGCAATTACTCCCATTCGATTGTGCCGGGGGGTTTAGAGCTAATATCGTAGACAACTCGGTTGATACCGCTGACTTCATTGATGATACGATTCGAAACCCGCTGCAGCACCTCGTAGGGAACCCGAACCCAATCTGCTGTCATCGCGTCCTTGCTTTCCACAATGCGTACCGCGACCACATTCTCATAAGTACGCTCATCCCCCATGACACCTACTGTCCGAACTGGGAGAAATACGCAGAACGACTGCCATACTTTGTAATAAAGATCTGACTGCATCATCTCGTCGTGCAATACGGCGTCCGCTTTCCTCAAAATATCCAATTTCGACTTCGTTACGCTGCCCATCACCCGGACGCCCAACCCCGGACCGGGAAAGGGCTGTCTCCATACGACTTCTTTCGGCAGGCCAAGTTCCGCTCCAAGAGCTCTAACTTCGTCTTTGAACAATTGCCTCAATGGTTCGAGAAGCTTGAACTTCATCTTCTTTGGTAGACCGCCTACGTTATGGTGGCTTTTGATCGTAGCAGCCGGATTCCCATCAATAGAAACACTTTCGATCACATCAGGATAAAGGGTGCCCTGGGCTAGAAACTTGGCATGCCCGATTTTTTTCAAGGACTCTTGGAAGACTTCTACGAAGGTGTTGCCAATAATCTTTCGTTTACGTTCCGGGTCCGAAACTTCTTTCAGCCGTTTCAAGAACTTTCCTCCCGCGCGAGCCACTCTCACATCCATTTTGAAATGGCGCCTGTATAGTTCGACTACCAATTCGCGCTCGTTCAAACGAAGCAACCCGTTGTCCACGAATACGCAAGTCAACTGTCGGCCAATAGCCTTGTGTATCAAAGCAGCGGCTACAGACGAATCGACCCCCCCACTCAAGCCCAGCAAGACACGGTCCGCGCCAACTGTTTCCCTAATTGAATTGATTGATTCTTCTGCCAATGAAGCCATCGACCAATCTCCCTTACAGCCGCAAATCTTGCCCAAATAGTTTTCCAAAATGTTAAAGCCGCCTTCGGTGTGATCCACCTCTGGATGAAACTGTATCCCGAAAATCCGCCTCTGCTCATCCGCAATCCCCGCGAATCCAGAGTTCTCGGTAGAGGCTACTGCGCTAAATCCTTTGGGAAGCTTCGACAAGCGATCGCCGTGGGAATTCCAGACCCGCAGCTTGCTAGGGAGTCCTTTAAACAAGCTGCCTTTACGCTTAATTTTAAGAATACCATGTCCATACTCTCGCTGACAGCTCTTCTCTACTTTTCCGCCCAGCAAATGGGCAATTAGTTGAACACCATAGCAAATCCCAAGCACAGGAACACCCAGATCGAATATTCGCTTGTCTGGCCTCGGTGATCCCTTGGACAAGACGCTCTCAGGACCGCCTGAAAGTATGATCCCAACCACATTGTCCTTCTTTAGCTCTTCAGCGCTCGTCTTGAATGGATAGATTTTCGAATAGACGGAACACTCGCGAATGCGACGCGCTATAACCTGCGTGTACTGGGAGCCGAAGTCCAGCACCGCTATTGTTTGATGTTTCATATGTTTAAACCGCTATTAAACCATCTCGCCACATTTCCTGTCACTCACTTAGTGAGTGAAAACGCTAAACGTGTCGTTTGGTTGGCCAGGCTCTTCGCGAGATCTCGTCTGAACCGCGCTAAAACGAAAGTTCGAAATTCTTGTACTCGCATTCTGGACACTGTTCGCCGTTTGACACATCTCGCTTCTTGACCGAATACAGATGTCCGCAGCGCACGCAGTGGAAGATTTTCTGCCTCCTGCTCGACTCGAATGAACGCTTATCACTTCTATCGAAGAAAAACCAAAGCGCACTCACACCGACCAACGCGGACCCCGTATAGAGAATCAAGAACCAATTGAATGCCTGCATCGGTATTCCAAAATGAAAAATGCGCTCCTATTGGCGGAACGCACAGATTTTAAAGCATTGGCTTCGACCAAACAAGCTCGAATCCTAGCCCTTCTTTTCTTCCTCAACTGAGTCCTCGGCTTCCGCTTTCGGTTCTGAATCTTCAGCATCGGGAGTCTCGGCTTCAGCTATCGGCTTTTCTAACTCTTCGTCCTCCGGTGGTTCCCCCGCCGCATCTTCACTCGCTTCAGCCGCTGCCGCGTCTTCGATCTCTTCGGCTTCTACTGGCGATGCAGTTTCTTGCGGTTCCGCTTTAGCCTTTGATTTTGGCTTGCGCTTTTTCTCATAGCCTTCGTCGTCAGCGTCGATCAATTCGATCAACGCCATTTCCGCAGCATCGCCTCGGCGCGTACCGAGTTTGTAGATACGCGTATAGCCACCTTCCCTCTCTCGGAACTGCTCGACTTTGTCGTCGAACAATCCATGGACTGCATCGGTGTCGCGAACCCGTGATATCGCCATGCGCCGACTATGAAGGCTCCCATTCTTAGCCAAAGTAATCACTTTTTCCACAAATGGGCGAAGAGCTTTAGCCTTCTTCAAGGTCGTCTTGATACGCCCGTGCGTAAGAAGAGCTGTAGACAGATTGGCTAGAAGCGCCTCACGGTGCTCCTTCTTTAAGCCCAACTGATTGCTATGCTTGCGGTGACGCATGGCTCAAAAATCTTGATACAAATATTGTTTAAAATTATAGCTCTTTTTTCAGATCCAGCAGACGCTCATCGAATTTCATTCCGAGCGAGAGGCCCAATGATTCGAGCTTATCCTTGATCTCATTGAGGGACTTCTTTCCGAAATTGCGGTACTTGAGCATCTCTTGTTCGCTCTTCATCGCCAACTCGCCAACGGTGGTGATGTTCGCGTTGTTCAAGCAATTAGCCGCTCTGACTGACAGCTCGATTTCATTGACGCTCATGTTGAGCAACTTGCGGAGCTTGTTTTGCTCTTCACTTACCTCAGCTCCTTCATCTTCGAACTCGTAATTCTCATCGGATACATTGTCGAAAACATCTAGATGGTGCTTTAGAATCGCGCTTGATTGCTTGAGAGCTTCATCCGGCGTAATTCGCCCATCGGTCCAGATTTCCAGAAGCAATTTATCGTAATCGGTTATTTGCCCAACACGTGTCGCTTCAACAGAGTATTTTACAAGACTGACGGGGCTAAACAGCGAGTCGATCGGAATCACTCCGATTGGCTGATCCTCGTCTTTGTTATCCTCACCTGGGCAATAGCCTCTCCCAACCTTGATTTCGAGTTCAGCAGTGAACTGCATTTCCCTGTCCAACGTGCAGATCACTTGATCTGGGTTTACAATCTCCACGTTTTGATCCGCCTCGATATCCGCCGCTGTGATTGGACCTGAGCGATTGACGTTGATCATCAACTTGGTCCCTTCACGGTTATGGCAGATCATGAGAACCTTCTTAAGATTGAGCACGATATCGGTAACGTCTTCGACGATCCCTTCAACGCTCTGGAACTCGTGACTAACGCCATCGATTTTCACCGACGAAATACCTGCTCCTTCGATTGAGCTTAACAAGACCCGACGGAGCGAATTTCCGATCGTGTGTCCATAGCCGGCTTCGAATGGCTCGGCGATAAATTTTGCGTACGTCGTCGAGGAACCTTCCTCGACTTTTACGAGACGATTAGGGAGTTCGAACTTTCCGATACGTTTTGGCATAGAGCGATGTGGTCAGGATTCGGCGGAGCGAAATTGAAGGTCTATTAGATGCGGGTTAAGAGATACCGATTAGAAGCGGCTGTAGAATTCAACGATTAGCTGTTCATTTATCGCAGGATCCATTTCCTCGCGATCCGGGAGCCGATTAACGGTACCCCTAAAAGCTTCGTCATTACGTGTCATCCAACCAGGGACGTTACGTAGTCGCGTCGCTTCCATGTTGCTGGTCGCCAACTGGCGTGAGGATGTGCCATTGCGCACCTCAACCTCGTCACCTGGGTTCATTTGAAAACTGGGTATATCCACTTTTTGGCCGTTAACTCTTACGTGGCCATGATTTACGAATTGGCGAGCCGCTTGTCTTGTCTTGGTAAATCCTAGCAGGTACACGACACTGTCCAATCGAGTCTCCAAAAGCTGAAGGAAAATCGTTCCCGTTACGCCTCTGGTGTTTTTAGCGCGTTCAAAAGTCCGGCGAAATTGCTTTTCCATCAATCCATACATGAAACGCAGCTTTTGCTTTTCACCCAGACCGATAGAATACTCGGACTGCTTGCGGCGAAGGCGTGGGCCATGCTGTCCAGGTGGATAGCCTCGTTTTTCCAAGGATTTGTGATTTCCGAAAATTGGCTGACCAAATCTTCTGCTAATTTTTACGGTTGGACCAGTGTAGCGAGCCATGTTTCTTGCAGGTAGTTATAATTGATTTCGTTTAACTGGAGAAGGGATCTATACCCTACGTCTCTTGGGTGGCCTACATCCGTTATGGGGAATAGGCGTAGTGTCTACGATGGAGAGAATCTCCAACCCTAGCGATTGAAATGCTCTAATCGCGGAATCGCGTCCCATTCCAGGACCATTTACGTGTATAATAACTTCCTTCAAGCCATGTGCCATAGCTGCCTTGGCAGCATTTTGGGTGACGACTTGAGAAGCATATGCAGTCGATTTACGAGAGCCGCGGAAATTCATTTTACCCGCGCTGGACCACGAAATAGTGTTACCTTTCGTATCTGTAATCGTGACAATCGTATTGTTGAAAGTCGCGCTCACTTTGGCGATGCCCGTGGAAATATTCTTACTTCCCTTAGCCTTTCGGATCTTGAGCTCGCCTATCTCCTCCTTGAGTAGATCCTTGGCTGTCGGCTGCTTCTTTACACCTCCTGGAGCCAGCTCTTCCTCTTCTTCCCCTTTGGGAGCATCCACTTCGGTGGCCACCGGGGCTTCCTGCTCCGGAGTTTCTACGGGTTTCTTTTCTTCTTCAGATTCGACCTTATCTTCAGCCATGACGAATATCTCTTAAATTATCTCTACTTTCTCAAACCACCGACACTCGCGGATTTTCCTTTGCGTGTTCGCGCATTGGTTTTAGTCCGCTGACCTCTAACGGGTAGCCCACGACGATGTCGCAATCCACGAAAACAGTTGATTGCCTGCAATCGCTTCATGTTCGCCGCCAAGTCTCTTCGTAAATCGCCCTCAACCAAGTAGTTGAGCTCATTGATCTTGGCCATAATAGCGTTGATCTGCTCTTCATTGAGATCCTTGGCTCGCATATCCGGATCGATTCCAGTTTCAGACAAAATGAGATCCGCTCGCTTGGGACCGATACCGTAAATGTATCGCAGCGAGTAAGCGAGTTTCTTGTTGTTCGGAATATCTACGCCTAGAATACGTGGCATGTTAATTTCGTAAGTTATTGATTATAAATTGGTTTAATGTACTTAGATCCAGCTGTAGGCAAACGGAGAAAACATCATCCAAGCACGAACATTCTTCCCCAGCGGAACAAGGGAAGAAAAAAGAGTGAGGTGATGCACTTTCGTAAGCATAAAGTAAAGAATTAATTTGAAGATAATTGCAGGACCCAAGCGACTATACCGATCGAGAAAATCACGAGTAGCCAAATATAAAGCTGGCCCACGTTACTCATATCCGTAGCCCCCGCTAAACCAGCATCGAGGCTCTTGGTATTGCCACGACTTTTGATTCGGCCCTTTTTGAGGAATCCATCGTAGTGACGCTGAAGCAAATGCGTCTCGATTTGACGCATGGTATCAAGCATGACCCCAACCGTAATAAGCATACCAGTTCCACCAAAAAAGATGGCTACGCGCATCGGTATGTTTGCTTGGAATAGCAGAATATCCGGAAAGACGGCAATGACTGTGAGGAAAATCGAGCCAGCCAAGGTCAATCGCGTCATGATGAAATCCAAAAACTTGGCAGTGGGCGATCCAGGACGAACGCCCGGCACGTAGCCCCCATGCTTCTTCAAGTCATCGGCGATCTGGATAGGTCGGAACATGACGGACACCCAGAAGTACGAGAAGAATAGGATCATCAGTCCGAAAACGATGTAATAGGTAAGCGTTCCATGCACCAAGTAATTGGATACATCGATCAACCATTGCTGGTCGAGCCAAGCGCCCAGCTGGGAAATAAGCTGCTGAGGAAAGGCAAGAATAGCGGAAGCGAAAATTACCGGCATCACTCCCGAATAATTTACTTTCAGAGGCATGAAGGAACTTTGGCCTCCATAAACTTTTCTGCCTACTACTCGCTTGGCGTATTGAACCGGAATCTTCCGAACCGCCTGAATTACTGCTACTAGCCCCGCAGTCACGCTGACTCCCAATACGATCATCCCTACGGCATGGACAAAGGTTAGATTCTCTTGCGCCCCAACGGGACCGAAGAACAATCCGTAGG
>NZNM01000099.1 GCA_002694885.1 Opitutaceae bacterium | reverse complement strand
TATCGGTACCGGCAATAGCCTGACCGACAGCTCTGAGAAGCGAGTAATTTAGCGCGTTGCGCGTACCGATTTGCAACATGTGGACGCCTGCTTCCATCGCTAACTTCAAATTCCGCTCATCCATTACTTCCGTATTGACCGGGAGTCCCGTTCGCATTGACCCTTCCATCAGAATCTCCAAAGCCTTGTCGTTGCCTTGATAGGAATACGGGTTAGTCCGCGGCTTCCAAACGCCTCCTCTTAGGGCATGGGCGCCCGCTTCCTTGAGGGCTTCCGCCGTTTCGTAAAAGCGGTTGGGATCTTTCGGATCGATTGTGCACGGTCCAGCTATCGCCAATAATCGCTTCCCAAGTTCGACACCTCCGAAAACGGTTTTGTGATTTTTCAGCTCCGACCGTATATCGAGCAATTTGTGGGGAGACTGAATTGTATCCACGCGATCAATATATTCTAATCCTTCAATACGGTTTATGAGAAGCTCGTGTCTCTCGTCCCCAAGTATGGCGTATATGCTTTGGACCGCCCCTTCAATCACTTGGATTTTGCAGCCGAATTCCTCTACGATCCGCTCCACTTCTGCCAACTGATCATCAGAGATCTTAGGGTTTTTTGGAATAATCATCTCAGTTTCACTCTACGATCCCATCGTCCTCTGACAACCCTCATAAAAGAAAAGAGAACGATCCTTTCTAGAATGCGATCTGGGTTTCGTTAGCGACTACTTCCTGAAGCGACTGCCGCTTTCGCATCAGATCCACGCTGCCGTCAATGCGGAGCAGGGCTTCCGGGCATTCCGGAAATGAATTGTAATTCTTTGTCGCCATAGACGAGCAGTAGGCCCCAACGCCTCCAATGGCCACTAAATCGCCTATTCTAGCCTCTGGAAGCGTTCTAGGATGAAGGGCTTCCGGATCGGCAGGAGCCGGCGTTAGAATGTCCCCGGACTCGCAACAGTGCCCCACTACGATGTAGGGCTTTTCGATTCTCTTTTCACCTTCCGGGACGAGCAATTGAATCTCATGCTGAGATCCATACATTGAAGGTCTCGTGTTTTCCGTCATCCCCGAATCTAGCTTGATAAAGTCATATCCTCTTTCACCCGTACTGGTCAGGTCCTGAATGCTGGACAGCAAAACGCAGCTGTTGGCCACAAGGTACGACCCCGGCTCGACTTCCAGATGGATCTTCCTGCCCGTTTCCTGCCCAAAGGCTTCGAACGCCTCCTTCATCGGAGCGCCGATCACTTGCAAATCGGTTGTCGCTTCACCGGCAATTCTGCCAACTTTGTAGCCACCGCCCAAATTCAAGTAGATCGCTTCTTCAAAATAACGTACCATATCGAGGCTAAGGGAAACAGCTCGTATCCAGACTTCAGGATCGCTACCGCTTCCAATATGAGTATGAATTCTGAATACATTCAAACCGTATTTCTTCGCCAGCTCCTTAGCATCCTCCTTGCTCTCATGCCAAATGCCGAAGCTAGATGCGGGCCCACCGACATTCGTCCTATTCGTCCCTCCAGACCCCAAACCAGGATTGAACCGCAATCCAACCTTCGTATTCGGAAATCGCTTACCATACCGCTCTAATTGGTAGAGCGAACAAGCATTCACGCTCATCCCTTTCTCAACGATAGACGCGAGCGAATCATCATCGGGGAATTCCTGCGTGCTCAACGATATTTCCGAAGCCTCGTACCCCGCCAACAAGGCTCTCTCCGCTTCGTAAATCGAGCTGGCATCGATTTTCAACCCCTTCTTGCGAAAGAGGCGAAGTATATTGGCATTCGGGCAGGCCTTCATAGCAAATCGAGCCGTCAAACCGTAGGCATTGGGAAAAGCCATAACCTGATCCGCAGCCCCCCTTAGAGACCCCTCATCGTATACGTAGCACGGCGTTCCGATTTCTTCGCTAATACGGTCCGCCAATTCTCTATTTATAAAATTCGTAGTCAGCATGTTCGCTATTGATCATCAATTCACTTACAACCTGTCTCGGTCACGGCATCCAGGGATACTGGGAAAAATCCGGCTTACGCTTGTCGAGAAATGCCTGCTTCCCTTCGGCCCCCTCCTCGGTCATATAGTAGAGATAAGTCGCGTTTCCCGCGAGTTCCTGTAAGCCCGCTTGACCATCGAGGGCGGCATTGAAAGCCGATTTCAGGCATCGAATAGCGATAGGGCTTTTCTCGGCCACTTCCAATGCCCACTGCACCCCTTCCGACTCAAGCTCCTCCACCGGTACAACTTTATTTACCAGCCCCATATCCAAAGCCTCCTCAGCATTGTATTGCCGGCATAGATACCAGATTTCTCTCGCTTTCTTTTGGCCAACGATACTCGCCAAATAGCTGGCTCCCAAACCTCCATCAAAACTGCCCACCTTAGGGCCCGTCTGCCCGAATACGGCATTTTCGGCAGCGATTGAGAGGTCGCAAATCACATGCAAAACATGTCCGCCGCCGATTGCGTATCCAGCAACCAAGGCAATCACGACCTTCGGCATGGAGCGAATTAATCGCTGAAGATCCAATACATTAAGCCGTGGCACACCGTCGTCACCTACATATCCCGCGTGACCTCGAACACTTTGATCGCCACCCGAGCAAAAGGCATACTTGCCATCAGTATGGGGGCCCGCCCCCATGAGCAACACAGCGGCAATCGATTGATCTTCTCTTGCATCGCAAAAGGCTTCGTACATTTCGAATACCGTTTGCGGGCGGAATGCATTCCGTTTTTCCGGCCTGTTAATCGTAACCTTGGCAACAGCCCCCCACTTTTCGTAGACAATGTCTTCGTATTCCTTCGTCTTTGTCCATTCGGGATTGATCATGCCCGGCAGTTTGCGATTCGCCGTCACCCGCGCAAGCCTCTGTTTCGCCTCAATTTAATCAAGCCTTTCGGCTTCAACGAACGGAATGAAGTCCCCAGGGAGCGGAGCAGTGATATCCAGCTTCTCTTTGGAAATCGGGTGATCAAAGGCCAATCTTGCAGCATGAAGCATCACTCGATCAGGTTCAGTCGGTAGATTCGTCAAAGGTCGATACCCATATACCCGATCTCCCAGGAGCGAATGCCCAATGCTCATCAAATGAACGCGAATTTGATGAGTCCTTCCAGTATGAATACGGCACCGCAAAAGGGAGAACCCCTGACGAAATAGCATCTCCGCTGTCCAATCCGTTCTCGCTTCTCTCCCGTGATCACCCTGACACACGCGCATTTTGTGACGCTGAGATGGGTTTCGCTCAATATTCTTGCGGATCGATCCACTCATGAGCTCAGGCACGCCGGAAGCCAGAGCGAGATACTCTTTAACGATCTCTCTAGACCGAAAGAGCTCACCCAATGCCTGATAAGCCACATCCGTTTTGGCGGCGACGATCAAACCACTAGTCTCCCGATCGAGCCTATGTACGATTCCTGGTCTATCCGCTCCTCCTAAAAGACTCAATTTTCCCTTGCACAAGTAATGCAATCCGTGAGCCACTGTTGGCTCCGGTTTTCCCGCTCCAGGATGAGTGACCAGGCCCGCCGGTTTGTTCACCACTATCAAATCGTCGTCTTCGTAAACCGGCAGTAATCCTAGGTCGATCGGGCCCATCGGCAAAGACTCTGTTGCAACCAATTTGAACTGAACTATGTCCCCTGCCCTAACCAAATCCTTCTTCGTTACGGATTCGCCATTGACTTGAACCAGCCCAGCATCGAGGGCGCGTTGAAAATCCGCTCGGCTGATTTCCGAATTCGCTTCGGCTAAAAACCGATCCACTCGACTCTTGCGGCTTCCATCTGGAACCACTAACTCTGTTGCGTCCTCTTCCAATTCAATCGGAGAAAATCGCGTCAATTTCCTCTATATAAGCGTTTTTCAACCTTTCGTCCATACGAGCGTGACGAAAGCCGCTCTTGGCAATCTCCGCTACCTGCGAAGAATTAAAGCCGATTCTCGACGACAGAGATTCGATCTCGCTAGTAATCGTATTGGCAAAACACAGCGGATCGTCCGTGCTTACCGTGCAGATCACTCCTCGCTCAATGTATCCACGAATCGGATGCTCTTCGATTCGATCGACAACCCTGAGTTTTTCATTACTGATCGGGCACATATCCAGGATAATCCCTTCATCAACAATCCGGGAAACCAGCTCAGCATCCTCAAATGCTCGGACCCCATGCTGGATACGCTCTGCTCCCAATACATCCAAAGCTTCCCAGATCTTTTCCGGCCCGCCAAATTCTCCAGCATGAACCTTGATAATCTTACCGGCCTCTTTACAAGCCTTCCAGACCGGCGCAGCCCACGGTTCCAAGTCTAGCCATTCCTGTCCATGCATATCTATACCGTCAAGATCGTCCCAAGCATGGAGCCTGTCTATAGTAGGGGCCATAACACGCGTGTATCCATCTCGAGTAAGTCCACCCACAACCTTCACCTCCATTCCCTCTGGAGCAGCGGATTTGATAGCGCTGATGAGTTCATGCCCGTCCGAACCCGTGAATTCGATTATCGCCAAATGAAGACTGGTCTCTAAATAGCGTACGTTCTGTTCGAACAGGTCAGCAAAAATTCGCTTGCAGGCCTCATGGTACCGATCTGGACCCGTATACCAAGCAACCGCGTGATCCACCAGCAAGGTCTCAAATTCGACAAAACTCGGATAACGATAATCTGGCTCTCTAAATGGAGGATTCTCCGCAAAACGATCAGGATCCATCTCGTGCAGCAAATCGTAGGGCAGAGCCCCCTCGATATGAAGATGGGTCTCGGACTTGGGAATTCTTCTTATCCGTTCGCGAAGCGCTTCTGGACTAATCTCTAAGCTCATTCACCCTGGAGATCAGGAACTCCTCCCTAGTAGGCTCTCCGGGTTCAGCGACGCGAGATCTTCCCTAACGAATATGCCGTCTTTGCGGATGAGATCGCCATCGAACCAGATTTCGCCCCCACCGTAGTCTTCTCGCTGGATACAAACCATATCCCAATGCACTTGCGACTTATTTCCATTGTCGGCCTCTTCATAGGCCTGGCCAGGCGTAAAATGGAAAGATCCTGCGATTTTCTCATCGAATAGTATATCGCCCATAGGTTCCCAAATATGGGGATTAAACCCAATCGCGAATTCGCCTATGAATCTGGCCCCGATATCGGAATCCAATATCTCGTTTAAGCGCTCGGTATTGCTCGATTGGGCATCGACGATCTTACCTTCATTGAATTCCAGGCGAATATTGTCGAAAGAAACGCCCTGGTATACAGATGGAGCATTGTATTCAATAACGCCCTCTACGCTATCTCGCACCGGACAGGAGAATACTTCTCCGTCTGGGACGTTGTGGGTCCCCACGCAAGGGATAGCCTGGATTCCCTTCATTGAAAATCGCAGATCCGTCCCGTTGCCTTTGATTTCAACCTCATCGGCTTCAGCCATGAGTTCCGCCAATCGATTGCTCCCCTCCTCCATTCGGGAGTAGTCCAAGTTGCAGACTTTGAAAAAGAAATCCTCGAACGCCTCCGTGCTCATCATCGCTTGCTGAGCCATCGATGGCGTTGGCCACCGCAAGACAACCCACTTTGTATGGTTCACCCGCCAATCTAGCACGGGTTTCATGACCTCTGAAACCATTTGAATTTGCTCAGCGGATACATCTGAAGATTCAAATATGTTCTGGGATCCTCGAAGGGCGATATAGGCATCCATCGACTTCATGCGTTGGAGCTCTACAGCGCCTTGAACACGCATCTGATCTTCCGTTGCCTCTAAAGCGATTTCCCGTGATACTCGGGCATGGTTCAAGTTGACATACGGAATGGCCCCACGCTCTCTTACTGACCGAAGCAACTCGATGATCATTTCGTCCGGTACATCGAAAGCATCGATCAGAGCCTTTTCTCCAGGCTGCAGACTAGTCGAATAAGACGTCAAGTTTCGAGCAAGCTGAGAATATCGCGGATCTATCATCGTCCTTTGTTACAAATAGCTTTTCATCGGGTTGCAACAACCGACGGTTAAATTTTGAGGATCAAGAGAGCTTGCTCATCGCTAGTCTTTCTCTCTCATTTCCAGAAAAACAAATCTTGGATACAGCCGCATCGAAATCATCGACACCACGAAGAATTTCGATTTCCAGTCTCAAGAAGTACAGTGGCAGCGGGAATATTTGGTCCTCCGGGATGCGAACTGCGTCTTTTTCGGTCGTGACGATAAAATCCAATTCGGCGTCGACAGCCTCCCTGAAAATTTCGTTTAGTTCGTCCACATCGAACCGGTGATGGTCCAAAAAGCGCTTGGTATATAGAAGGTTCGCCCCAAAGCCGCGCAAAAAGCCTTCAAAGCTCTCTGGAACAGCGATCCCGCTGAACGCGCCAATTCGTTTTTGGAGCAAATCGTCTAATGGCAAGCGCCCCTCCCCGTTGACCTGTTGGAGGTATTGCGGCTTGTGGGCGCATTCTATGATGTCGATTCCCGGGTTGTGCTTCTGGATAAGGGCCTCCAGATCCGGATCCGGATTTCCATCTGACTTTGTCAGGAAAACATAGGAAGCCCGCTTAATGTGACGGATCGGCTCTCTCAGAATCCCGCGCGGCATCAAATGGCGATTTCCGAACGGATTGCTTTTGTCGATCAGCAAGAGATTGAGTCGGCCCTTCAGCGGGAGATATTGAAAACCATCGTCGAGAACGAGCGTGTCGCACCCGAACTTCTTGATGGCATAAGTTCCACTCTTAACCCGATCCTTATCCACCAACACGATAATTCCAGGAAGATTTCGGGCTAGCATGTAGGGCTCGTCGCCCGCGAACTCGGAATCGAGCAGCACCTTTTTTCCATCGCTCACGACCTTCGGTGGCAGGGGATCCCCTCCAGTAACCCACGATCGCCACATCTTTTGGAAAACTGTCTCTTTGGCCAAATCCTTGCTCATGTAGCCTCGGCTCAGAATGGCGACCCGCCGCCCTCTTTGCTGTAGAGATCTGGCGAATTTCTCGACAACCGGAGTCTTTCCCGTTCCACCTACCGTGAGATTTCCAACGACTACAACAAGACAGCCCAAAGGCTGGTCTTTGAGAATGCGTTTACGGTAGAGGAAAAAACGCAACCGAGCGACAAAGCCGAAAATCAAAGACAGAGCATACAGAAAGCAGCCGAGAGCGAATGCTCGCTTGCCACGGCGGCGATCATAGAACACATCGACAGCGAACTCTTCGATCTGAGATAGCCGTTTCTTAAATCGGGATATTGCCATGCATTCGGATTGTCAGTCGGAAAAGACTGGGGAATATGGGGCTATTCTATTCTGTATTACGAGAGGAAAACGCATTCCATTGATTCAATCGGCCAGCCTGTCGGACAAGCCGTCTCCCAAAAATTTGTACTTGCCAGAACCCAGCATGCGCTACATCGACGCGATTTCGATGCGTTGGAGAGAGCAGCAACGAAAGGTTTGGATACTTCGTCGGAGCGAAATAACGTCGATCCAACAGGCCAGACATAAAATCAGGAATCAACCTACAAAGCCAATTTTCACTCGTCTATGAAGTCCCTTATAATCGCCGAAAAACCGAGTGTCGCTCTAGATTTGTCCAAAGCATTGAGTGGCAAATTCGAAAAGAAAGACGACTACTTCGAGAACGATACATACGTAATCACCTCGGCGGTAGGGCACATCGTGGAGCTGTGTATGCCAGAAGACTACGACAAGAAAGACGCCTTTTGGAGACTGGCCAGCCTTCCGATCATCCCTTCGAAATTTAAGCTCAAGCCCATCGAGAAAACCGAATCTAAATTCAAAGCGGTCAAAAAGCTCATTAATCGAAAGGATATCGACACTCTTATAAATGCCTGCGACGCCGGCCGCGAAGGAGAGCTGATTTTCAACTACGTCTATCGGCTGACTAAATGCAAAAAGCCAGTGAAGCGACTCTGGATGCTATCCATGACGCCAGCAGGTATTCGAGAAGCCTTCGACAACCTTCGTGATGGTGAAGAAATGTCACATCTAGCCGAAGCAGCCACTTCACGATCGGAAGCCGATTGGCTGATTGGCATCAATTGTACCCGCGGAGTGACTAAGCGGCTTTACGGTTCCCGAGCAGGAAATGTCGCTGGAGTCGGCCGCGTACAAACACCGACCTTGGGCATGGTCGTCCAAAGAGAACGGGAAATCGAGCAATTCAAGCCGAGAGACTACTGGCGAATCGTCGCTAATTTTTCTATAGCCAATGGCGACTACGAAGGGGTTTACCAGAAGCCTGAATTTAAGAAATCCGACGACGAACACGATCGTGTGGATCGCCTTTGGAACGAAGGCTCCGCGCAAAAGGTTCTCGAGTCACTTGAGCGCAATGAGACAGCGGCCGTAAGCGAAAAAACAAAGAAATCCAGGCAGGCTGCCTCACGACTCTATGATCTGACTACTCTACAGCGTGAAGCCAATAATAGATTCGGCTTTTCCGCGAGACGGACGCTTCAGATTGCTCAGGCTCTCTACGAGCGGCACAAGATGATCACTTATCCAAGGACGGATTCCAAAGCCCTTCCTGAAGACTATCCGGAAACTTGCGCAAAGACTCTAAACAATCTGGACGAAGATCTGGCTTCCACCGCTAGAAAAGTTGTATCTAACAACTGGATAAATCCGAAAGACAAGCGCGTCTTTAACAACAAGCAGGTCTCCGATCACTTCGCGATCATCCCAACTGCTGAAAAACGCAAGAAACTTGAGGAGGACGAGGCGAAAATCTTCGATATGATAGCTCGAAGATTCATCGCCATTTTCTATCCGTCGGCCGAATACAACGTCACTACACGTCTCAGCGAGGTAGAGCGCCATATTTTCAAAACCGAGGGAAAAGTACTCGTTTTCCCAGGATGGTTGGAGGTTTACGGAAAATCCACCGAAGGTATAGGCGAAAAAACCCTGCCTGCACTCAGTGATCAAGATGGAAGCCCCTGCGCTGCCAAAATCTCCGACTTCGAGTCCTCCCACGAACAAACCAAGCCGCCGCCTCGCTACACGGAAGCCACTTTGCTATCGGCAATGGAGGGGGCCGGAAAACTCGTGGACGACGACGAGTTAGCGGATGCCATGAAAGAAAATGGTCTAGGAACCCCCGCTACGCGATCAGCCATCATTGAGCGGTTGATAGCGGAGCGATACATGGAACGGAATCACCGCAACCTCGCTCCCACTCCAAAAGCGGAAGTGTTGCTCGACTTTTTAGCAGCTGTAAAAGCCGAAGCATTGACCGAGCCAGCCCTTACCGGAGAATGGGAATACAAGCTGCATAAAATCGAAAACGGCGAGCTCGATAGTGAAACGTTTCTCGATGAAATCGTCTCTATGACTAAAGAGGTGGTAGAGAACATCAAATCGTACGAAGAAAACGAGGACGATTTGGAGCCAGCCGATCTAGTTTCGCCCTACACTAACGAACCTATGTTCGAATCTCTTCGAGCCTATCGGACCAAGGACAATTCGTTTGCCGTCTATAAAGTAGTCGGTAACCGGAAAATGGATAAGAAAGAAATCCGCGAGCTTCTTGAGAAAAAACGAATCGGACCCCTCGATAACTTCCGTTCTAAACGAGGCAAGCACTACAGCGCTTATCTGTACCTCGATGAGGAAACCAAGCGCGTGAAATTCGACTTCGGGAATGGGGATGCGGAAAATGGGGAAGTCGATTTCTCAAACCTAACTCCTATAGCCAAATGCCCGAGAACCGGCGGCGACCTTTATGAAACGGCAAATGCCTACATCGTTAGGACAGTCGAAGGAGATGAGGAAAAGACTCCAATTAAGGTGAGTAGAAAAATTTTGGATAGGGAAATTCCGAAAGATCAGGTTTTAAAGCTGCTCGAAACCGGAAAGACCGATTTACTCAACAAGTTTTGGTCCAAACGCACAAAACGCCCGTTCGATGCGTATTTGGTTCTCAAAGACAATGGCCAAACGAAATTCGAATTCCCGCCACGCGCCCCCAAAAAAGCGGCAAAGAAAGCTAAAAAGAATGTAGCTGCCAAATCTTCATAGATTCCTCCCGCCTTAGCCTCGAAAGCGTAATAAAATAACGGATATTCGGGTAATCACGGATTCCAACTTGCTAGATCAGACGGTGATCCGTATTCTGAAGCAAAATCATTGCCGCCCATGGACATGCTAATCGATCTCCTCTTCCTCATCGTGCTTGCCTCGATGGCCCACCAGAGCAAGAGGCCCATAATTTCATGAATTTTATTCGGTTTGCTGAAAGCGATCAGCATATACTTCATTCATGTAAGTGAACTTGGAGAAACGGCAAGTATTGCCGCTGTCATCAGTGCCACCCATTTTGTTCTCAACAGTTTTCTCGGGTTCGCCCTCGCTTTCATATTCGCCAAGCATTCAAAAAACCCGAAAATGGTGGCCGCTATGACGCTTCTATCGATACTCAGCTTCTTGACTCACATAGCGATCCTGAATATCGTAAATCTTTTCAAATAGCGAATTTTCTATATCCACTATTTGGATATTCGAGTACAACAAACGCCTAGCGTCCAATCGAGTACACGCGGAAACCGATTTCCTTAAGCTCAGAGGAATCTGTCACGCTCCTGCCATCAAACAGAAACGCTGGCTTCATCATCTTTTCGTAGATCTTCTCGTAATCCAGATCTTTAAACTGATCCCACTCCGTTAGAATCGCTACTGCATGAGCGTTCTCCACAGCAGCGTAGGGATCATCGCAAATCTCGATTTGCTTATCATATTCCGAACCAAGATCTCTTTGAATTTGCTCGGGATCGACTTTCGGATCATATATAGCCAAGTTCGCTTCCTCTTCTAGAAGATCGCGTCCAACGTAGATCGCAGGCGACTCTCGCGTATCATTGGTATCCTTCTTAAACGCGAAGCCCAACAAGGCTATTCTCTTTCCGTTTACCGTGTTGAATAGCGAATTGACGATGCGGGTGGAAAAGCGGCGCTTTTGCCAGTCATTGATTTCGAGAACCTTTCTCCAGTATTCAGCGACTTCTGGCAATCCGAAGTGCTGGCACAAATACACGAGGTTCAGCAAATCTTTCTGAAAGCAACTACCCCCAAAACCAACAGACGACTTCAAAAATTTGGGTCCGATACGAGAGTCCTTGCCAATCGCGTAGGCAACCTCGTCCACATTAGCCTCCGTTGCTTCGCATAATGCTGAAATCGAATTTATACTGGAAATGCGTTGAGCCAAGAATGCGTTGGCCACCAATTTTGAAAGTTCAGAAGACCAGAGATTGGTTTTTAAAATTCGATCTCGATCCACCCAAGTAGCGTAAACATTCGCGAGTGTCTCCATCGCATCCTGACCTTCAGGAGTTTCCTCTCCGCCTATCAATACCCGATCCGGATTCTCCAAGTCCCGAATCGCGGTTCCCTCGGCCAGAAATTCTGGATTGGATAGTACCTGAAAGGAAATGCCATCATCCGCGTTGGCGCTCAACACCGTCTTGAGGGATTCGGCCGTTCTCACTGGAATCGTAGATTTTTCTACCACGATCTTCGAGCTTTCCGAATGTTCCGCGATATCTCGCGCGCACAATTCCACGTATTTCAGGTCGGCAGCTCTACCCGCGTCTACTCCATAGGTCTTAGTAGGAGTGCCCACGCTGACAAAAACAATGTCCGCTTCTTTAATGGCGGCGATTTTGTCGGTTGTGAAAAATAGATTGGTTCCCCGGGCAGATCGCACAACTTCGTCCAGCCCGGGTTCAAACACCGGCAGCGTGTCCGAATTCCAGGCAGCGATCCGCTCTTCATTGATGTCCGCTACGGTAACGGTAACCTGGGGACACTTATAGGCAATCATAGCCATCGTTGGGCCACCTACGTAGCCCGCTCCTAAGCAGCAAATTTTCATTCTGGGGATTCTTTACTCGGAAAAGAACGGTGGTGGGAACGCGCCGATAGACAAGCGTTTAGACCTCGCGAGCAAAGAGTTTCTACACATTTTTACGGACTATCGACGTTTGAAGAGGCGGCTTTAATGGCTCAATAGATTCGTCTTGCGACTCTAGTTTACTCTCAGGCATCGTTCGGAGCCATGAGCATTCCCTCATGCGAGGATTTTTCAAGGGTCGCCAAGTCAAGTGGATTGCGCTCCGAAACGATTTTCGAAACGCCGGCTGGACCGCTTTTGAAGCTGGCGAATGGCAGCTCTTGCCACAAACCTGCTGTACTCATATCGGCCGGAATTCACGGTGACGAACCCGCACCCGTAATCGCGCTTTTGAACCTGCTTAACGACGGCTTTTTCTCCTCTGAAAATTTCGATTGGCAAATCTATCCGATTCTCAACCCTACCGGCCTCAGAAAAGGCACTCGAGAAAATGCAGAGGGAATCGATCTCAATCGTGACTTTCTTGATACGCAATCTCCCGAAATACTCGCGTACAAGACGAGTCTCGAGGTGGTAAAAGATTCGATTGTTATGTCTCTCAATCTACATGAAGACTGGGAAGCGAAAGGATTCTATCTTTACGCGCTGAGCCCGGACAATGCTAGAGAATATGGAGAAGCCATCTTGAATTCGATTGGCGCAATTGGGCCCATCGAAAATTCCGAGAACGTGGATGGCCACCCTAGCAATAACGGATTGATTCTTCCCTTAGAGTTCGTCAACGACGACTCGCTTAGCGACGGCTGGCCTGAAGCAATCCATCTTTATCGAACAAGCCCGCATATACACTTTACAATGGAATCCCCATCTTGCCTACCAACGGACACGCGGGCAGATTTGCATATCCAAGCAGTCAAAACCGTCATCAATCTCATTGGGTCCATCGACTAGATCTCCTTGTCATTTGAATAACGCGCATCTACAGAGCGTCTTAATCTGCATTCACAGCGCTCTCAGTTATTTAGAGATTGCAGAGACACTTTATCTACAAACGTTTCCTTCCCGATGAGCGATGCGGAATCCAGTCAATCGCACGAGCTAGTAGCTCAAGCGCAAAACGGGGATCAGCGGGCCTTCGGACAACTAGTGGAGCTTCATCACAGCCATGTATACGGTCAAATTCTTAGAATGGTTCGCAATCCTGAGGACGCGAAAGAGATTGCTCAACTCGCGTGGATCAAAGCATGGAAGAAAATCGACACGTTCAGATTCGAATCCGCATTTTCCAGCTGGCTCTATCGCGTCGCCACTTTTACCGCTCTGGATGCGATTCGCAAACGAGACTCTCGCAAAGAAGTTAGCATGGATGACGAAGACCATAGCTATTCCGTTGAACAGACTGCATCGGTTGTTGCACCGCCGGAGCAATTACGCAATCTTGAGCACAAGGAAATCAGAAGCCGATTTCTCGAAGCTTTAGAAGAACTTCCCGAGCACCACAAAACCGCTCTCATGCTCAGAGAAAACGAAGGTCTCAGTTACAAAGAAATCGCTAAGAAAACCAACTGCAAACCCGGCACGGTGATGTCGCGAATCTTTAACGCCCGAAAAGCTATCCAATCTCAAATGAAGGAATTCCTAAAATGAAATCCCGATCGCTAATCATCCTAGCAGCAACGATCGCTGCCTTTATTACGCTATCAGCCACGTCAGCGACGGCTCAACAAACGAATGTCAGCGCGACGCTCATTTTCGCTTCTTCGCAAGGAGACGGAATCGATCCAGCTCTGCGGGCATACGAGAGCAATTTGAAACGGCTTTTCAAATACAGCTCCTACCAGTTGAGAGGGAAGTCCAACGCCCGCTTGAGCGTACCTGGCATTGCTAGTATGAACCTAAGTGGCGGCCATCGCGTAGAACTCGTCGCCCAGGAAAGTTCCGGTAATAAAGTCAGGCTTAGCGTCAAGTGGTCAAATCAGCGTCGCATGCTATTCAATACGACAATCAACCAGGACAAAGGAAAACCGATTATCCTAGGTGGACCATCAGCCCCATCTCAGAATGGTAATTTAATCCTCGTGCTCGTGCCACGTTAGGACGCCAGTTTGGTTTACAAACTATTCCCGCGCCAAACGAGCTTTCGGAATATGCCACCCCCTTCAAACGTCGTCCTTCTACTATCTGACGAACACAATCCATTCTTTTCCTCTCCTTATGGGGATACACGTATTGACACGCCCAATATGCAACGAATGGCGAACGGAGGAGCTCTATTTCAGAACGCCTATTGCCCATCTCCTCTCTGTCTTCCATGCAGGGCGGCCTTTACTGCAGGTCGCTACGCCCATGAAACGCAAGCCTACAACAACTCCAACGTTAATTTAACGACGGATTTCGATACCTGGGGACGAGCTCTCGATCGCCAAGGCGTACATTCCGTTATGGTAGGGAAAGTTGACGCCTTCGCACCATCGTCAGACCTTGGATACAGCGAAGAGATTGTCACTGGCGACCGCGCTTTTCCCGGAGACACCAATATTTCAAGGAACCCGATGGCGATTCGCCACGGGGCCAATGAACGATGCTGGCAGTTTGGACCCAAAAACGATCCGTATCCACATGACGACTGCGCCATAGAAAACGCGATCCATTGGCTGGAGACTAAGGCGAGCGGAATTGGCAAGCCCTTCGCGATGGCCATCAATATCCTGGCGCCCCATTTCCCCCACTATTGCCACCACAACACTTGGGACAAATACGCATTCGCGGAGGATCTCCCTAAATACGGAACTGAAGAAGAGTCTGCTCAGCATCCTAGGTCAATCGAACAGAAGAAGCACTTTCAAGTAGAAGCATTTCCGGAAGAAGCCGTTCGCGGTCTGCGCCGCGGATACTACGCCTGCGTCGACTATGTGGACCAGCAACTTGGTCGCATCATGAAGGCGCTCGAGAATGCTGGGATTTCTGGATCTACAAACCTCATCTACGCTTCCGATCACGGCGAAATGCTAGGGAAATTTGGAATGTGGTGGAAGTGTTCTCTCTACGAAGATTCCGCCCGTATCCCGATTATCGCTACTGGTCCCGATTTCGGCAATAGGGGAATCATAAAGACGCCCGTGAATTTGCTCGACGTTCAAGCCGAGTTTTTCAAATCGACTGGAGCCACTATACCAGAGGGCATGAAGGGACGAGCCTTGAGCGAAATCAGTAACGATGAGCCAGAAACCTTCGCTTTTTCAGAATACCATGGTCACGGCGCTTCAGAGAGCGCATTCATGGTCCGGAAAGGTGAATGGAAATTGATTTACCATTTCAATGCGCCTCACCAGTTGTTCAATCTGAGCAACGATCCGGATGAACTCGACAACCTTTACGATGCTGAACCAAGAGTCGCCAACGAACTGGAAAACGATTTGAGATCTATCTGCGATCCCGATGCGGAGAATAAGCGAGCTCATGAATTCGTGAATGGACAAGTCGCCACAATCGAAGAAGAGGATCTCTCATACGCGATCTACGATCGGAATATTGGCAAAAGCAGCTAGCGGGTCTAATCTTCGAATGAAGTAAAGGCATGACAAAGGGCTACTGCCGCCGCATCGGATTGATCATGCTCCAAAACGCCGCTCATACCCATTAAGCCCATAACGGTTTTAGCAACCTGCTCTTTGCTAGCCCTTCCCGCGCCAACGACAGCCTGTTTAACTCTTAGCGGCGCATACTCGTAAATGGGTTTTCCCAATACAGCCGCTGCAGCTATGGCAGCGCCTCTAGCCGCCCCCAGCACTTGAGCCGTTTGAAAATTCTGAACGTATATTGTTTGCTCCACAGCCACCGCTTCTATAGTGTATGTATTTAAAATATCTGACACGTTTTTGTTTATTCTCCCAAGGCATTCGAACATAGAAACGGAAGGCTTAATACGTACCGTCCTGCTATGGAGCAGAGTCCTTCTATTCTGACCCAAAATTTCAACTACCGCTAGACCCGTACCACGCAAGCTGGGATCGATACCCAGAACGGAACCTTTAAAGGGCGTCCCGCTTACCGGCAATCTTTTCGAACGCGTTCCCTCTGTCGATTTTCCCTTGAGCTTGTCAGCCCACAACTGTCTGGCGCTCTTCCTAGGCATGATACATGCGCCAAACCTCCTCAATGGCATTCCAAATCATATAGCCCACAGCAACAATGGTTAGCCAAAACGCAGTGCGCTCGAACCATTCCTGATTCACTTTCCGAGCGAAATAGTATCCAGCGAAGGCGCCCACAACTACAAACGGAACGAGTCGAACATTGGCCATTGCGCTTTCCCAAGTGATGATGTCGATCGACACAAGAAACGGGATTTTAAACAGATTGAGCAATGTGAAGAAATAAACGCTTGTTCCTAGGAATGCCATTTTCGGCATGCGCATCGCGAGCAAATACAAATTCATCAAGGGACCAGCAGCATTCGCGATCATCGAGACAAAACCGGCCATACCACCAATAATCGGAGCAAAACTTCTCGAGAGTAAACCGGATTCATTCGGTCCTTTGGAGCTTCGGTTCGCGACGTGCAGGACAATCATGATCACTAGGGATGCTCCAATTAAGAGCCGTGCCTGGCCATTGTCAATGGATCCCAAAACAAAGAACCCGATGACCACCCCTACCGCTGCAAACGGGATCAAGCGAAAAACTTGTTTCCATTCCGCATGTTTCCGGAAAGCTATGACAGCGCAGAAATCGCCCACGACCAAGAGGGGCAACCCAAATCCGGTGGCATCCTTAGCAAGCAATACGTTCTGGAAAATCGCTACATTAAGAATACCTAGTCCCGGTATGCCGCACTTGCTCATTCCTATGATGATCGCGGCGATCGCGAAGAATATCCATTGCCACAGCTCGTAAGGCATCGGCCCAAAAGGAGCCATCAACCGGTCGAGAGCAATTCAATAAATGCCCCGTTCCCAAGTACATGAAAAGGGGCTCATCCAAAGCGAGCCCCCTTTCAAAAAACTTCAATCTGTCTGACCAACGGATAGAACCAGGCCAAACGAGCGGTCAGCATCCTCAGCCTGGTCGCTTGAATATGCCTCGATTCCGGTTCTTATCAGGCTCTACTTCAACACGTTTTTCCAACGTAGCCCCACTTCCTACATAGCGCAGTTCGCCGCGTTGAGCGAGGTAAGCTTCGATGTCAGTCAAACGATAGCCTTCCATCTTCATAGTGGCGTTCTTTTGATAAAATTCATCGGCAAGCATGTGATAGGCGAATTTGGCATCTTGCTTTTCTTCCAAGACAACCCACTCGCATGCGAATTTCAGATCTCCATCTACAGAATACCCTTCGATATCCGCTAAGCGAAATCCCTCTTTTTCCATTATCGCTGAAACGCTCCCAAATTCCTCTTTAGATAGGCCTCGATAAACCCTCACTTCCTCGTTGTCGACCTTGGGTTTCCAAATCGTGGCATAGAGCGTTTTGCCGTTTGCTTCGTAAGCTTCGAAATCGATCAGACGAAAGTCCCGATCCGCCATTTCGCCATAGAAGTTGGAAAACATAAGGCCGTTCATTCCGAACTTCATCTCGGTTATGAATCCTTCGTTGCTCTTCAGCCAAACGCCTCCGAAATTCAATGTCCGCCCCACGCGATCCACTTCGATATCAACCGGAACGAAACCGCGCTTAATTCTTTTCATGCGCTTCCTTGAACTCGACAACCGTGAGCTCGCGCTTGTGATCCCACTCGTCGCTCGGCATCGCTTTGACCCAGAGGGCAGCCTGCTTGGTACTTCTGCCCGAAGAATACTGCTCCATATCCACGACTCGCATGCCCTCTTTGCGACGCTCCTCGACAGCCTTGTCGAATCGGTCGTTTTCCAAACCGGCATCTAGTTTCCATTCAACGGAGGAAGCGTCGTAGTCAGCTTAATTTGCCGTGACTAGCGTAGCTGCAATAGCAACGACGATTGCGAATACGCTGGTAAGATTGATTCTGATTCCTCTCATTCTACTTATATGCTAATTTAACAATCGAGTGGCCGACCTAAGCTGAATCGGCGCAAAACGCCCGGCTTTTGGCTGCAATCCACCAATAATTGACTCTACGATGGAGCCTTCGATCACCCGTTTTACCAATTGACGGACAGTCTATTGAAGATAAACCCTTCCTTCGACTAGGTCGCGTTGCCAACTATTCTTGTTACCAGGAACAGCTTATGGCAGATTAGGCGCCATCAAACTACGAGAGTATACCAATGGTTTATCGTTTCTTTAACAAACACGTTTTGCTAGCGACGTTCATCGTCAGTTACGCCAATTTCTCTAAAGCTCAGGTAGCCTTGCCCACTGAAGAGCTAGCGCCTCTCGAAATCTATGCAGATCGGCTAGTGCAGCCATCCGAATTTGTTTCATCAAATTCCGGGAGAACCATCAGCAACGCGCTCCTAGGTGGAGCTCGAATCGGAATTAAAGATCTTTCCGAAGCTCTCGTTCAATACCCGGGGTACGCCGCCTTCCGAACAACACCTGCCCGAGCTGCCCACCCAACCACTCAGGGTGTACGGCTTCGAAATTTGGGCATTAACTCAACATCGCGATCGATTGTCACTCTAGACGATGTTCCCCAAAACGATCCCTTCGGAGGTTGGATTTATTGGCAACGATATCAACCCTCCGCCCTATCGTCCGTAAATATTCGCCCATCCAGCGATAGCGAGTCTTGGGGGAACTATGGCACTGGAGGGAGGATTTCCATGAAATCGCTCCAACCTGACATCCTCGGACTTCACACCAAGGCCACTGTGGGTTCAGATGGTGAACGCGAGTTTTCGCTCTTCGCCAATTCGAAAATCGATGACCTATCGTCCTTATCGTTCTCCGGCATTCTCGGCGAAACCGACGGATTCTTTACACTTCGCCAAGACCAGCGCGGATCGGTCGATCGAAAGGCGAATTCCGATGTATCGTCCTTTTCGCTTGGCTACGATTTCGAGGTGGAGGACCTTTGGCGGATAGAGGTAAACGCCAATCGTTTCGAAGAAGACCGTGCGAATGGCGCACCGCTTGCGGTGAATGGGACGGAAGCGACGGACATTTCCGCCTCAGCCCTCAGGGTTTTCGATGGCGGCAGCTCCGGTTTGAAACTGATCGCCTATCATCAAGATCGGGAATTCCAGAATCAGTTTACCGCAGTCGCTGACGATCGGAATTCTGAACGGCCGGCTCTCAATCAATTCGATGTGCCTGCTTCGGCAAAAGGAGCCAGCCTTCGCTATTTCACCCGAATCGAGGATACCCACGAATTTTCTATCG
>NZNM01000098.1 GCA_002694885.1 Opitutaceae bacterium | reverse complement strand
TCGCACGGTGGAAGCAAACAACGCCGGCCAGGATCGCTTCACGCCCGTCTCCGAAGGAGATGCACCTCAAAGGAGAGTTCGCGGCGTTAGCGAATCGCATACGAACCCGCAATTGCAGGATGTCGCAAGCGATTCGCTGCCTTGCGCTGCTCTCCTTTGAGCCAGCACCATTTGCTCAATCCTTTTTGTAAGTGGTATTAGTAAGCTTCTATTTCAGTTCTCCTGGAAGCGATTCGTAGCGGAATTTTAACGAATCCATGACCCGGTCATACTCCTCACGTGGAAACGGTCGCCCTAAAGCTAGTTCCTCCCTCACAAGGAGATTATCGATCAATGCGCAATAGCGTTTATCCACCATCACTCCCAGCAATTCACTCGTCTTCGAAAAAACCAGATCACCACTAGTCGGAGAGAAATCGCCAAATAGCCGATTGAATATCTTGGACTGCATACGCACGTATCCCGGTGTCGCTGGATCTAGTTTGAACTCCACTTCACCATAGTAATCGCCTTTCTCATCGACGAGGACCGCTTCTGAAAACTTGAACGGATCCAAGGCCGTGTAAAAAACGCGCCCTCCGAGATCCTCCGTTTCTTCTCCGGACAAGGGGATCGCCGCCACACGCGGATCAAGAGACAGGAACCCGAATTTACTTGGCCAAACTTTTGCTTCCTTTCTCTGCAACTCTATCTCGACCCGCCTGTAAGTGAGCGATTCCCGATTTAACCCCAGCGGAGTCGAATCGAAGTGAGAAAGCGCATACACGCTACTTCCGTCTGATACCAAAATCGTCATCGCTTCGCTAGATTCTACCGAAGGCTGCCCTCGGTAAATCCGCTCGGACCGAAATCGCGCGACTATTCGATTCTCGCTAAATCGATTGAAAATGACGTTGGCATTCACGGGCTGGCTAGACCTAAACTCCTCGGTTAGATCCTGAGAGCGTTCAGCTAGTTGCGTAATGCCTTCGGCCATTTGTGAAGTTTGCTGCTGAAGCTGTTGTCGCTCTTTGCGTTCAGCTTCCACTTCACCTTTGAGGGTTTCCACACTAGCCAAGAGCATCTTTTTCTGCTCCTCAGCCACCCCGACTTGTACACTGAGTTCCTGAGCCTTCTGCTCAGCTAAACGCCTCTCCTGCCGCTCTTGCTCGATCGCCTTTTCCTTTTCAGCGATTTCGTTGAGTTTCGATTTCAACTCTTGCTGTAGGAGTCGGGTTTGAGTTTCCGTCTGTTTTGCCTGGGTTTCCAACTCGAGATAGTCTTCCTCTAACTCCGTAATCGTCTTTTTCGCTCTTTCGGATTCCATTTCCAGCGTTCGCTTTTCGCTGGCTAGCGTTTGCTTTTCATTTGCAAGCATTTGCTCCCGGGTTTCCGCGGCCTGCAATTCGCTCTGCAATTCAACAAGAGAAGCGTCCTTGGCTTGGAGAGCTTCATTTGCCTTCTCTAATTCTTCTCGAGTCTTGTCCGCTTCAGTTTCCGCCCGATCTTGCAGCCTCTTTTCCTCTTCCAGGGACGAGGAGAGCGTATCCAATAAATCCTGTTCCATCATTGCCATGGTCGAAACGCTTTGCTCTTCAGAATCGCCCGATGATAGATTCTCAGGTTCCGATTCATCCTTTTCCCAATTCACCAGGGAAAGCAGAGTCAGCAACAAAAAGTCGCAAAGTATCAGGAGCAGTGTCTTATTCATGGAATAACGATCTACTTAACGATCTCTCTTCCGCTTAGCGCGGCTAATTGCTCCTGGCTTTCCAGGATCAAACGATTTTTGTAAGGCCGAACGAGCCGAATCTTTACGATAGCGACGCACAATATCCCAAATAAATTGGATGAATACGCGGATAGAAGATTGGCTTCGATCAGACCGACTACCTGTAGCACCAAAGAGATACACGTTCCGGCAATACCTACATAAAGACCTGAATCGAACAGATTCTCCTCATTCTCCATCAGTTTTAATTTGATCAATGTATCCAAATCTTCTTTTTCAATTTGCCTCACTTTCAATAGGCATATCAGGAACACTAGCACCTGGAGAATAAAGAAGAAGCTTACGGACAGTAGAGTTGCAGGATCCATAGATGTAGTCGGTTCAGTTTCTAAGATAATCGTCTCGCCCTCCACTTGGGCAAGCACGGGCATCACTAATTTAAAAGAATAGCCTTCCGTCGAGGTGCCACTGGCTAGATGAGGCTCACTCAATATAATCAAAACGATAACCGAAGCCATCGATATGAAGACTTTTTGCGTCGCCCCAAGCAATGCCGAGCCAGGTTCGCGGTAAAATGCGGTAAAGCGACTCCCTCCCCAAAAAAGTAAAAGGGCTCCTATAAAAAAAAGGGCATACTTGATACTGAGTGACAGCTTCGGATTCCCCAGACTGAATCGAGTCAGGTTTATCTCCATCGGAGTCGATTCCTCAAGGCTCTCGCCGCTATCCAGAGGCAATTGCTGCTCGAGCAATAGGCGTACGCCGTCCGAACCAAACGCTCCCGCTGTTCTCAAAAATTCGACGCCGTCATCCCCATACAACCCAAGATAATCCAAAACGGCGCTTGGGCTATCCGCCACAATCGATGCAGTATAGAATATCGGAACGTCAGCCGGTCTTCGATGGAATCCGTACCTCAATCGACTAAGCGTATCCAAGCTGTCGATCTTCTCAAACAACGCTTTGAATTGCCCCCAATCCAATGCCCTGGCCAGAGAGAGCGCGTTCAAATAAGCGTCCTCCAGTTGTCCAACATCGCCAGAAGCGTTGGCTGCTAAGATTGCTCGGCGAAGCTCCCGATTGAAGCTCGAGGTCAACCGGTCGCCTTGGATCAATAGGCCTATTGAGAGCAGAGTTGCTTCAAGCGGTCTTCCAGAGACGCTTTGTACCGGGAAAAGCCTTTTGTACGTGGTTAGACGGCCCGTTTGGAGGAGACCCTGAACCATGGAATCACGAGAGTTCTCTAGTATTCCAACAAGCGACTCTCTACATTCTTTAGACAGGCACACTCCCAATATCCCAGGTTGGGTGGAATACGCTTCCAAAGGAATTTCCGATAAGGCTGCGTCCAGAAACGGGTCCCACGCTCCCCAGCGATAAACCACTGGATTGCTTTCCTTAACCGACGAAAGACCTGATTCCACAAATTCATCGTCCTCTAATCCCAGCAACTCGGATGCTTCCAAAAACATAGCAGCCAATCCAAAATTCTCATCCTCTAAAGCTAAAGTAGCTTGTACGATTAGCGAATCGGACCGAGATCCCGCTTCTGACAGTACCGACAACGGCATCGATTTGAACCGCGAGGGAATCGACCAGCCAAAGAAAATAGCTAGCGAGCCAACCACAATCAGAGCTATAGACAGAACGACACGAATTTGATTCTTTGAAGTGGCAGTAGGCATAAATCCCATCCAATCCTTTCTCCGAAAGGATTTGATCTAACCTGTACCGGAGTTTTGGTTAGGTCAAATCGAAGACCCATGGCATTGGAAATTGTTCACTTCGGCACACCGGTCCTGCATCAGAAGGGCGAACCCATCACTGACTTCGATGAATCGCTAAAATCGCTTTTCGACGAGATGGTGGAAACGTGTATCGACGCCGAGGGGATCGGTCTAGCAGCCCAGCAAATCGGCAAGGCGCTGATGTTTTGCGTCGTCGATTTGCGCGGAATCGAAATAGATTTCGACTACACGCTCGACGGGAGCTCCCCCCCTTTAGAGCTATTTAATCCAATCGGAATGTGCAACCCGATCGTAACGAAGATCGATTCGCCGAAGACCGTTTACGAAGAGGGATGCCTGTCGTTTCCCGATATCCGGGGCGATGTCGAACGTACTGACTGGATCCGCTGCCAATACCAGGATATCGAAGGCATTCCGCATGAGCTAGAATGCAATGGGCTGCTTGGTCGCTGCATCCAGCATGAAGTGGATCATCTCAATGGAATTCTTTTCACGGAACGAATGAAGAAAAAGGTCCTGAAAAAGATCTTGCCGGAGATCAACGAGCTACGAACGAAGACCATCAATCGCCAAACAAACTAGGGCTATATCGCGGCTTCGAAACCTTTTGAGGTTCTCAAAGCAGGTCCGCCGCCAGTTCAGCTAGGGGGGATCGTTCCCCTTTGGTCAATTGCACATGGGCCGAAATCGCCTGGCCTCTCATTCGATTGGCGCAATAAACGAGCCCATTGCTTCGCGAATCGACATAGGGATTGTCGATCTGGTCTGGATCGCCGATTAGAACCATCTTCGAACCTTCCGATATGCGAGTGATGACCGTTTTAACTTCGTGCGGCGTCAATTGCTGGGCTTCGTCGAGTATGAAAAACCTCCGAGCGATCGATCGACCCCGGATAAAGCAAAGGGCCTCTATTTCAACTAAGCCACTATCGAGCAGCTTCTCGTAAGGTTTCTTTGTCGGTTCGGTTCGATCCGGGATCGGATCCTTAGTCTTGCGGCGCTGTCGCTTGTTTTCAAATTGAGGCTCCTTTGGTAGCTTCGATGGCATCAGCACTTCAAGAGCATCATAGTAGGGCTGCAGCCAAGGATTCATTTTCTCTTCCAGTGTCCCGGGAAGGAAGCCGATTTCCTTCCCGACACCAATCACTGGGCGAGATATAGAAACTCCGTCATACAAACTGTTGTCTATCGTAGTTTGCTGGATAGCCGCGACCGTAGATAAGAGAGTCTTTCCAGTACCCGCTTTTCCGTAGCAGGTAATCAAGGAAATCGAATCATCCATCAAGGCATCCAAAAAGAATTGCTGTTCGAGGTTTTTTGGCCGAATCGGAATTCCACCAGGCGCTCTCAGACAATCTGGCACGATCAGTTTTCGCAATAGCCGCGAGCAATGCAGTCGGGCAGGCATCGTCTTCCCTTCGTCGGTAACGAGTAAAACGTAGTCGTTGAGTTCAAGTCCATCGGCCGCGCTTTCATCCAATTCGAATTCGCCTTCCGACGCGAAACGCTGCAGATCGTACTTCGAAACGATTAGCTTTCGATAGCTTTGATAGTCAGGCTCTTCCGGAGCTTTGTCGTTAAGATAGTCCTCTGCTTCGATGCCAACTGCTCGGGCTTTCAGCTGCATGTTGACATCTTTGGTAACTAGAATGACCGGTGGCGGGAAATTCTCTTGCACAAACAAGGCCGTCGCGATTATCTGGTTATCCTTGTTTTTGAGATTGAGGATCGAACGGACTGATTCCAGTCGCTCCGATTCCTGAGACGCGCCCTGTAGATATTTATTAATGACTACAGAGAGCTTTCCCCCGCTATCCAAGGATACCCCTTCAAGCATCGTTTTTGAATCCGGAAGCAACTCCTTCAGAAGCCTGTGAACCCTTCGGGCATTTCGCCCGCGCTCGCTAGACTGCTCCATCTTAATGGCGTCCAGCTCTTCTAAAGCTTCTATGGGGATGACCAGATTGTTGTCGTCGAATTTAAACAAGCAGTACGGATCGTGGAGCAACACATTGGTATCCAATAGGTAGGTTTTCGTTTTCCGTTCTGCATTCCGGTTCGATTTGCGCCGCGAGGCTCCAGATGACGATTCCAGCATGTACCCAACAAGCTAATCACAACCGCCCATATGTCCACCCGCGGAATAAAACGATTATGTAAAAAAGACGGCGGACTGTCTACCCCTAAACAGTCCGCCTTAGTTTTCTTCTTTACCCCAATAACCCGCTAAGCGGGTCTTGATAGTTAAACACCTAAACGGCAGACCAGTTCCCTAATCAAGCAAATGTTAGACAATTTTATGAAAAAAGGCTGCTTAAGTAGCCATTCTTATGAAACCAATAAATGATTGGATCAAATAGTGGGGGGATGAGCAAATGATCCCCGGCTCAGCTAGAAAACTATTCTAGCGGTCCACCTGCGGCCACTGGCCAGGTGATGTATTGACGGATTCGGGACAGTCCGTTTGAATGAAACCGGGAATTGGCCGTCCCGGATTCCGTTGACTGGCTAGCGGATCCTACTAGGTCATCGTCATCATCGCTGATTGAAAATCCGTCGTCCGAATCCAGAAAGAGATCGTCTCCAGCATCGTCATCCAGCAACAGATCATCGTCATCATCCGAGCCTAGATGCTCTTCCTCAATGCTTTGTTCGGCCGTTGCGGCATCCGATTTGGGGGCATCGGTCTCGGTTAGCGGCGAATCACCGACCGTTTCGCTTTCGTCGGGGTCCTCAGGTTCCTTGAATTCAATTTCTGGAAACTCAGTTGCCGGAGCCGATTCTTCATCAGTAGGTTGCTCCATCTTCTCATTCGCAACTTCTTGTTCCTGCGCCTCCTCAGTTTGGAGCTCTTCCTCTTCGCTCTTGCCGATCTCGACCGGCGAGGCTTCAGTTTCTTGATTGGGAACCTTATCTTTGGGCTCGAGCTGGGTCTCGTCGCTCGCCTCTTTAATTAATGACTGAAGATCAGGCATAGAAACCATGCCATCCACATCTTCACTACCACTCGATTCTTCCTGACCTTTGATTTGCGACTCCGCTTTTTCTTCTTGCTCGCCTAGTAGAGACTGCGGGTCCGGGAAATCCATCAGTCCCTCGGTGTCCTCTTCTCCATAATCATCCGATTCTTCCGGAGTAGGGATTTCCGTTTCGCCCTCATTTAGAATGCTACAAGCTTGAATGAGCAATTCGTCCGACGGGTCTACCGTTTTGGGTTCGCTATCTGGCAAACGTTTCTCATCACCCTCCGTTGCAGTCACTTCCTCTTCAGTCGACTCAGCATCAACGGATTCGAACATGTCATTAACTGACGATTGGAAGGCATCGTCTTCGGAAAGCGGGGTTGATTCCACAGCGGATTCTACGGTTTGCATTTCGGGCAGATCGAATGAACTGATCGAAGAGTCTGGATCTTCGAACTCTGAGCGCTGCGAGTCGATCTGAGCCATGTATTGTTTTGCTACACATCAAAAAATCTAATTCAAGAGGCCTACAATCGCATTAATCGGATCGAATCGCTGCTGCCTAAATATTCCTTTATTTCTTCAACTGGCTATGAATCCAATACTAACTGTTGCTTATGAGTGAGTTATCCATTGAACGCCTTGAATCCAAGATCACTTTCCTAGAACGCCATATCGAACAGCAAGACCGTGTTATCCTGGAACTTAGAAACCTGCTAGATGGAACCAACAAGCAGGTAAAAGAGCTGAAAGAAGCTATAGAGGGACTTGAGAGCCCTCAGTCAGACGTCCCCGATGAAAGACCGCCTCACTATTGAACCGTTCCCGGAACCACATATACTTCCATAATCTCAAAACCGAAGTCGTCTTCGGAACGGTCTGAGTCCACTTCGTACTGACCGCTGGCTAACGAAAGCGACAAAACCGCATCTTCGCTATCGCCTGGAAGAGGGAACGCGCCGAGCTTTCCATCAAAGTTGCCATCTGACTAGCTGTCTGAATACCCAACCCCCAATCTTCATTGCTCCATCGCTTGAATCCATTCTTTGATACGGTCAAACGTGGATTCAGGGTACGTCCATCCATCTCAAAATACTCCAATCCGGGACCGACAGATCTTATGAGGACGTCTTTGACCTTTTCGCCAAAGAGCTCGAAACCAAACTGATGACTCATCGATGTGCGGCTGCGATGGTAAAATGTAGACCCATTGACGGCTGAAATCGTATCCATTCGATCGAATCGAGCACGGATTTCCGCTGCCGCAGAAAACTCACTCAATCCACGTAGCTGGACCAAATAGGTTCCGCGACTCAATGATACCGGCATCAGGCGGCTTAAGTGATAGTCGAACTCTCCTGATTCGGACTTCTTTATCCTTATTAGCGATCCTGAGCTGAGCATCAGATTCCAGTCCTCCTTGAAGTCCAACCGGTACAGCTCCAATTCTAGGCTAGGTGCTCCAACCCCAAATCCAAACTCCCTCGAATCTAGGGTCACTATCGCCTCTACAACTACAGGAAGCGCGTCGGACCCAACCAGAATGAAATGCAGAGCATCCGCGTAGTCTCCTTCCTTTTTTTTAAAAGGCATTCCAAACTGACGATAGCATCGCAGGCTCCGCAACCTCGTCTCTCTCATTTGAATCGGGAGCGATGACCCGAAGATAACCGTTTTCTCCAGCTGAAAACTCGTAGGTAAATTCTTCAGCACCTAGGTCAAACTCCAGTTTATCGCCACGGCGTGTATAAAATAGATGGGTACCTGTATCAGAAGGAATCACTCTCCCTCCATGCAGAAAATCGCTGTCTTCAACAATCAAGCCATACCCACTGCCGCTTCCATCAACAACCAAATGCATTTCGCCTGATACGCTACCCTCCAACTCAAATTGGAAATATCGAGCGTTCGAGTTTGAGTATGCTTGAAAGTGGAGTTCCGACTCTTCCCATTCGGTTTCGAGAATCGGTTCACTTTCAGCACTCGGTCGAGCTCGGCCATGTCCGATAACAGGGACAAATCCTAGCTCCGAACGGGACGAAGCCATTCCACTAAACTCAAACTCTCCCTCATTCCTCCAATAGATCTCCGAAGAATAAACCGCCAACTCCAACTCATCGTCAAAACCTAGGAAAACGCTCGAATCATGAAGCTCCATAAAGACGCCTTCCACTCTTCCTGGGCCCTCCCCAAACGATCACCAATAGGCAACCCCTTCCTCCTGACCAAAACAAAAGGAATGACTCCACAACAATACTGCCGACAAAAACTGCAGCCGAAGTTGATTGGGACAGTGCCGCCACGCGCCTGAAACGAACCTGGTCATGGTTTTGTAAAAAAATTACTAAAACTATCTCGATTCGCGAATGCAAGCTCTTAAGTAGCTTGCTATTCGTGGCTTACCGAGGGCGGAATCGATGCTTCATGATTGCAGAGCATTTATTTGAAAGCTCAGACTTCAACTGATCAGCAACCCCGTCGCCTAAACATCGAATATCCGTTGAATTCCGCTCGATTCACATTTGGATCTGTATCAACGCGCAAACACGATCGCGGGCGCCTAGTAATCAGCAACTAGCGGATTCGCCACGAGATCTTCGCAGGCGCAAATCAACTATGGGTATAAGCCGGTTTTTCAATTTTCTTGGACGTAGAGATTCTAATGGCGGCGCCTCCACTAAAGTCGAGGAAGCTATTGCCACTCCCGATATCGAAGCGGAACCTACTCCAGGACAACCTTATCGAGACTACACCGACTTCTGCCGCCGTATGGAACCATTGGTAAGCGAGTATTGCAGAAACTTTTCGCATCGCCTGCCTGAGCTCAAACGACGTCCTCTAATCTCCGTCATTCTACCCGTATACAATCCCGAGCCCAAATGGCTAGAGGCAGCAATTGAATCTGTCATCGATCAAATCTATCCTGATTGGGAATTATGCATAGCCGATGATTGCTCTACAGACACAAGTATAAGACCTCTCCTAGAGTCTTATTCTGAAAGATACTCAAATATTCACGCGGTCTTTAGAGAGCGTAATGGCCACATTAGCGAAGCGTCCAATTCCGCTTTGAAGCTAGCTTCGGGCGAATACGTCGCTCTGCTCGACCACGATGATTGCATCCCCAAGCATGCATTGGCCAGAATTGCCGATTGCATAAACCAGCGGCCTGATACCGATATCATCTATACCGACGAGGATAAGATCGATGAATACGGGGCTCGCTCGCAGCCACACTTCAAATCAGATTGGAACCCCGATCTCCTCCTCGGGCAAAACTATATAAGCCATTTCGGAGTTTATCGATTATCAGCAATAAAAGATATTGGCGGATTTCGGGCTGGATACGAAGGCGCGCAGGATTGGGACTTGGTGTTGCGTCTATCGGCGCAAATCTCTCCTGATCGCATAAGGCACATCCCAGAGGTTCTTTATCACTGGCGGTCTATTTCCGGGTCAACGGCTCGCGACATCGGTGAAAAATCGTACGCCCACGAAGCAGCCCGCAAGGCTCTCGAGGATTATTTTCAGCATCAGAATGTCGATGCATCGCTTGAGCCTGTAGATAGGTTTTACTGGCGACCAGTATACGGGCATTCCACTCCGAGCGTAGCTATTATTATTCCAACTCGGGATCGCCTGGATCTCGTAAAAACCTGTATTGAAAGCGTGCTTACTAATACGGATTATTCCAATTTTAGAGTCGTGGTTGCCGACAATGATTCCATAGAAGAGGAAACCCTCCAATACCTCGACTATGCAAAAAAGGAGGGAGTTGACGCGATGCAAATACCAGGGGAGTTTAATTTTTCCCGCATCAACAATCTAGCGATCGCTTCGAGGAATGAAGAAATCGTTTGTCTTCTTAACAATGATACGCGTGTCATAAACCGCTCATGGCTCAATGAACTTGTAATGCACGCTGCAAGGTCTTCAGTCGGGCCCGTTGGAGGAAAAC
This sequence comes from Opitutaceae bacterium, assembly GCA_002694885.1. Classification (GTDB taxonomy): domain Bacteria; phylum Verrucomicrobiota; class Verrucomicrobiia; order Opitutales; family Opitutaceae; genus Pelagisphaera. Next base: position 457 of record NZNM01000098.1, on the reverse strand, counting down.
TTCTTTTTCCCCATGATCACGTTCAACATGCCGGCATTGTTTTGGGAATCGGAGGAATCGGCAGCGAGGCCTTTAAATTTATCCACAAGTCCGATGATGGATACATTCATCGAGCGTTTCTAGTTGGCAACTACAGCGCTGTAACTGGAGCTTGCCTGGCTGTACGCAAGTCTGTCTGGAATGAAGTTGGCGGATTTGACGAAAAGAATACACCCAATGCTTACAGCGACGTCGATTTTTGTTTGAGGTGTTCTGAAAAAGGATACCGGTCAGTATTTACGCCTTTTGCTCAGCTTGTGCATGAACAATCGGCTTCCCGCGGACCCGATAATAGCCCCGAGTTCAAAACTGCGATAAGCTACATGCAAAATCGCTGGAAAGAGGCAATCGCGAGGGATCCTTACTACAATCCGAATCTATCCTTAGAACGAGAAGATTTCACGCTGGCATTTCCTCC